>JBFMCA010000025.1:0-49080 GCA_040754955.1 Acidobacteriota bacterium | reverse complement strand
TTTTCGCCCTGGCCCGAATCCGTTGCGGGCGAAAAATAGGCCCGACCCCGAATTTCGAGCCTCAGAAGCTCAAACGCCAGCCGACTTCGAGGCGGCGGCCCGACTGGGCCGAGGTGGGCTGCCCGAACAGCGGCGACGTGATCACGCCGACAAAACGACGTGTAGTTGACGCGATTGAAGACGTAGTTGGCCGCCAGGTACGCCTCGACCGAACGCCCGCCGGCGCGACCTCCGCGAAGTCCTGACAGGCTCACGACCGCCGACCGCCCGGGTCTACCGGGCTCGCGTGAGATAATTCCTCGACTCCATGCTCGTGGACGCCCACGCCCGTCCGCTCCGCAACCTGCGGCTGTCGGTCACCGACCGCTGCAACCTGCGCTGCCAGTACTGCATGCCCGAGGCGGAGTATGTCTGGCTGCCGCGCGAGGACATCCTGCAGTTCGAGGAAATCGAGCGGTTGGTCGACGTGTTTCTGGATCTTGGCGTGAACAAAGTGCGGCTGACGGGCGGCGAGCCGCTGCTCAGGAAGGACCTGCCGCTGCTCGTCGAGCGGCTGGCGGGGCGCCCGCGGATTCGTGATCTCGCCATGACCACCAACGCGGTGCTCCTGGCCCCGCTGGCATCCGCCTTCAAGGATGCGGGCCTGCACCGGCTCACCATCAGCCTCGACACCCTGCAGCCCGATCGCTTCGTGAGGCTCACCCGCCTCGACGAGCTCGACCGGGTGCTTGCCGGCATCGACGCGGCTGTGCCGTACTTCCCGGGCCTGAAGATCGACACCGTCGTCATGGGCGGCGTCAACGACGACGAGATGGTGGCGCTGCTGGAGTTCGGCAAGGCGCGCGGCGCCGAGGTGCGGTTCATCGAGTACATGGACGTGGGCGGCGCCACGAACTGGACGTGGGAGCAGGTGGTGTCGCGGGCCGAGATGCTGCGGCGCCTGGAAGCGCACTACGGCCCCGTCACGCCCATCGACGAGGTGTCGTCGGCGCCGGCCGACCGGTTCCGCCTGTCCGATGGCACGATGTTCGGCATCATCTCGTCGACGACCGACCCGTTCTGCCGCGACTGCGATCGCAGCCGCCTGACGGCGGACGGGCTGTGGTACCTGTGCCTCTATGCCACGCGGGGCATCGACCTGCGCGGCCCCCTGCGGGGTGGAGCCAGCCGCGACGCGCTGACGCACCTCATCGCCGGCGCCTGGGAAGCGCGGACCGATCGGGGCGCCGAGGCCCGCCTGGCACACCGCTCACGCAGTCCGCTCATCCCCGTCTCCGCCCTCAAACGCGACCCGCACCTGGAGATGCACACGCGGGGGGGGTAGTCACGGGAATGACGAATGGCGAATGGCGAATGGCGAATGGCGAATGACGAATGACGAAATAACAAAGGCGGGTTCCAGCCCTTCACCCTTCGCCCCTCGTCCTTCACTCTTCGCCATTCACCCTTCGCCATTCGCCATTCGCCATTCGTCATTTCCTCTCAATCGCCCCTGCCACCACCGGGGGCAGTCTGAGCGACGCGGCGGCCTTGTTGAAGTTTGCCAGATCGCCCTTCTCCACCGCGGCATAGGCGTCGAGCTGGGTCTGCAGGTCGGCGCTGAGGAGCTTGAAAATCTCGTAGGCGGCGTCGGTCGGCCGGTTGTCGCCGGTCTCGATGCTCCGCCGGAGTGACGCCAGGCGGTTGTTGATCTTGATCGGGAAGTTCAACGGATCCTGGCCGCTGCGGTTGCGGACCTGGTAGACCTCTTCCTCGATGGCCGTGAGCTGTCGGACGACGGAGTCGCCGATTTCCTTCAGTCGCCGGCTGTTCTTCGACTTCTCGATCCGGTCCTGAATCTGCGCCTTGAGATCGCGGATGCGGATGACGGTTTCGTTGGCGTCGCTCGTGCGGTCGCGGACCTGGATGGCCAGGTCGAACTGCCGGCGAAGGTCGTCGACGGTCACGTGGGTCCACAGCGGGTGGCGCTCGACCGTGAGCGGCACCGACTGGCTCTGGTCGCCGGCCGTCACGCGCACCCAGTACTGGCCCGGGACCGCCAACGGCCCGTTGGCCGGGTTGGCGCTCCAGACGATCATGCCCGGGAACACGGTTGAACCCGGATACCGCAGGTCCCACGTGAAGCGGTTCATGCCGGGCCGCGTCGTGGGCGGAAGCTGCGGCGGGCCGCCAAAGCCGCCGCCGCCAGCCGGCGCCGTCCGCTTCTCGTCCTCCGGCGTCCCCGTGAACGAACGTACCAGGCGCCCTGACGAGTCGAGGATCTCCACCACGACCTTGTCGGCGGCCGCCGCCAGGTAGTAGTCGATGTCCGCGCGGTTGTAGCCGCGGATGGCCGGGCGCGGCTCGAACACCTTCAGCGCCGCCCCCGCAGTGTCGGGTGTGAGCTGGCGGAGCGTCGTGATGTTCTCCAGCACCCAGAACGAGCGGCCGTGCGTGGCTACCACGAGGTCGTTGCCGCGCACCGCCAGGTCCGAGATTTGCGTGTCCGGCATGTTCAGCCGGAGCGACTGCCACCGCACGCCGTCGTCGAACGACACGTAGACGCCATGCTCGGTGCCGGCGAAGAGGAGGCCCGGACGCACGGGGTCCTCACGAATCGAGTGCGTGTAGTGGTGGGGTGCGATGCCGTCCACGATCTTTCGCCACGTCCGTCCGTAGTCGTCCGTCCGAAAGAGGTACGGCTGCCGGTCGCCGGGCGGCACCAGGTAGCGCTTGCCCGCCACGTATGCGGTGCCGGCCTTCTGCGTGTGCGGCGATGGCTCGACCGTGCTGATGCGGGTGAAGTCCCCGATGCCCGGCGGGGTGACGTTGGTCCAGGTCCTGCCCGCGTCCCGCGTCACGTAGACCAGCCCGTCGTCGGAGCCGGTCCAGATGAGGCCGCGCTCCACGGCCGAGGGTCCGATGGCAAACACGGTCGCGAAGATCTCGGGCCCGTTCATGTCCCGCGTGATCGGTCCGCCCGAGTCGCCGAGCGTGTCGGCATCGGCGCGCGTCAGGTCCGGGCTGATCCGGGTCCACGACTGGCCGTCGTCGGTGGTCTTCCAGACGTGCTGCGACGCAATGTAGAGAGTGTCCGCGTCGAACGGATCGAAGACGATCGGGAAGGTCCACTGCCAGCGCTCGGGCAGGTCCTTGGCGGGCTCGCCCGAGAAGAACCGCGGATAGGGCTGAATGTCGCGGATGTGCCCGGTGTCGCGGTCGAAGCGCGTGATGAGCGCGCCCTGGCTGCCCGAGTAGAAGAGATTGCGCTTCGTCGGGTGCGGCGTCACGTAGCCGCTCTCGCCCCCGCCGGCCGAGAAATAGCCGGGCCCCAGCTCCCCGGGCAGCGTGTTCACCGGCACGCAGATGGTGGAGTTGTCCTGCTGCCCGCCGCACGCGTAGTACGGAAACGTGTTGGTGAGGCCCAGGCGGTAGATCTGCGCCGTCGGGAAGTCGAGCTCGGTCCAGGTCTCACCCCAGTTCCACGACACCGTGCCGCCGCCGTCGTTGGCGTTCACCAGGTGCTTCGGGTCGTCGGGGTCGATCCACAGGTCGTGGTAGTCGCCGTGCGGCGCGCGGACGCTGGTCAAGGTCTTTCCGCCGTCGGTCGAGCGGTACATGTTGACGTTGAGCATCCAGACGGTGTCGCGGTCCTTCGGGTCCGCGTACACGCGCGAGTAGTAGAAGGCCCGCTGCCGGATGTTGCGGTCGGCGTTGACGAGCGTCCATGTCGCGCCGGCATCGTCGCTCGCGAAGAGCCCGCCGTTCTCGTGCTCGAGCAGCACGTACACGCGCTTCGAGTCGGCGCGCGACACGGCGATGCCGATCTTGCCGACGGGGCCGTTCTGCGGCAGCCCCGGCGCACGCGTCAGCTCCGTCCACGTCTCCCCGGCATCGGTCGACTTGAAGAGGCCGCTGCCGGGACCCCCGCTCCACATCTGCCACGAGCGCCGGTACGCCTCCCACAACGAGGCATACAGCACGTTCGGGTCGTTCGCGTCGATCTGGATCTCGATGCCCGCGCTGCGGTCGTCGCGGTACAACACGCGCTGCCACGTCTTGCCGCCGTCCCGGGTCCGGTAGATGCCGCGCTCCGGGTTGGGCGCGACGACGTTCCCGAACACGGCGACGTAGACGACATCGGGGTCGGTCGGGTGAATCCGAATGCGGGAAATCGTGAATCCCGGCGTCTTGAACCCGACGCTCGTCCACGTCCTGCCCGCGTCGGTGGACTTGTAGAGCCCGTCGCCCTGCATGATGTTGCCGCGGATGTGCGACTCGCCCATGCCGATGTAGACGACATCGGGATGCGATTCGGACACCGCGACCGCGCCGACCGACGAGCTGTCGATCTGGCCATCGGTCACCGGCGCCCACGTCGTGCCGCCGTCGGTCGTCTTCCAGAGCCCGCCGCCGACGGCTCCGAAGTAGGCCTCGAGCCGCCGGCCGCGTACGCCGGCGACGGCAATCGACCGGCCGCCGCGCACCGGCCCGATGTTCCGCCACTGCAGCGACTGGAACATCTTCGCGTCGACGCCGCCAGCGGTCTGCGCCGCAGGCGCGCCCGCGTGCCAGCCGAGGATGAGCGCCGCCCCGGCGAACAGGATGAGTCGCGATGTCAGATGAGGGCTCCGCATGCGGTTAGGATAGATCGGAGAGGTTCGGAAAGGTTCGGAGGGGTCCGGAGAGGTTCGGGAAGGTCGCGCGAACTCCCTTGGGCTGCGTCGAGCGAATCCCTCGGCGATACTGCGGCTGACCGAGCTGACAGCATCGAGGAGCTGGCATCGATGCCGCAAGTCGACGGCTCGGCGACCCGGAGCACCGGCCCTCCCCGAACCTTTCCGGACACCTCCGAACCTCTCCGGACCCCTCCGAACCTTTCCGGACACCTCCGAACCTCTCCGGACCTTTCCTTCCCTATCCGCAATACTCCCGATATGCGTCCTGCAGCCGTGTCGCGATGGCCTCCGCCGTCTGGTTCTCGATGTCGCGCCGCTCCATCATGAACACGAGCTTGCCGTCCTTCAGCAGCCCGATTGACGGCGACGAGGGCGGATACGGCGCAAAGTAGGTCCGCGCCCGCTCGGTGGCCTCGAGATCGCCGCCGGCAAAGACGGTGGTCAGATGATCGGGCCTGGGACCCTTCGTGAGCGAGAGCGCGATGCCGGGACGCGCCTTGCCGGCCGCGCAGCCGCAGACCGAGTTGACGACGATCATCGTGGTGCCGGGCCGCTGCACCGCCTGGTCGACGGCGTCACCCGTCTGAAGGGCCTCGAAGCCGAGGCGCGCCAACTCCTCGCGCATGGGCGCGATGAAGGGTTCGGGATATCGCTGGGCAATCACGTAACTTCCTCCGCAACGTGGGGACCGCGGCGCGCGTCCTACCGTGAGCGCACCCTGCTTCGTCATGGTACCCGAGATTCGCGTCCGACGGCTCAACGACGCGCCCGAGAACCACCGCGGCGCCATCGTCCTGTACTGGATGATCGCGTACCGCCGCCTGCGCCACAACTTCGCGCTGGAGCGAGCCGCCGATCACGCGCGGCGGCTGGGACGGCCCCTCGTCATCCTCGAGGCGCTGCGTCTCGACCATCCCTGGGCCTCGCGCCGCTTCCACCAGTTCGTGATCGACGGCATGCGCGACAACGCGGACGCCGCCGCGCGAGCCGGCGTGGCCTATCATCCGTACGTGGAGCCGGCCCGCCGCGCCGGGCGCGGGCTGCTGGCCGCCCTCGCCGAGCACGCCGCGGTCGTCGTCACCGACGATTTTCCCGCCTTCTTCATCCCGCGCATGACCGAGGCCGCCGCCCGTCGACTCCCGGTGCGCCTGGAAGCCGTCGATGGCAACGGCCTCCTGCCCATGCGGGCCGTCGACCGCATCTACCCCACGGCTTACGCCTTCCGCCGCGCGCTGCAGCAGGCGCTGCCGGCGCATCTGGCGGAGGCCCCCGCCCCGAACCCGCTGAAAAGGGCCCGCGGGTCCGGGCCGTGGCAGCTCCCGGCCGGCGTCGCCCGGCAATGGCCGTCGGCCCTCGACTGGCTCGACCGCGGCGGCTCACTCGAACAACTGGCCATCGACCAGCGTGTTCAGCCGACGGGATTGACGGGCGGTGCGAAGGCGGCGCGCCGGCGTCTCGACGCCTTCCTGGAGGACTTCCCGCGCTACGGCACCGCGCGCAACGAGCCCGACGACGAGGTGACGAGTCGGCTGTCGCCCTACCTGCACTGGGGTCACATCTCGGCGCACGAGATCTTCCAGGCGGTCATGGCGCGCGAGGGCTGGCTGGGCACCGTCAGCGCGAAGGCGACCGGCGCCCGCGAGGGCTGGTGGGGAGCGAGCCCGGCCACCGAGGCTTTCCTCGACCAGCTCGTCACCTGGCGCGAGCTCGGCTTCAACATGACGAGCCGGCGCGATGACTACGACACGTACGACTCGCTGCCCGACTGGGCCCGCGAGACGCTGGACGAGCACGCCGACGACCCCCGCGATCCCGCCTACGACCTCGACACGCTCCGGGCCGCCGAGACGCACGACCCGCTGTGGAATGCCGCCCAGCGCCAGCTGATGCGCGAAGGGCGCATGCACAACTACCTTCGGATGCTCTGGGGCAAGAAGATCCTGGAGTGGTCGGCGTCCCCGCGCGAGGCGCTCTCGATCATGATCGAGCTCAACAACACGTACGCGCTCGACGGCCGCGATCCCAACTCGTACAGCGGCATCTGCTGGGTCCTGGGGCGCTACGATCGCGCCTGGGGCCCCGAGCGTCCCATCTTCGGCAAGATCCGGTACATGAGCTCCGAGAACACTGCCCGGAAGCTGCGCGTGACGGCGTACCTCCAGCGATGGTCGCCGTGAGCGCCGTGCTCCTCGTCCACTTCGGCGCGACGCTCCTGCTGACCGGCCTCATCTGGTTCGTGCAGGTCGTGCACTACCCGCTCTTCGCATCCGTCGGACACGATGCGTTTGCCCGCTACGAGGAACGGCACACCGCGCGAACGACCTGGGTCGTCGCCCCGCTGATGATCGCAGAGGCCGCCACGGCGCTCTGGCTGTCGTGGTCGCCGCCGCCGGGCACCGCGCCGCTGGCGTGGATCGGGGCGGCGCTGCTGGCCGCGATCTGGCTGTCGACGTTCCTGGTCCAGGTGCCGGCCCACCGCCGGCTGGCCGCCGGCTTCGACGCCGCCGTTCACGCCCGCCTGGTGCGCACCAACTGGATCCGCACTGTGGCCTGGACCATGCGGACCATGGTCGTCAGCGCGTGGTCAGCCGCCGGATGATCTGACCGGCGCACGACGCTCTGACGCCAGAGGCCTGCCCGACCCCATCACGCTCGTCGCTCCGTCGACATCTGTCGGCCGGCTGACATGGACAGTCGGCGCGCCGGCCGAAAAACAGGCCCGACCCCGAATTGCCGGTGGCGGCATCGCCTTTGCGGCCGTCTGCAGGGGACGGACGTGTCTTCGATCGCGCCGCTGGCGCTGACGGTGGTCGTGGTCTGCCTGCTGGCGGCCGGGGTGTCGGTCCTCCTGGCCGTGCGCTGCCTGCGCCGCGAACGGGCCGCGCGCGGGCAGGCCGCCGCGGAGAGCGAGCGCCTCCGCGCGGCACTCTCCCACCAGGCGTCCATCTTCGAGCAGGTCACGGAGGCCATCATGACCTTCGACCTCGAGGATCGGACCACGAGTTGGAACCGGGGCGCCGAGCGCCTGTACGGCGTGCCGGCCGCATCCATCCTGGGCCGCCGCTTCACGGACGTGCTCTCGTTCCGCTTCGCGCAGGCCGACATGGAGGCGCACGCCCGGGAGCGGCTGCGCGCCAACGAGCGCGTTGAATCGGAGTTCCTGGTGACGCGTCCCGACGGCTCGCAGGTGCTCGTCGGCGGGACCATCGGACCGCTGCGCGATCCGGACGGGCGTGTGATCGGCCGGATAGCGGTGCTCGCCGACATCGGCGCGCGGAAGCGCGCGGAGCTCGAGCTGCGGGTCCGCGCCCGCCAGCAGGCGGCGGTTGCAGCGCTCGGTCAGCGCGCGCTGGCCGACATCGACCTCGACCTGGTGCTCGACCAGGCGGTGGCGCTCGTCGCGCACACCCTCGGCGTCCCGGCCGTCGGCCTGCTCGAGCTGCGGCCCGAGTCCGATCACTTCGTCCTGCGCGCCGGCTCGGGCTGGCCGGCCGGGCAGGTCGGCACCCTGACGCTCAGCGCGGGCCGGGACTCCCACGCGGGCCAGCTCCTGCTGTCAGGTCGGCCGCTCACGGTGGAGAACCTCGCGCTCGACAGCCGGATCGCGGCCGACCCGCTGCTCACGCAAGCGGGCGTGCGGGCGCTCGTCGCGGTGGCCGTTCACGGCGCGCGGCAGCCCTTCGGCGTACTCGGGGCCTATGACATGGCGCCGCGGCCCTTCACGCGCGACGACGTCCACTTCCTGCAGGCCATCGCCAACGTGCTGGGGGCCTCCATCGACCGGCGGCGGTCGGACGACGAGCGGCGCCGCCTCGAAGCGCAGATGACGCACGTGCAGAAGCTCGAGAGCCTGGGGGTGCTCGCCGGCGGCATCGCGCACGACTTCAACAACCTGCTGGTCAGCATCATGGGCCACGTCGGGCTGGCGCAGATGGACCTGCCGCCCGAGTCGCCGATCCTGGCCCGGCTGCGCCACATCGAGACGGCTTCGCAGCGCGCGGCCGAGCTGACGAGCCAGATGCTCGCGTACTCCGGCCGCGGCCGCTTCGTGGTCCGGCCGGTCGACCTCTCGCGGCTGGTCGAGGAGATGGGCCATCTGCTCCACACGGCCATCGCCAAGACGGCGACGCTCGTGTTCGACTGCGCGCGGAACCTGCCGCCGATCAACGGCGACCCGAGCCAGCTGCGGCAGGTCGTCATGAACCTCATCACCAACGCCTCGGACGCCATCGGCGACCAGCCCGGCACGATCCGGCTCCGTACGGGCCTCGTCCACGCAGGACGGGACCTGTTCCGCACGACGTACCTCGGCGAGGATCTCCCGGCCGGCGACTACGTGTTCGTCGAGGTGCGCGACACCGGATGCGGCATGTCGCGCGAGACGCTGGCGCGCATCTTCGATCCCTTCTTCACCACGAAGTTCACCGGCCGCGGCCTCGGCCTGGCCGCCGTGCTCGGCATCGTGCGCGGGCACCGCGGCGCCATCCGCATCGAGACGGCGCCCGGCGCGGGCACGACCTTCGAGGTGTACTTCCCGGCCGTGCCGGCCGCGCGCGCCGCTGACGCCGCCGACGCGCCGGGCGAGGTGCCGGACTGGCGCGGCCGCGGCACGGTCCTCGTCGTCGACGACGAGGACGGCGTGCGCGACATCGCGCAGAGCGTGCTCGAACGCGCCGGCCTGACGGTCGTGACCGCGGCCGACGGCCGCGAAGGCCTCGACGCCTTTCTCTCCGCCGCGGCATCCTTCGATGCGGTGCTGCTCGACATGACGATGCCCCGTCTCGACGGCGCGACGGTGCTGCGCGAAATCAGACGGGTCCGGCGCGACCTGCCGGTCATCCTGAGCACCGGATTCGGCGAACCCGACCAGATTGCCGAGCTTCGCACGCTCGGCGCGGTGTTCTTCATCCAGAAGCCGTACACGCCGGGGTCGCTCGTCCGGCTCGTCCGCGAGGTGCTGGCACCGCCCTTGCAGCCTCCACCGCGAGACCGGAGTGTGCCAGGAGACCAGACGTCATGACCCCGATTGAATCGACCAATCCGTTGCAGCAGCTCGCGCGGCAGCTCGTCCAGCGTTTCGACACCAATGGTGACGGTGTGCTGACCACCCAGGAGTTCACGACGTTCCTGACGACGTTCATGGGCACGCTGAACACCACGACCACGCCGCAGTTCCCCGGCACGCCGGCTCCGAACGAGATTCCCCGCGGCAACGGCGGCCGCGGTGTGCTGGAGGGCTTCGACACCCGCAAGCTGGGCGACCCGTCGGTGACGACGGTGAAGTACAGGTTCGGGCGGGTGGCACAGAACTGGGACCTCAGCTCCGTCGTCGACATGGCGTCCGCCGAATCGCTGCTGAACCGCATGAAGGCGGAGCTGCAGGCCTCCGGCGTCACGGTGCTCGACGTCAGCAAGGACAAGATCAAGGTGCTCGACGACTCGGGCGAGCCGGCGTGGGTCGACGTGATCCGCGGCGCCGGCGCGAGCGGCGCGGCGTGGCAGTGGCTCGACACGCGGTTCGCGTGACGCGGGCCCGCCCTCAGGCCGCCCGCCTCGCCAGGCGGTCGAAGCAGTCGTAGATCACGGTCGGCATCTGGAGCAGCGTCGCGACGTGGCCTGCCGCGCCCAGGGCAATGGCCTCGCGCGGCATCCCGAAGACGATTGACGACTGCTCGTCCTGGGCAATCGTCTCCGCGCCCTTGCGGCGGAGGGCCAGCAGGCCATCCGCGCCGTCCGCGCCCATGCCCGTCAGCAGCACGCCGACGACGGGCACGGCGTCGAGCCGGGCTGCCGAGTGGAACAGCACGTCGACGGCGGGTCGCTGGTGATGCACCGGCGGCCCGGTCCTGACGGCCGCGCGCAGCCGCAGGCCGTCGGCCTCGACCAGCAGGTGCGCATCCCCGGGCGCCACGTACACCGTGCCGCGCGCGAGCGCCGTGCCATCGGTGGCCTCCACCACGCGCATCGGGCACACCCCGTCCAACCGCGCCGCGAACGTGGCGGTGAACTGCGCCGGCATGTGCTGCACGATGAGCGTTGGGGGCACATCGGCCGGCAGGCGCGTCAGCAGGGCCTCGATGGCCTGCGGGCCGCCGGTCGACGCGCCGATCACCAGCAGGCCGCGCGGGGTCGGCCGGCCTGCCAGGCGGATCGCGCCCGCGGTCCGCGTCGGCCCCGTGTCGACAGCGCGAAATCGCACCGGCGGGGACGTCCGCAGCTCGCGGATGCGCTGCTTCAGCCGCTCCGTCACACGGCCGAGGCTCGCGAGCCCCTCCGGCTTGGCAATGACGTCCACCGCCCCCGCCCGAAGCGCCTCGATGCTCGCTGCCGACCCGCGCGTCGTGACCGACGAGATGATGATGACCGGCAGCGGGTGATGCGCCATCAGCTTCCGCAGGAAGGTCAGGCCGTCCATGCGGGGCATCTCCACGTCGAGGGTGATGACGTCGGGCCGCCACCGCAGAATCATGTCGCGCGCGGCGAAGGGATCGGCCGCGCCGCCCACCACCTCGATGTCGGGCTCGCGATCGAGCGCGTCGCCGAGCAGCTTCCGCACGACGGCCGAGTCGTCGACAATCAGCACGCGGGTCGGCGTCATGACGCCTCGCGCCGTGCGTCGCGGGCCGCCCGGCCGATCGTGACGGCCGTCCGGCCCGTCGAGACGGGCAGTTCCACCCGGTAGCACTCGCGTCCGCCGACCTGCTCGGCGCGGATGGCCAGCCCGAGCCCGGCGAGCACGCTGCGCACGGCGAGCAGGTTGCGGCGACCGAGCCGGAAGACCGCGGCCCCGCCGACGGCGGTTTCGGCCGCCCCGGTCAGATCGACCGCGGCGCGGTCCACGCTGAGGCCGCGGGCGCCCGCGGCCTTCAGCAGCAGGGCCAGGCCGGTGTCGGCAAAGGCGGCCGGCTGCTCGGCAGCGCGCACCGGGTTGATGCTCGCCTCCGGCAGGAGCAGATGCAGCAGGCCGGCGACGCCGGCGGCGGGATCGACCAGGCTGACCGCGATGCCGCTGCCCACCGCTTCCGCCACGAGCACATCGGCCGGGTCGCTCGACACGGCGCACTCCCCGGGTCCGACCTCCACTCTCCTGCGGCCGATCGGCGGCAGTCCACGCCCCGTCGTCATGCCGGCCTCCGCGTGTACACCGCGGGCGCGACGGCCCGGAGCCCGTGCGCGAGTCCGGTGAGGCTCTCGGCATGCGCGACGAACAGATACCCGCCCGGCGCCAGGTGCCGCTCCAGCATGCCCACGACCCGCTGCTGCACCCGCTGGTCGAAGTAGATCATCACGTTGCGGCAGAAGATGACGTCGAAGGCGCGGCCGAGATGGTCGATATCCAGCAGGTTGAGCCGCTCGAACCGCACCATGCGCCGCAGGTGGGGCCGGACGCGCGCGAGGCCGGCCTGCGCACCGAGGCCCTTCTCCAGATGTCGCCGACGGGCCTCGTCGGGCACGTCACGCACGCGGTCGATCGGATACACGCCGGCGCGGGCGCGCGCCAGCGCGCTCCCCGACAGGTCGGACGCGAGAATCCTGACGTCGCCCCGTTCGGCCAGGTCGGGACGAGCGTCCGCCAGCGCCATGGCGAGCGAGTACGGTTCCTCCCCGGTGGCGCACCCCGCACTCCAGACGTCGATGCCGCCGCGGAGGGCCGCCACGCGCGACACGAGGAACTCGAAGTGCTGCGGCTCGCGGAAGAAGCTGGTGTGGTTCGTCGTGATGGCGTCCAGCAGCGCGTCAAGGGCTTCGCCCGACCGATCCCGCTTCACGCCAGCGAGGTAGTCGGCGAAGGTGGCAAAGCCCCCGGCCCGCACCAGCTTCTGCAGCCGGGCGGTCACGAGCGCCCGCTTGCCGGCATGCAGGGCGATGCCGCTCCGCTCGTACACCAGGTCGATGACGGCCTGCAGGTCGCGATCGGCGATGGCCGGCGGCGCGATCATCCCTGTCACTGGGTGACGCTCCTCATCACGCGGCGCGCAGGGTGACCACGCCGTCCGCCGAGAGCACGCGGTCGAGATCGAGCAGCATGATGATGCGGCCCCTCGACTTGGCGATGCCGGTGATGAACCCGGTGTCCACGCGATCCCCGAACTCGGGCGTGGGCTCGACCTCTCCAGCGCTGATGCTGAGCACCTCCGAGACGGCGTCGACGACCACGCCCATCAGGAGCGCGCCGGCCGGCAGCGCCACGTCGACGACGACGATGCACGTGCGGTCGGTGAGATCCCGGCCGTCAAACCCGAACTTCAGCCGCAGATCGACGACCGGAATGACCTTGCCCCGGAGGTTCACGACGCCGCGCACGTGCGGCGGCGTCTGGGGCACCGGCGTGATGGCGAGCAGCTTGATGATCTCGCGCACCTTCAGCACGGGGACCGCGTACGTCTCGTCGTCGATGGTGAAGGTCAGATACTTCGCCGTCATGGACATGCCTCGTTCGTGTCGTCCTGTCACGCAGCCCGGGCCGCGCTGCCCCGAATCATCTGCACGAGCGCGCCGCCGTCGAGGATGAGCCCGATGCGGCCGTCGCCGAGGATGGCGCCGCCCGCGATGCCGCGCACGTCCGTGAAGAGGTGGCCCAGCCCCTTGATGACCACTTCCTGCTTTCCGACCAGCTCGTCGACCAGCAGGGCGGCCGGCCGGCCGTCGTCCTCGATCACCACGATGGTGCCCTCGGAGGCGACGCGGACCCCGTCTTCCGCGCCCAGCAGATCCGCCAGCGGCGCGAACGGAATGAGGGCGTCGCGGACCCGGACCATGCAGGGAGTGCCGTGCACGGCATGGATCGCGTCGGTCGACGGCCTTAGCGACTCGCGCACGGCGAAGGCCGGCAGCACGTACCGCTCGCGGCCCGCGCGCAGCAGCAACGCATCGACAATGGCGAGCGTCAGCGGAAGCTTGATCGAGAACGTCGCGCCCTGTCCCGGCGTGGACTGGATGTCGACGCGCCCGCGCAGCCGCTCGATGTTCCGCCGCACGACGTCCATGCCCACGCCGCGGCCGGAGATCTCCGTCACTTCGTCGGCCGTCGAGAACCCCGGGCGGAAGATGAGCAGGTGAATGTCGGCATCGTCGAGCGGGGCGTCGTCCGCGATGAGGCCTTGCGCGACGGCCTTCGCCCGGATCTTGGCCGTGTCCAGCCCGGCGCCGTCATCGGCGAGCTCGATCAGGATGCTGCCACCCTGGTGGGTCGCCGACAGGGACAGCCTGCCGGACGCGCGCTTGCCGCGCGCGCGGCGCACGTCCGCCGGCTCGATGCCGTGGTCGATGCTGTTGCGGATCATGTGCATCAGCGGATCGCTGATGGCCTCGACGAGCTTCCGATCGAGCTCGGTCTCCTCCCCGGCAAGCACGAGGTCGACCGGCTTGCCCGATTTCTTGCTGAGATCGCGGACGAGCCGCGCCATCTTCTGAAAGGTCTGCCGGATGGGCACCATGCGCATCGCCATGGCGTTGCGCTGGAGTTCGTCGGTGATCCGCCTCAGCTGGGCGAGGTGGCGGCCGAACGTCTCGTCGCGTGCGTCGGCGAGCCGCGGATCGGCCAGGAGAATCGATTGCGCAATGACCAGCTCGCCGACCATGTCGACCATGTGATCCAGCTTGCGCGTGTCCACCTTGATGGAGTCGTGCTCGGCCGCGGCCCGCGGCGCGGTCGTGTCCCGGCCGGCGGGCGCGGGCGGCGCCGGGACGTGGCCGTCGATGAGCGCGCAGACGCGGGCCAGGAGATCGGTTCGCGCCGCCGACGTGTCGACGCCCGCCTGCCCGGCAAGACGGGTCCGCAAGTCGGCGAGCATCGTGGTCAGCAGGTCCACCGCCTCGAGGACCACGCCCACTTCGGCGGTACCGAGCGCGTGCTGGCCCGATCGGCACCGGTCGAGCAGGCTCTCGACGACGTGCGCCACGCCCTGCACCGTCTGCACGCCGAGGGCGCCGGCGTTGCCTTTCACCGTGTGGAACGGGCGGAAGAGGTCGTCCAGCAGCCGCGCGTCGGCCGGCGCGGCCTCGAGCGCGAGCACCGTCGCCTCGATGGCGCTCAAGTGGTCCAGCGCCTCCTCCACGAACATGGACGCCAGCACGGGATCGGCGGCGAGGGCGGCCACGTCGGCCGCCACCGGATCGCCCGGGCCGGACGGCATCGGCGCGCCAGCGGACGGCGCCGCCGGGCCGCCGGCCGCCCCCCGCTTCCAGTCGGCCCAGAGCTGCTCGGCAATCGCCAGCGCGCCGAGCGCGTCGGCCTCGGTGACGGCCGCCGCCAGGCGCCGAAGGATGCCGGACAGATCGGCCAGGCCCGGGCGGTCCGCAGACGAGAGCGCGGCCGCCACGTCCTCCAGCGAGGCTCGCACGCGCCGCGCCACGCCGCCGTCCCCATCGACAACGGCGCCGCACGCAGCCCGTGCCAGCCTGGCATCGATGTCGGCGGTGAAGTCGGCGGACATGATGGACCTGGACAGACGTCGCCGCTCAGAACCGTCCGAACGTGCCGGTTCCCTCCAGCGGGATCTGCTCTTCGGCCGAGGTCGCGGCGTCGGCCCTGGCCGGCATGCGGACGACCCGCTGACGCCCCGCGTCGGCGGCGCGACGCGGCTCGCGGGCGGCCGGGGCTGCGGCGCTGCCCGTCCCGACGAGCGCCTGCAGCCGGTAGACGACCTCCATGGCGGCTGCCGCCTGCGCGCCGAGCTGCTCGCTCGCCGCGGCACTCTCCTCCGCGGTCGCCGCCGTCGACTGCGTCACCCGTTCCATCTCGGCAACGGCCTGGCTGACCTGATCGATGCCCTGCGCCTGCTGGCGGCTGGCCACGCTGACCTGCTCGACGAGGTCCTTCACCTCGCCCACGGCGTCGGTGATGCCGCGGATGGTTCCGGCCACCTGCTGCACCCGCTTGGCGCCCTCGGCCGATCGCACGATGGATTCCTCGATGAGGGCGGCGGTGTCCTTCGCGGCCTGCGCCGAGCGCTGGGCCAGCGTCCGGACCTCGTCGGCCACCACGGCGAAGCCCATGCCGGCCTCGCCGGCGCGCGCCGCCTCGACGGCGGCATTGAGCGCCAGGATGTTCGTCTGGAACGCGATCTCGTCGATGGTCTTGATGATCCGCGAGATCTTGTCGCTCGACTCCTTGATCGCCGCCATCGAGCCCGTCATCTCCTCGAGCGCCCGGTTGGACTCGTGCACGCGGCCGTCGACGGTCTGCATCAGCGCGGCCGCCTGCTGCGAGTGCTCGGCATTGCGGCGGGTCATCGAGGCCATCTCCTCCATCGCGGCCGAGGTCTCTTCGAGCGAGCCCGCCTGCTCGGAAGCGCCCTGCGACAGCGTCTGCGCCGCGTGGGCCACCTGGCGGGAGGCGCTCGTCACCTCGTGCGCGCTCTCGGCCAGCTCGCCCGCGGTCTCGCGCAGCGTCCGGACGACGCCGCGTACGCTCCAGGCGACCGCGCCGGTCACGAGGACCGAGAGGAGCACCACCAGCGTGACGACCCACACACTCGTAGCGAACGTGGCCTCCCCGGCGCGCACGCTGTCGTCGAGCAGCCGCCGCTGCAGGTCCACGAGGGCGTTGACGTGCTGGTTGAGGCCGTCGAGCGTGGGGAAGCTCTGCGTGTGCGACAGCGCCCACGCCTCGCTCACCATGCCGGCTCCAATGAGCCGCTCCAGCTCGGTGCGCATGGGCTCCCAGCGGTCGAGGCCCGTCTGGATGGCGGCGACGGCCCGGCGGCCCTCGTCGCGGACGAGCAGCGGCCCGATCGCAGCCAACTGCTCGCGGGTCTCACCGAGGTGTCGCGCCAGCTCGGCCCGGGCCCGGTCGCTCACCGCCGCGTCGTTCGCGATGGCGCCCAGAATCAGCCCGCGTTCGTCGACGCGAAGGGCGGTCAGCTTCTCGTCGAGGCTGAGCGCCAGCTCCAGCGTCTTGGCGTCGCGCTGGACGGCAGCGTCGAGCGACGCCTTGATGGCGCGCATCTGCGACCAGGACACGGCGCCGCTGATGGCGACGAGGACGGCGAGGGCGCTGATGCCGGAAAACAGTTTGCGACCGACGGTCCAGGTGTGTGCCATGACTGCAGGATTCCTCCCCCGCTCCCCGGGCGCGCCGGCGGCGCGGGACTCTGGAGGAACAATCGACCGCCGCGGGCGGCACTTGAGGGTCAGGAGGCCTGCCGCTCGGGCTCCCCCTGCGCGTCGGGTGGCAGCAGCCGCCGGATGCGTTCGGCGACGTGGGACGGCTGGAGCGGCTTGGCGAGATAGCCCGACACGCCCTTGGCCAGGCATCGCCGCACGACGGACTCGTCGGTCTCCGATGTCAGGACGATGACGGGCAGCTGCTGGGTGTGCCGCCACGTGCGCAGGGTGTGCAGGACCTCGATGCCGTCCATGCCCGGCATCTGCAGGTCGAGCAGGACGAGGTCCGGCGCCTCCCGGTTGACCAGGTCGAGCGCCACCATCCCGTTGGCGGCGTCGACGACCTCGCATCGGAGCTGCTGTCCGAGCAGCCGCCGCAGGACCAGGCGCGTCGGCGCGTCGTCGTCAACCACGAGAATCTTCATGCCGCCTCGGTGCCCTAATCGGCCGCGACGCGACCAGCTTGAGTCAGTCGACGAGGTAGCGTGGGATCTCGGCCTCGACCCGCCGGAACTCGGCCTCGACGGCGGCCACGAGGCCCGCCGCGTCGTCGAGCCGCCCGGCCTTGGCGTGCGCTTCGAGATCCCGGCAGAGGGCGTGGAGGCGGTGGGCGCCCACGTTGCCGGCGCTGCCCTTGAGGCTGTGGGCGGTTCGATGGAGCGCTGTCTCGTCCCGCGCGGCAGCGGCGGCCGCGAGCTGCGCGATCCGCCCCGGGACGTCGTCGCGGAAGAGGATGAGGACCTCGGTGACCACGTCAGGCTCCCCCTCCTGGTTGAGCTGCCGGAGGCTGTCGAGGACGGCGGGGTCGAGCGCGGGCTCCGTCATGGCTTGTATCGATCCAGCTCGTCGAGCTGCGGCTGGACGTAGCGCGCGTAGCACTCCGGGCAGAAGGAGTGGGAGAACTGCACGCCGGCGTGATCGCCGATGTAGGATTCCACCTGCTGCCAGTAGTTCTTGTCGTCGCGGATGCGCTTGCAGTACGAGCAGATGGGCAGCAGCTTCTGGAGCTGCTTGACGTTGGCCAGCGCCTCCTCGAGGCTGCGCACGCGATCGGCCAGGGCCTGCTGCAGCGCCACGACCCGCGCGCCGACGCTCACCCGGGCCACGAGCTCCTTCTCGTTGGGCGGCTTGGACACGAAGTCGTCGGCGCCGGCCTCGAGGCCGGTCACGACGTCGTCCGAGGCCGTGCGCGCCGTGAGCAGGATCACGTAGGTCGTTCGCTCCGCGCCGCGAGTCCGGAGGCGCCGGCAGATCTCGGTGCCGTCCAGCCCGGGCATCATCCAGTCGAGCACCACCAGGGGCGGCGCGTCGGGCGCCTGCAGGCGCTCCCACGCGGCGACGCCATCGGCGGCGACCTCGATCTCGAAGCCCTGCTTCCGCAGGATCGCACCAACGACCGTCCTGGCGACGACGTCGTCGTCGGCCACGAGGATACGGCAGGAGTGCATCTCCCGCGATGTTACAACAACGCTGCGGGCCTACGGCTGACCTGAATTCGACAGCACCGCGAGGTCGCGCTCGTCGAAGGAGCGCACCACGATCGACACGCGCCGGTTGCGCGGATCCGCCGGGTTGTCGGGAATCCGCGGCCGCGTGGCCGCGTACCCGCGCACGCCGTCGATCTGGTGCGGCTGCAGGCCGTGGCCGAGCATGGCCCGCCGGGCCGAGTTGGCGCGATCGGCCGACAGCTCCCAGTTCGTGTAGCCGTCGTGGGACGCGAACTGCACCGCGTCGGTGTGCCCCTCCAGAATGACCGGCTTGCCGAGCTGTCCCAGCGCGCCGGCAATGACGGCCAGCACCTGCCGGGTCTCGTCGCGGAGCACGGCGCTGCCGGAGTCGAAGAAGCTGGTGCGCGAGGACTCGACCAGCTCGATGCGGAGCCCCTCGGCCGTCACCGTGATCTCGATCTGCTCGGCCATGGCCTTGAGCGCCGGCCGCTCGGCCAGGGCCTCGCGGATGCGCTCGGCGGTTTCCTTCAGGCGCTCGAGCAGATCCGACGGCGACTGCTGGACCGTGACTGCCATCGGGCGATCCGGCTCGAGCCCCACGGGCGTGCCGCCGATGGCGCCGCCCGACGTCTGGTGATCGAAGATGCCGGGGTCGCGGAAGTACCCGGCCACCGCGGCCTTCACCTGCTGGCTCTGGCCCACGATCCACATGACCATGAAGAAGGCCATCATGGCCGTGACGAAGTCGGCGTACGCCACCTTCCACGCGCCGCCGTGGTGGCCGCCGTGCCCGGCGACCTTCTTCTTGACGATGATGACCGGATCGCCCTTCTGCATCATGCCGCCGCCTTCTCAGCCCCGGCGTCGCCGGACTTTCCGAGGGCCTTGCAGAACTGCTCCGTCTCGTCGAAGGCGGGCCGGACGTCGCCCGGCAGCACGCGGCGCGCGAACTCGACCGCGATGGCCGGCGGGAAGCCCTTGTACACCGCCAGCAGCCCCGTCTTGATGCACTTGAGGTAGTGCCCCCCCTCGTTGACGCGCGCCTGCATCGCCGACGCCAGCGGGCCGACGAAGCCGTAGCACAACAGGATGCCGAGGAACGTGCCCACGAGGGCCGCCGCGACGCTCGTGCCGATCTCCGACGGAGGCCCGTCGATCTTGCCCATCGTGATGACGATGCCGAGCACGGCCGCGACGATACCGAGCCCGGGGAACGAGTCGGCCATCGTGCGCACCGCATCCGAGGGCTTGAGCTCCTCGTGATGGTGCACCTCGATGTCCTCGTCCATGAGGCTCTCCAGATCGTGCGCCGAGATGCCGCCGATGATGATGACCTTCACCGAGTCGGCGAGGAAGTCGTAGGCGTGGTGGTTCGCCAGGAACTTGGGGTACTTCTGCATGATGGCGCTCTTCGACGGGTCGTCGAAGTGGGTTTCGAGCGCCATGACGCCGGCCTGCTGGACGAGCTTGAAGAGCTGGTACTGCAGGCCGAGCAGCTCGAGGTAGTCCTGTTTGACGAAGCCGCTCTTGAAGAGCCCGCCGAGCTGGCCGGCGAGCTGCTTGAGGACCGGCAGGGGCGTCGCGCTGATCAGGGCGCCCAGCGCGGCGCCGCCGATGATGACCAGCTCATTCGGCTGGTACAGCACCGCCACCTGGCCATGGTGCATCACGTACCCGCCCAGGACCGACCCGAGCACGACCACCGCCCCGACGACTACGAGCATGCGACCTCGACTCCTCGCGCGATAAGAGACATGTCGATGCCTGAATCGGCACCGGCTCGGCCCGGCTTGAAGCGCCCGACGACGGCTAACCGGTTAGGCGGCCATCTTGTACACGGCGTCGCGCAGCGACCCCATGGTGACGGGCTTGGCCAGCACCATCCTGACGGCGTCGTTCGGCTCCTCGAGTTCGGAGCCCCACCCCGTCAGCAACGCGACCGGCACGCTCGGCCGCACGGTCCGCACGCGGTCGGCAAGGGTCAGCCCGTCCATGTCCGGCATCGACAGATCCGTGAAGACGACGTCGATCGCGCTCTGCATCAGGCACTGGAGCGCCTCGGTGGCGGTCGCCGCAGTGACCACGACGTGCCCCAGCGCCGTCAGCATGTCGCTGACGCTCTGGCGCACCTCCGCCTGGTCGTCGACGACGAGAATGCGGCGCGCGCCGCAGGGCAGCGGCGGCGGGTCCGCCGCGCGCAGCGGCGGTGGCGATGGAAACGGCAGCGTCGCCGCCGGCGCGGGCAGCTGGGCCTTGCGCACCCATGCGCGCAGCTCGCGGGCGAGCGCCGCGGCATGCTGGGCCGAGTTCCGGATGGCCACCAGCTCGCGCTCGCAGTCGGCGCGGTCCGCGTCGGGGCTGAGCAGCCACTCGGCGTGGCCCAGCACCGTGGTCAGGGCGTTGTTGAGATCGTGAATGAGCGACCGGATCTCCACGCCGCTCTCCTCAGGCCACACGCGACTCGGCGCCGCCGTCGAGCACGCGAAGCCATGCATGCACGACATCGGGATCGAACTGCGTGCCGGCCGACCGCACCAGCTCGGCCGCCGCCCGCGACGTCGTCACCGACTCGCGGAAGATCCGCGACCACGTCAGCGCATCGAACGTGTCGGTCACCGCGATGATGCGGGCCCCGAGCGGAATGGCGTCCCCGACCAGCCCCTGGGGGTAACCGGAGCCGTCCCACGCCTCGTGCGAGGACTGCACCATGGCCGCGACATCGGCCAGCGCCGGCGAGGCCGCCACGACGGACGCCCCGAGCTCCGGGTGCGTGCGGATGAACCGAATCTCTTCGTCGGTGAGCGGCGAGTCCTTGAGCATCAGCTCGTCGGGCAGCGCGATCTTCCCGATGTCGTGCAGCAGCGCGCCGTGCTCGATCGCGCGGATGTCCGTGGCGCCCACGCCGAGCTCCTCCGCGAGGAACACCGACATGCGGGCCACGCGCCGCGCGTGCGCCTGCGCCTCCGCGCTGCGCGTGGCGAAGCGCGCGATGATGGCCTCGAGGTCGGCCGCCGACGGCGACGTGAGGCGGCGGAACTCCGCCATCAGCGCCTCGCGCCGGCTGGCGATGCTCGCGCAGAGCGCTTCGTGCGCCCGCACCGACTGCTGCAGGTCGTGCCGCCACTTCAGCGCCCGGCGGATCGAGTCGGTCAGCTCGACGCGCGTGAACGGCTTGAGCAGATAGTCGTTCACGCCGATGCGCATCCCTTCCACGGCCGCCTCGAAGCTCTGCCAGCCTGTGCACATGATGACGGCCAGGTCCGACTGCCGCTCCCGGAGCGCGCGCGCCAGCCAGACGCCGTCTTCGCCAGGCAGGCCCAGATCGACCAGCGCCGCATCGAAGGTCCGCGGGCCGGTCACAGCGGCAAGCGCCTCGTCGGCGCTCGCGGCCACGGCGATCTCATACCCCTCGGGCACCAGCCAGTCCGCGAGCGTGTCGCGAACGGCGCTCTCGTCGTCAACTATGAGAATGTGTGCACTCATCGTCCTCACCGTGGCCCGGAGCCGTCGTCGGTTCCATCGAGGGGCAGGGGCTGGCGCAGTACCTGCCGTTCCACGGTGAACATCGGCAGGCCCCCGGTGAACTTGAACCGCCGGCCCGCGCTAACTCCAACATCCGCTTGAAGATGTGCGCTTCAGCGCACGCGTGCGGGAGCGCACAGCGCGCAGGGCCGCACACCCCAGGAATCTGTGATCCCGCCCCGCGGCGCTCAAGCTTCTCAAGCCGGTGCCGATTGGGTGACCGATGCGGATTCTCGTGGTGGACGACGAACGGGACATCGTGGACCTGCTCGCCGGCGCGTGCACGCAGGATGGGCACGAGACGACGGCGTGCACCCGGTCGGCGGACGCGATCGCCGCGCTCGAACGGCAGTCGTTCGACCTCCTGATCACCGACCTCGCGATGCCCGCGCCGGACGGCCTCGAGCTCGTGCGGCTGGCGCGCCGCCGCGATCCGCAGCTGCTCGCTCTCGTCATCACGGGGTTTGCGGATCGCTATCCCATGGCCGACGTGCTGGCGGCGGGCGCGTCGGATCTGCTCGTCAAGCCGTTCCGCCTCGACGAATTCCGGGCGCGCGTGGCGCTCGCCGTCGGACGGAAGCAGCAGTGGAACCTGATGCAGGCGCGGCAGCGCGGCCTGCAGGAAATCAGCACGGAAATGATTCGGGGGTTGCAACATGAGCTCGAAACTGCACGCCGTCTGGCCGCGCACACCCGGGACGCGGCTGCGCCTCTCGCCGAGCCGGCCCACTGAGGGTCGCGGCCAGCACGTCGTCGAGGTGCTCGGCGCCTGCGCCGGCCTGGCCGGCGAGGACGCGCCGCTCGACGTCGTGTACGTCCAGCTGCCGGGGGGCGACGACCTCTTCCGCCTGGCCAGCCGCACCGGCGCCCGCCTCGGACCCACCGGCGCCGTGGAGGGTGTTCGCGTGCGGGAGCACGGCGCATCGCCGCAGGAGCCGCAGTTCGCCGATCTCGGCGTCGTGTCCGTCGGCGCGCATGTGAGCCCCAGCGAGGCGCGCGCGGCGGCCCGGCTGGCCTGCGAGCTGGCGTGCCGTCGCGTGCTGTTCGTGCTGCCCGCCTCGAGCGCGTCGGCTGAGGCCGCCCGCGCCATCTCCGACGCGTGCCGCGCGCAGGCGCCGTTTGCCGGCGTCGAGTCCGGCCGCTTCACCGCCTTCGGCCGGCAGCCCGACTTCGTCTCGGTCGCCTTCGACGAGCCGACCCCCGAGTTCGCGGCCGCCGTGGCCCTGGCTGCCTGAGTCTCTCCCGTGCCGTCCGGCCCCGCCGGACGGCACAGCCCTTGCCTCTCCGGCCCGCGACGAGACCGTCGCGGGCCGCTGCCCCACGAATCCGGCACAATCGCCGGCGCGGCACCCCCCGACGGCCAGGCTCCCGACGCTGGTGTCGGCAGCCCGACTGGAGGGACCGTGTCCTCGTACGGGTTCGGCGGACGACTCACAGCCGCGTTTCCGTCCCAGATCAACGTCGACCCGACGGAGCTCTGCAACCTCGCCTGCACCCACTGCCCGCACCCGGCCTTCAAGGCGTCGCCGCACTACGCGGGTCGGACGCTCGATCCCGCGCTCAACCGCAAGCTCGTCGACGAGGTCGCCACCGACGGCCGTGGCGTCGCGCAGCACATCCGCTACTCGAGCGAGGGCGAGCCGCTCCTCCACACCGGCATCTTCGACATGGTCGCCGACGCGGTGGCCCGTTCGGGTGCGACCGTCTCACTGACCACCAACGGGACGCTGCTGAACGATCAACGGGCCCGCCGACTGCTGGACACCGGCGTGCATCTTGTCGACATCAGCATCGATGCCGTCGACGCCGACACGTATGCGCGCATCCGGGTCCGGGGCGACCTGGGCGTCACCCGCGCCAACGTCCGCCGCCTCATCGCTCTCCGGCGCCAGCGGGCGGCCCTCACCCGCGTCGTGGTCAGCTTCATCGAACAGCCGCAGAATGCCGCCGAGCGCGATGCCTTCGTCGCCTACTGGCGGTCACAGGGCGTCGACGACGTGGTCGTCCGGCGTCAGCACTCGGCCGGCGGATCGGTCATTCCGGTGGCGGCGCTGCTCAGGGGCCGGGCGACGGCCGCGCCGCGCCGACCGTGCCTTTACCCCTGGGAACGCATCGTGTTGACCCCCCGGGGCGAGCTGGCGTTCTGTCCCCAGGACTGGGAGCACGCGTCGGCGATCGCCGACTTCCGGACGACGAGCATCGCTGCGGCCTGGCAGAGCGCTCCGTATCGCGCACTCCGGCACGCGCACCTGACGGACGAGTTCGCCGAGCACCCCTTCTGCGGCCGATGCCCCGACTGGGCGCAGACCCGGTGGCCGTTCGAAGGCCGGTCGTACGCCGACCTCACGCGCGAGGTGGCCGCGCGAGGCGCCGCATGATTCCGCACTCGCGCCCGTGGCTGACGGCCGCGGACGCCGCGGCCGTCGAACACCAACTGCGCTCGGAGAGCCTCGCGGACGGCCGCGCGGCGCGGGCCTTCGCCGAGCGGATGGGCGACTGGGTGGCTGCGTCGTACGCGCTCGCGACGGCGAGCGGCGCGGCAGCCCTCGGACTGGCGCTCGAGGTTCTCTCCATCGGCCACGGCGACGAGGTCGTCGTGCCGACGTACGCGTGTCATCGCCTGGCGGATGCCATCGTCCGCCGCGGCGCGCGCCCGGTGCCGTGCGACGTCGGCCCGCACTGGGTGGCGACCGCCGACACGATCGCGCCGGCCGTGACACCCCGCACGCGCGCCGTTGTCGTGCCCCACATATACGGCATCTTCGCCGACGTCGCCGCCTGCCACCGCTTTGGTGTGCCTGTCATCGAGGACTGCGCGCAGGCGATTGGTGCGCGCCGGCAGCCGCGGCTGGCCGGCACGGTTGGAATCTTCTCGTTTCACGCCACCAAGTGCCTCACGACCGGGCAGGGCGGCATCGTCGCGACGCGCGATGCCGCGCTCGCCCGGCGGCTGCGTGCCTGCGAGCAGCGCGGGATCGAGGCGCCGCTCGGCGATCCAGCGGCGGCCCTCGGGCTGGCCCAGCTCGATCGCTACGGCCGAGCACTGGCGATCCGCGCGCGGTACGCGGAGCATTACCGGGGCGCCATCGCGCCGGTGGCCCCGGAATGGCTTGCCCACCAGCAGCCGGATCGGAGCATGCACTACCGGTTCCCCATGACCGTGCCCGGTGGGATTGGCTGGGCCGGGCCGCGGTTTGCGCGGGCAGGCGTGGCGGTGCGGCGCGGTGTCGATCGTCTCATCCACCGCGAACTCGGGCTCGGCGATGCCGCGTTTCCGATGGCAACGGCGCTCTTCGAACGCACGGTGTGTCTGCCCCTCTATCCGGCCCTGACGCCGGAGGACGCCGCCCGCGTGGCGGCTGCGGCCGCCGACGCGGCGCGCGCCGGTCTGGAGGAGGCGGCATGAGCGACGCGACGATCGCCGCCGACGCGATGCGCCACCCGCCGACGCCCTCGCTGGCTGCGCTGGTGCGAAGCGATCTCGACCGGTATGTCGAGATTCGCGATCGCCGGGGCACCCCGTATTCGAAGATGCGGCTGCTGGCGGAGACGGTGCTCTTCAAGGCGGGCTGGCAGGCGGCACTGCTCTACCGGCTCAGCCACTGGCTCGGCGCCCGCGGGTGGACCTGGCCGGCGTGGGCCCTGCAGCGCACGAGCCTCACACTGACCGGCGCCGACATCGAGTACGGCGCCGTCATCGGCCCGGGACTGCTCATCGTTCACGCGTCCGGCATCGTCATCGGCCGCGGGACCGTGCTCGGGGCTGGCACGACCATCTTCCAGGGCGTCACGTTCGGCATTCGCGACTGGACGCCCGACGGCGTCCGCAGGTACCCGAGGGCCGGCGACGGGTGCTTCTTCTTCGCGCGCGCGACCCTCCTCGGCGGCGTCCGCATCGGCGACGGCGCGGTCGTGGGCGCGCACGCCCTGGTCCTGACGGACATCCCCGCCGGCGCGCTGGCGGTCGGCGTTCCCGCCGTCGCGCGCGCAGGCGCCGGATGGGCGGCGGCGCGGGAGTGGGTGGGGTGAACCGATGCGCGTGGGATTGATTCAGTCGAACTACATCCCGTGGAAGGGCTACTTCGACATCATCAACGATGTCGATCTCTTCATCTTCCACGACGATCTGCAGTACACGAAGGGCGACTGGCGCAACCGGAACCGTATCAAGACGCGAGACGGCACGCGCTGGCTGACGATTCCGGTCGGCACGAGCGAGCACCGGCTGATCTGCGACGTCCCGCTCCCGAACGACGGCTGGGCCGACGATCACTGGCGGCGCCTGGAGCTCGCGTACCGCGACGCCCCGTACTTCGCCGAGTATCGCCGCTTCTTCCGCGACCTGTATCTGGGACGGCGCTGGCAGCGCCTGTCGGAACTCAATCAGGCTTTCATCGTGGCGATCGCCCGGGAGCTGCTGGGCATCTCGACGCCGTTCATGAACTCGCAGGCGTTCGGCGTGACCTCGACCAAGAGCCGCCGCGTGCTCGATCTGGCGCGCCTCGCCGGCGCGACCACGTATCTGTCGGGGCCCTCCGCCAGGAACTATCTCGACGAGACGGCCTTCGAGAGGGCCGGCATCACCATCGAGTGGAAATCCTACGCGGGCTACCCGGTGTACACCCAGCTGCACCCGCCCTTCGAGCACGCGGTGACCATCCTCGACCTCCTGTTTCACACGGGTCCAGACGCGCCCTGGTTCATCTGGGGCTGGCGCGACGCGCGGCCGGCGGTCGTCGTCGACAAGGTGGCGTAGTGCTGAATGTCAGCGAGGAGAACGGCTGGACCACGGCCGTCCTGGACGGACACGCGGGTCCCGTCTCCCTGCACAGCCGGCGCGACCCCGTCGGCGAAGCGGACCGTGTCGCGGCCCCGGTCGTGGCGCACGAGGCGCGCCACCTTGTGGTCATCGGACTCGGCCTGGGCTACCTGCTCGATGCCCTCGACCGGCGCGGCTGGAACGGCACGGTCCTGGCGTTCGAGCCGCTGCCCGACACCGTCACGGCCCTGCGCAACCGGGCCGTCACGGCGCGATGGCTCGACGAGGGTCGGCTCCACCTGTTCGTCGCGCCGGACTTCAGGGGCGCGGACGAGGCATGGCGAGCGCTCGACGATCGTGGCGACCCGCCGCCCGTTCTGGTGCACCCGGTGCTCCTTCGCGAGCGGCCGGCGCTCGTGGCCGCGGCCCGCGAGCGGCTCGGCCGCGTGCTGTTCGACGCGCGCGCCAATGCCGAGGCCCGGCGAAAGCAATCGGGCTCCTACCTGCGCAACACGCTGCTCAACGCGGCGCGGCTGGCCGAGGCGGCGCCGTCCGACGCCCTTGACGGTCTCTTCTCCGACATGCCCGCTGTCCTCGTCGGCGCCGGCCCGTCGCTCGATGCCGCCCTCGAGTCGCTGCGCGCACTCGGCCAGCGGGCACTCGTCATCGCCGTCGACACCGCCACCCGGCCGCTGCTCGCGGCGGGCATCAGCCCCGATCTCGTCGTCGCCCTGGACCCGACCGACGTCAACGCGCGCCATCTCGTCGACCTGCCGGCCTACGACTCCTGGCTCGTCGCGGAAGGCAGCGTGGACCCCCACGCCGTGGCGGCCTTTGCACCGCGGCTGTTCGCCTTCGCGGTGGGCCCCCATCATCCCTGGCCGTGGCTCGATCGGCTTGGTGTGCGCCCCGGCCGGTTACGCGCCTGGGGATCGGTCCTGACCGCCGCGACGGACCTCGCACTCAGAGCCGGGTGTCCCCGGCTCGTCTTCATCGGCGCCGACCTGGCGTTCACCGGACGACGCCCGTACTGTCGCGGCACCGCGTTCGAAGCGGACTGGGCACGCGAGGTTGCGCGCGGCCGATCGCTGGATGAGGTCTGGGGCGCCGCCGTGGACGCGTGGCCCGAGGCCGTCGAGCCGGATACCGCCGGCCTGCCCGCGCGTACGGCACCACACCTGGTGGCGTTCAGGGACTGGCTCGTGCGCCAGTCGGTGGAGCACGCCGATCGTCTGTGGATCAACGCATCGGGCGCCGGCATCCTCCACGGTGGGACCGTCCGGGTGTCCGCCCTCGCGGACGCGCTGGCCGGCTGCGCGGATCGCCGGGCGACTACTCGCCGGCGGCTCGCCGACGCGCACGCCGCCGCCCGTCACGCCCGTCGCGGCACGGTGCTCCAGGCGCTTTCGCAGATGATGGACGCTGCCCGGTCGCACGCCGACGATCCACGCGCCGGGTGGCTGGCCTTCGCGCAGCCGACTCTTGGCGCCGAGGCCCTCGCCGACACGCTCGCCGCCGCCTCGTCCGCCGTCGTCGCGCGGCGGCCGAGCCGTGATCCGGCCGTTGCCCTCGCGCGGGCCGCTGGCGTCGATCCGGCGGCGATCGGCGATCGCGATCTCGACCTGCTGCGCAGGTGGGGCCGCCCACCAGACCGCCTCGTGGCTCTGCCAGCCGCCTCCCCCGATCGCAGCGTGATGGTCGACCGGGTCGTGGCGGCGCTCACCGGCGACGAGCTCGTCGTGCTCCTCGACGCCGATACGCCGGATGGCGGCACCGCCGTTCGCCGCCAGCTCGCGCGCCTCGCCAGCCACCAGGGCACACTCTGGTACGACGACGGGCTCTTCCATCACTGGGAGTCGCGCCTGTTCGCCGTCTCGTGCGCGCCGGGCTTCGTGGCCGAAGCGCCGCTGGAAGCGGACAAGTACGGAGCCGACCACCAGGCCATCGCCCGGGATGTGGTTCAGGACCTCGCGCACTGGATCGCGGGAGCGTCGGTGGTCGACGTCGGGTGCGGCGAGGGGCACTGGATTCGCGCGGCGCGCGAGGCGGGCGCGACGCGGGCGGTTGGCGTCCGGCTCGATCGGTCCCTTCCGGCGCCGGCTCCCGATGTGGCCGCCGCCGTCACGGGGCGCGACGTCCTGCGCGCCCACCGCGCCGACACCGCGCTCCTGCTGCACGTGGCGGACCGGCTGCCTCCGGCCGAGGCCGACGCCCTCATCGCCGACGTGTGTCAGGCCGCGGACCTCGTCGTGTTCGCGTCGGTTCCGCCGGCCTGCGGCCGTCACTCGCCGCGCCATGCGCGGCCCTTCGCGGCCTGGGCGCGCGCGTTCGCCGCCCAGGGCTTCGCGCTCGACGACGACGGTCGGGGCCGGTTCGAGGAGCGTCAGGGCCTCGCCCCATCGTGGTATCACGCCTGGTCGGCCTTCAAGCGGGTATGGCCCCGCACGGCCACGGGCGCTCCCCCCCGCGACATCGTCGACGCGCTGATGGCACTCGCTGCGCGCGCCGACGATGCCTGGCAGCACGGGGTGCGACTGCGCGTTCGGTCACTCGCGCGCGACGTGCGTCCGTCGGGACGGATTTTCACGGTCGATGTCCCGCCACACCACCTGCTGACCGACGAACACGGCGGCTGCCGAGTGCAACTGCCTTCGACCATCGCCGCCACGAGCACCGTGCTCGAGGTCTGGGAAGGCGATCGCCAGCTGCGGCGCACCTCCGTCGACGGCGTGGCCGGCACGTGGAGGCTCGTCGACGCCGAGCTCAGATTCTGGAGCACGGACGGCGTGCTGCCGCGTTTCAGCGGCAGGCGGTACACGCTTCGGCTCCTCGACGAGGGCGCCTGG
The DNA here is from genome assembly GCA_040754955.1 of Acidobacteriota bacterium. Lineage (GTDB taxonomy): Bacteria > Acidobacteriota > Vicinamibacteria > Vicinamibacterales > UBA2999 > JBFMCA01. Next base: position 19,739 of record JBFMCA010000025.1, on the reverse strand, counting down.
TCGGCGGGATGACCGCGGCCCAGTGGAGCCCGCTCGGCGCGCGGTCGACGGCCTCCATCAGCGGCGCCGCCCGATCGGCGCGTATGAGCCGCGCGGCGACGAGGGAGCTTCCCCAGACCGCTGTCAGCGTGACGACGAGGTGTCGTGTAGGCGACAGCGCACCCGGACGCGGGCGCCGTCGGGCGGGCGCGGCCCCGGGCCCCCGAGCCAGGCGATGCCGCCACTCCCGCGGTACCCTCTTTGCACCGTCCGGCGGCTAGTGACCGCTCCTTCGTACCGCCGCGTGGCCGTCTTCCGCAGCAGCCGCCACCTCGCGCTGGCGGTGGTAACGGCGCAGTCCGTCTGGCCGGGATGCGCCATCGCCGTCGTCCATCAGCCGGGGCGGGCGCTCGAGGCGCGCATCCTCGGCGTCCCCATCGAGTACGGCGCCACCGCCCGGTTCCGGGTACTCGGGTGGGTCATGTCTTCGGCCCGGCGAACCCTCCGCGCGTGGGCGCCGGATGAAATCGTCGTGCAGTTCCAGGACGAGTCCGGCGCCGGCTGCCGCGAACTCGGGCTCGTGGCGCTCCTGGCCGGCCGCGGCCGGTTCCACGCGGTGCTGCCCGACGGGTCCCTGCACACCGTCGACGCCTGGGGTTGGCTCCGCGCGGCCGCGCGCGCAGCCGCCCTCGCCGGCCGCAACTGCGTCCTGCTCGCAGCCATCGCGGCCGCGTCGATCCTCGCCGCGCCGGTCTGGATGCTGTCACGCGGGCTGTGGGCGCTTCGCGATCGCGAGCTCATCGGACGTGGAGACCTCTGATGCGCATCGCCTTCGCGGGGAACCAGAACAACTACCCGTTCATGCTCGCCCGCGCACTTCGCCGCGCCGGGCACCAGGTGCTCTTCATCGTCGATCGTCCCGAGGCATTGAACCGCCCGGAAGCGCGTTACCCGGACCTCCGAGCGGGCTACCCCGAGTGGATCGAGACCGCCGAGCCGCTGACGATTGACGACGTCGTGTTCCGCACGCCGCGCTGGACGCGCCTGCTCGCCCGGCTGGCCACGGCGGACGCCGTGGTGCTCAACGGGTGGACGTTCGCGGCAGCCGCCGATCTCGACCAGCCCGCGATCTGTCTTGCCACCGGATCCGACCTCGAGTTCTACGCCAATCGCCGAGCGGCCGGACGCTATGCGCGCAATCAAGACCTCCAGCCGCGCGAGCGCACCTGGGTCGGCACGACGTTGCACCTGGCGTCGATTGATGCTCCCGCACTCCTGGACCTGGCGGGGCGTCTGCCGGCGCCGGCGCACTACGCGTGGCGATGGTTCGTGTTCCGCGCGTTCGTCGCGCGCCAGCGGGCAGGCTTTGCGCGCGCGCGGGCCGTGGCGTACCTGCCAACCGGCACGGTGCCCGTCGGCGATCGCCTGATCTCGGAGCTGCGCCCCGGCGATGCGCCGCTCACGCTGCTGATGACCGACACCGATGCCCTCCAGCCGGCGCCGTTGCCGGTGAACGCCCGGCTGCGCGTGTTCAACTCGGCGCGGCTCGACTGGCGCCGGCCGTTCCCCCCGATGGTCGCCGACTGGGAGAACAAGGGCGGCGACGTGCTGCTCCGCGGGATCGCGCTCTTCACCGCACGCACCGGAACGGGGATCGACCTCCACCTGGTGGCCAAGGGACAGAGTGTGGACGCCACGCGGGCCCTCGCGGCCGCGCTCGGCCTCGAGTCCTCCATTACGTGGCACGGCGAGATGTCGCAGCACGACGTCTTCGAGCAATACCGCCTGGCAGACGTGGTGGCCGACCAGCTCGGCGGCCACATGCCCGGCCTGAGCACCTTCGACGCCATGGCGCTCGGGCGGCCGGTGCTCGCCAACGGCCGCCCGGACTCGCTGGGGCCGGCGCTCGGCGCGGCGCTGCCCGTCGCGCAGGCGAGCACGCCGGAGGAGGTCGCCCGGCAGCTCGAGCGGCTGACGCGGCTGGTCGAGCGGCGCCGGCTGGCCCTCAAGGCCCGCGTCTTCGCCGAGCGCCATCTCTCGTCGGATCTGGCCGCCGCGCGGGTCATCGCCGCACTCACCTCGGCGGCGTCGGAACGTGCCGCGAGGGCAGCGTGACGCGGCCGCGCGTCCTGCACGTCATCGACTCGCTGCACGGCGGCGGCGCCGAGCGGGTACTCATCACGCTGCTCCGCGGGCTGTCGGCCCGCCGCTGGCCGCAGGCGGTGTGCCTGCTCGCCGACGACGGCCCGCTGCGACCGTTCGTGCCGCCGTCGGTGCCGATCTACGGCCGCGGTCTCCCGTCTTCCGTCGCCGCAGCGACGCGCACCTTCACGCCGGACGTGATTCAGAGCTGGGTCGACGACGGCGCCATTCAGGCGGCGCCGGTGGCTGCCGCACGCGGCATCCCGTTCGTGCATCGGATTCCCAACATCCCGTCCGCGCAGTACGCCCTGCACCCGCGCGGACAGGCACACCGCCGCGCGCTCACGCATGCACTGCGGTCCGCGTCGTTGGTGATCGCGCTGTCCGACACCGCGGCCGACGACGCCGCCGCCTTCTTCGGCCTGCCCCGCCCGGAGGTCGTGCTCAACGGCTATCCGCTCGCCGGCGCGCGCGCGGCGCGCGGAACCACGCGGCCCTGGCCACGCGGGGCGGCGCGGATTGCCGCGGTCGGACGCCTGGCCCAGGAGAAGGGCCACCGCTTTCTGCTGGACGCGATCGCGCGCCTCCGCGCCAGCCATCCGCACGTCCATTGCCGGATCGCCGGCGTCGGACCCCTCGAGGGCGCGCTGCGGCAGCAGCTTGTCGAGCGCGGTCTCGAGGCGGCCGTGGAGCTGGCCGGGTTCCATGAGGACGTGTGGTCCCTCGTCCGCGGCGCGGACGTCTTCGTCATGCCGTCGCTCTCCGAAGGCTTCGGCAACGCACTCGTCGAAGCGATGCGCGAAGGGCACGCCATCGTGGCGTCGGACCTTCCCGTGTTCCGGCGGGACGTGCTGGGCGGCGCCGACGCCGCGATCCTGGTCCCACCGGCCGACGACGAGGCACTGGCCGCCGCCATCGCCGGCCTGCTCGACGCCCCGGCCAACCGGCGCGCGCTCGGCCGACGGGCGCGGGCGGCGGCGGCACGCTTCGATGTGGACCGCATGGTCGAGGCCTTTGCGCACGTGTATCGGCGCCTGGCGGCGGAGGGAGCCCATGCGGCCGCGTAGCCCGGCCGGTCCCCGCGTGCTGCACGTGATTCATCGACTCGGCGACGGCGGGGCGGACCGCACGCTGACCCGCCTCGTCAACGCGCGGGAGTCGCGCTCGAGGCACATCCTGTACTCGCTCGCGCCCGTCGAGCGCCCGCACGAGCGCCCCCGCCGAGGCGTGCCGCTCGCCAGTGGCCCCGGCACGGCGGCTCCGCTGGCCGCGCATGTCGCCGCCGCTCTACGCCTCGCTCGCGGCGTCGACGTCGTCCACGGCTGGGTGTCGTCCGCGACGCCGGTGGCGGCGCTGGTCGCCGCCGCCCTCGGTGTACCGCTCGTGCTGCGGCAGCCTACCAACATCGCGCGGGAACTCGAGGTCCAGCCCTGGGCCGTCGGTCCGGCGCTGGCGCCCCTTCGACGCGCCTTCCAGGCGGCCGACCGCGTCGTGCTGCCGTCTCGCGCGCTCGAAGCGTGCACGACCGCCGTGTACGGGCCGCTGCCGACCGTGGTCATTCCGAATGCCGTCCCCCCGGTCAGGCACCGCTGGGAGGGCGCGCGCCAGCGGCCATGCCGGGTGCGGCTCGTGTTTGCCGGCCGACTCGTTCCCCAGAAACACCCGCTCGCGCTCGTCGAGGCGTGCCTCCGCCTGCCGCCCGACGTCGAGTGGTCGCTCGATCTGTTCGGCGACGGTCCACTGGCCGGCGAGATCGGCGCGCGCGCGGCGGCGGCCGGCGCCTCGACGCGCATCCGGCTGGCCGGCTTTCGCGGCAATTGGCTGAAGGCCGCGGTCGCGCGCGATGTGTTCGTCCTGCCGACGCGGTTCGAGGGCATGTGCAACACCCTGCTCGAGGTCGCGGCGGCCGGGATGCCGATTGTGACCACCGACATCCCGGAGAACCGCGTGCTGTTCGAGGACGGCGTCGATGCGCGGCTGGTTCCGGTCGACGACCCGGCAACTCTCGCAGCGGCGCTCACCGAACTCGCCCGCAACACCGCCCTTCGCCGGCGCCTCGGCGCGGGCGCCGCGCGCCTGTCGGCGCGCTTCCCCTTTTCGGCCACCCTGCGCGGCCATGACGACCTCTATGCGAGCCTCTCCTGACACCTGGACCCGGGTGTGCAACGCGCTGATCGCGGCCGACCCCACGGTTTTCTCCCTGCCCCGGCGCGGCGGGCACCGGGCGCGGCGCCTGGCGCGCCTCGCGGCGGCGTCCGGCATTGCCGGCCCGGGACTGCCGCTGGCCGAACTCGTCGCCCGCGTCGACGACCTCGCCGTCGCAGGTCCGATCAGCGCAGTCGGGCACCTGAGGCTGCCCGCCGACCGACGGCCGCTCATCGCCGCCCATGGTCCGTCGCTCGACGCGAGCCTGCCGGCGATTCAACGCGCACGGGACCGGATCTGGCTCGTCGCCCCGTTCCGCACCGCCCTCGTACTGGCCGCACGCGGCGTCGTGCCCGACGTCACCGTGCTGGCCGATCGGGGTCACGTGCCGTACGCGGTGACGGCGGCGGCGTGGGCAGACGCGACCCCCGCCGTGCGCGAGCGGCTCGCGCGGGCGTCCACGCTGGTGATCGAACCACTCGCGCCACGGAACCTGCAGACGGCGTTTGCGCGCGTGGCGATCTTCGACCCGGGGCTCGGCGTCCTGCCGCCGGCTCATCGCCTGCCGTTCTGGGGCTACGCGCTCGTGCCGGCCTTTGCCTTGCCGGTCGCGCTCGGCGCGCGAGAGGTCGCCATCGTGGGCATCGACCTCGCGGCCGCCACCGGGCCCGCGCGGAAGACCTGGGCTGGCGCCCCGGTCCGGCTGGACGGCCGGATGGCCACGCTCCTGGCGCTGCTCGAGGAACTGGCCGCCGTCGTCCACGCAGTCGACCTCTCGGCCACGGCCCTGCGCAAGCGCGGCTTCGTGCATCGACCGCCCGAGTTCCTGACCACACCTCCCCTGGCCCACCGTCACCGGCGCGCGCCGGCCGCGGGCGCCGCCCGTGTCGCGCGGATGGCAGCCGTCGCCCGCGCCCGGATCGCCGCGCAGCTGCCCGTCATCGATCGGCTGCACGGCCACGCGCGCGAGGCGCTCGCGCTGCTCGAGACACCGGACGCCGCGCTGGACAGCGCCGCGCGCGCACGACTGGCCGCGCTCGTCCACGAGGCCCTCGCCACCTGGCCGCGGAATCGCAGCGTGCGGATGGCGCTCGACCTCACCCAGCCGACGTTTCTTCCCGCGGTGTGGCAGGCCGGAGCGCCCACGCTGGCGCACCTCCGCGCGTCGCCGGCTGCCCTGCGGCGCACCGCGCGACTCATCTTCGGCGACCTGGCCGACGTGACCGCGGACTGCCGGCGCGCGGTTGAGCCGGCCCCGCTTTTGCGTGGGCTGGAGGCAGAACTCGGCAGCCGAGACGCGGGCCTCGACGAGCCCCGTCAAGTGGCCTGATCAGGCCGGTCGATTCCGCGATCCGGGCGCCCGGCGCCCGGCCGGACGACACCCGCGTCGGTCTGCCGACACGGTGACGCCATGTGCGGTATCTGCGGAACCCTTGCGCGCGAGGATGCCCGGCCCGATCGGACCGCCGTCGCCAGGATGGCTGGTGCGATGGTCCACCGCGGCCCCGACGACGACGGGTTCTACGCCGACGGCCGGGTCGCCCTGGGCTTCCGCCGGCTGTCCATCATCGACGTCGCGGGAGGCCACCAGCCGCTCGCGAACGAAGACGGGGCCCTTCGGCTCGTCTTCAACGGTGAGATCTACAACCATCTCGATCATCGTCGCCAGCTGGAGCGCCGGGGCCATCGCTTCCAGACGCGAAGCGACGGCGAGGTCATTCTCCACCTCTACGAGGAGCGCGGCGTCGACTTCGTCGACGATCTGAACGGGATCTTCGCGTTTGCGCTGTGGGACGCCCGGCAGGACCGGTTGCTGCTCGCGCGCGACCATCACGGCGTCAAGCCGCTCTACTGGACCAGCCAGCAGGGCACGCTGATCTTCGCGTCCGAGATCAAGGCGCTCCTGGCAAGCGGGCTCGTGCCGCGGGTCATCGATCCGGAAGCGGTCGCCCAGTATCTTGCCTATCAGGTCGTGCCGCCCCCTCTGTCCATCATCGAGGGAGTTCACGTCCTGCCGCCCGGGCGCCTGCTCGTCCACGCGCGCGGTCGGACCACGGTGCGCGCGTACTGGCAGCCGCCGGTCGAGCCCGCCGATCCGGTCACCGACCCGCACGACGCCCAGGCTCTCGTCCGCCGAGGGCTCGAGGACGCCGTCCGAGCCCAGATGATGTCGGAGCGGCCGCTCGGCGTGTTCCTGTCCGGCGGGGTGGACTCCAGCGCGCTCGTCGCGCTGGCGTCGCAGCACGTGGCACACCGGCTCAAGACCTTCTCCGTGGGATTCGTGGGTCCCGACGAAGCCGTGCTCTCGGAGCTGCCCTGGGCGCGCATCGTGGCAGACCGCTACGGCACGGACCACGAGGAGTTCGTGCTGACCGAGCGCATGTTCCTGGAGGCGCTGCCGCATGCGCTGTGGGCGATGGATCAGCCCACCTCGGACGCCATCAACTCCTACTGGGTCTCGTTCGCGGCCGCGCGGGAGGTGACGGTCGCCCTGTCGGGCACCGGCGGCGACGAGCTCTTCCTCGGCTACGACCGCGACGCGCGCCTCATCGAGGGCGCCGCGGCCGCCTCGGCCCTTCTCGACCTGCCGGTTGGCTATCTCCGGGGCCTCGCGCGGCGCCTGGACCGCGTCGACACGGCGTCCCTCTGGCCTGGCGCGGCCCGGCTCGTCGAGGGGCTCCGCGCGACCGCCCTCCTCGACCGGGAATTCGTCTCCCCCCGCGCGATGGGCATCTACGACGACCACGAGCGCCTGCGCATCCTCCACGGCGCGCGCGCGCCGCGAGCCTCCTCCGGGTTCCTCGGCGACGATGTGCCGCCCAACGCGGCGGAGCCGGGCGACTGGGTCTCCCGTCTCGAGCAGCGCGCGTACCTCTCGTACGTGCTGCTGCGAGACATCGACGCCATGGCCATGGCCCACTCGCTCGAGGTGCGCGTGCCGCTGCTCGACCCGCGGTTCACCGAAGCCATGTCGAGAATCTCCTGGCGGTTGAAGTACCGGGACGGCACCGGCAAGTGGGTGCTCAAGCAGGCGCTCCGCGATCTGCTGCCCGACGACATTCTCTTCCGGCGCAAGATGGGGTTCGGGCTCCCCTACTACGTCTGGATGCGCCGATCGGTCGAGCCGTACGTGCGCGACCTGCTCGCGCCGGACCGCGTGCGTCGACGCGGCGTCTTCCGGCCCGACGCTGTCGAGGCCCTGGTGCGTCGCTTCTACGGCGGCGACGATGGCGTGTGGCGCCGCGTCTGGACGCTGATGGTGCTCGAAGGCTGGGCCGACCAGGTGCTGGATCGCCAGGAGGTGGCGGCGCATGTCGCGGCGGCCTGAGCGCATCGTGCTGCTGCGATCGGGCCGGCATCTGTCCGTTGCCCTTGGCGCGCTCGGGGCGCGCTGGCCGGGTTGCCACGTCACGGTGGTCGCCACGGCCGGCACGGAGGCGGCGGTTGAAGCGGCCGGCGTCGCCCGCGCGGACACGCTCGTGTACGAGGGGCGCCCGCGCTTCGAGCCGGGCGGGCTCCTGGCGACCGGCATCGCCTGGCGCCTCTGGCGACGCGGCTACGATCGCGTGGCGGTGCTCTGGCTCGATCCGTACGGATCGGATCGGTCGAACGTCGACCGATCGGCGCTGCTCCTCTCGCCGCGCGGCTTCGCGGCCGTGACGCCCGACGGTCGGCTCTTCGAGCGCCGAACGACCGCCACGATCCGCCGTGAGGCTGGACGCGCCGCCCGGTCGCTGGCCGTCGCGGCGGGCCTCGCACTCTTCGCCTACGCGCCCGCCGCGATTGTGCGCGCGTACCGCCGCCTCCGTGCGGCCCACGGGTGATCCGGTGGCGCCGCGAGTCTCCGTGCTGCTGCCGGTTCGCAACGGGCTGCCCTTCCTGCGCGCGTCCCTCCAGAGCGTGCTGGCCCAGTCCTTCGCCGACTTCGAGCTGCTCGTGCTCAACGATCGCAGCACCGACGGATCGGAGGCCGCGGCGCGGATGGTGAACGACCCGCGCGTCCGCGTCATCGGGACGGAGGGCCGCGGGCTGGCGCATGCCCTGAACGTCGGTCTGGCCGAGGCCGCGGGCGCCTACATCGCGCGCCACGATGCCGACGACCTGTCGCACCCTGAGCGCCTGGCCCGGCAGATTGCCTTTCTCGACACCTACACGCGCGTGGACGTCCTGGCCACGCGTGTGCACTTCATCGACGCCGACGGAGCCCCCATCGTCACGCCGTGGACCGCGGCCGTGGCCGCGCAGTGGGACGCAGCGCTGGCGCCGGACGCCATCGCCAATCTGCTGCCGCTCACCTGCTGCCTCGTGCACGGCACCGTGATGGCCCGCCGCGACGTGCTCGTCGAGGCCGGCGGCTACCGGGAGGACCTACCCGTCGCGCAGGACTACGACCTCTGGCTGCGGCTGCTGCCGCGCCAGCGGTTCGCGCGCCTGCCCGAGCGGCTCTACTCCTTCCGCCTGCACCCGGGACAGGCGAGCCGGGCTGAGGCCGACCGGCAGCGGCGCGAGGCGGTCCGGGCCAAGCTGCGGTACGTCGCGCGGCGGTATGGCTGCCTCCAGGGATCCCGGGCCTGGATCGCGGACGAGGGTCCCGGAGCCGCGATCTACCGCGAGCTGTTGCCGGAGGCGGGGTGGATCGAGGTGGGCGCCCACGATGCGTGGGACATCGCCATCTTCACCGACTTCAGCACGCTCGACGCCCGCATGAGCGCCGTGGACGCCCGCGGATGGCCCAGCCACACCAGCCGCGTGGGCAACTTCCTGCTTCGCGGACGGCGGGCCGCATGACGACGATTCTCCACATCGCCACGTTCGTCCAGGGCGGCGCCGGTCGGGCCATCGCCGATCTGGCCGTCGCTCAGCGCGGACGGGGACACGCCGTCGTGGTGGTCGCGAGCGCGACGCCCGAGCCGGGCTACGAGAGCTACCCCGAGCACCTCGATGCGATCCGGGAGGCCGGCGCCGAGCTGGTGCTGGTCGACTCGACGTTCAAGCGCGATCGGGCTCTCAATGCCGTCGCCGCCGACGTGATCGTGCGTCATCTCGCGGGGCGCGCGCCGTCGGTGGTGCACGCGCACGCCGCGGTGCCGTCCCGCCTCGCCCTCGCCCTGCGGGACCGTGGCGCGTGGCCTGGCGCCACACCGGTCGTCCAGACGATGCACGGCTGGAGCCGCGGCAAGAGCAGCGCCCACACCGCCGACGATCTTCACGTCCTGGCGTCCGTCGATCTCGTGGTGTTTCCCTCGGCGGCCTGCGCCGGCGAACTGCTGGCGCTCGGCGGCGCGTTCCGCGATGCGGTGGTGGTGCCGAGCGGGCTGCCGGCCCTGCCACCCGACGCGGGTGCGATCGGCCACCAGCGGCGGAGCGGCCCCCCGCCCCGCCGGCGCCGGGTGGTGACCATTGGCAGCCTCACCGCGCAGAAGAATCACCGCGTGCTCGTCGAGGCCCTGCCCCTCCTGGCGGCGCGCCACGACGTCGAGGCGGTGCTGGTCGGCGAAGGGCCGCAGCTCGACGCGCTGTTTCATCGGGCGCGGGATCTCGGCGTCGCCGACAGGGTTCGCTTCGTGGGCTACCAGCGCGATGCCGCGCGCTGGCTCGACGGCGCCTCGCTGCTCGTCCAGCCTTCGCTCACGGAGAGCTTTGGCCTCGCGGTGATCGAGGCATTTCGCGCCCGGGTGCCGGTCGTGGCCAGCGCCATCCCCGCGCTGGCCGAACTGGTCCGGCCTGGCCTCACGGGCTGGCTGTTCGACCCGGCCAGCCCCACCGACCTGGCGCAGGCAGCGCACGCCGTGTGGACGCAGCCGCCGGCGGCCCTCGAAGCGCGCCTCGCGCAGGCCGAGGCGTTGTTCCGGTCGCGGTACACGATCGATCGGATGATTGCCGGCTACGAGGCGGCCTACCGGCGGGCGTCAGAGCGCCGCGGCGCGCAGCGCCTCGCGCTCGCCAGCTGACAGCTCGGCCAGCGCCGCCGCGTGGGCGGCGCGAGACTCGGGGAGGCGTCCCAGGGCGCCAAGGGCCGCGGCCTCGATCTGCCGCGCCGTGAACCACTCCCAGCGCGACAGCTCGCGCGCGCCGTGAAGAAACCGGAGGCGGTCGAGCGCCGCGTCGAAGGCACCCCGGCCCAGGTGGTCGTCGGCCTCGCGAATGAGCGGATCCTGAACCCAGCGTCCCGCGACGGTCTGCATGCACGGCTCGCTGTCCGGCGCGCCGACCGCCTCGAGGATGGCCGCGACCCGATGGTCGTAGGTGTGGCGCGCCAGCACCTCGGCCCGGCCGCGGGCGGCGATGGCCTCGCGTTCGTCCTCGTGCGCCAGGTAGTAGGCCACCAGGTCGTCGAGCGTCTCGTCCTCGTAGATCGCCAGGTGCTCGCGATCGACGAACAGCTCGTCGAGCCCGCTCGGGGCCGCCCGGTCGGTGAGGAGGAAGGAGCCCGTGCACAGGGCCTCGAACACCCGCATGTTCAGATCGCGCCGGACCGCGTCGTTGAAGACGATGCGCGATGCCGAGAGCACCGCCGCCATGTCGCGCAGGAATGCCCGCTCGATGTGCACGTGATAGACGCGCCCGAGCCGCTCCAGCAGCCGCTGGCGCCGGGCGTGATGCGGGGTCAGGCTGCCCACGAAGCCGACGTCGTACCGCTTGGGGCCGGCGACCGGACCGTGGATGTCCGGGTCGCAGGCGAGGGGCAGCCAGTGCACGCGCGGAATGCCGGCCTCGAGGAAGCTCGGGATGTACTCCCGCTGGGCGACGAACACGTGGTCGAACTGCCGGGCCCAGTCGAGATGCCACGGCAGGTTCATGTGCGAGTCGATCAGGTAGCACGCCGACGGTACGCCCAGACGCGACACCCCCGCCGGAAAGTGGCCGTAGACCGACTCGACCCAGAGAAACAGGTCCGGCGTCCAGCACGCCCCCAGGCGGTCCAGGAGGGGCCGGATGTCGGACTCCATCTCGGTCGGCACGTCGTGCGGCCGGATGGCCTCCCGCATGTTCTGCAGGTTCCACGCCTGCCTCAGCCCCTCCCCCATCGCCGGCCCGATCGTCACCACGTCGTGCGCCCTGCGGAGCGACGCTTCGAGGTACCGTGCCGTCGTCGCGGGATACGACACGTAGGACAGGGCAATCCGCCGCCTGGCGGCCGCGCGCGGCGCCGGGAGCGTCCCGCCGGTCGGCGCCGCAGCGGAGACCGACGTGACCTGCACGGCGCGCCGGGCGGCCCCCGGCGCGCGCCGGGCGTCGTCGAGCACGCGATTCCACCGCTCGACGAAGTCGCTCATCGCGAACGTGGCGGCGACGGTCTCTCGCGCGCGCGCGCCGAGGCGACGCGCCAGCGCCTCGTCCTCGAGCAGGTCGGCCAGGCGCCGCGCCAGGTACGCCCGATCGTCGGAGACGAAGCCGTCCACGCCGTCGGTGAGCGGAGAGGTCGCATTGGCGGTGCTGACGACCGGCATGCCCGTCGCCATGGCTTCGAGCATCGAGAGGTTGTAGCCGTCCTCGAAGCCCTCGACCGTTGTGTTCAGGAACACGCGATGCGAGCGGAAGCACGCCTTGAGGTCGTCCCAGCTGCGCGAGAACCGCACCTCGGCGCCGTCCTCCGGGTCGTTCAGGCCAAGCAAGGTGGACGGCCGGCCGTCGAGGATGGCCAGCTGGTCCCGGTACCCGAGCATCAGGTCGCGGGCCTTCATGAAGTTGCCCACGCGCAGGACCCGGGCCAGGCTGCCCTCGTAGCCGCTGTAGTCGTCGAGATCGATGCCCGGGGGGATGACGACGGCGTCCAGGTCCCAGTCGGCCCGCTTCGTCTCGGAGATGCACACGACCCGCGTCGGCGCCCCGGCGATCAGCCGGACGACCTCGGCGCGATGCGCGTCGCGGTCAACGGTGTTGCCGCCGAGCGCGAGCTCCGTCGACAGGCGATTGTGCAGCACGAGGACGCGGGGCACGTCGAAGAGGCCGGTCCACATCAGGTCCTGCGGGTTGTGGCAGATGACCAGGTCGTACGCGCCCCCGCGCATGCCGGCGCGGGCGGTCCCTTCGCGGACAATGCGCGCGTTCGAGGGGAGCGGCCGGGTCTCGTAGAACCAGGCGCGGCTCCCGCCCTTGTGTCGTTCGACGATGTCGAAGGCGTGGCCCGTCTTGGCGAGCGCGCAGAGATACGCCTCGTGCCAGTTGAACGTCAGGATCCGCATCAGGCCACCTGCGCGATCGCGAGAGGGTCGTCAGCCGGGCGCTCGCGGTCGACCGAGAGGCCGGCCGCCAGCGCCCACGCCTGGCGGCTTGGCTCGTACTCGGGCACGGCGGCGCGCAGATCGCTCAGCGCCGCGAGCAGGTCGCTCGCGCGCAGGTCCTCCCGGATCGCGCGCAGCACGCGGCGGATGCGGGGGCGGTCCACGTCCGGCTGGCGCGCCTTCCAGATGCGGCGGTCCGGCGTGCGACAGAGCTCGAGCCCCTGCGACGTGAGCTCCTCGCGGAGTTTCTCGCCCGGCCGCAGGCCCACCAGCTTGATCGGCACCGTGCGGTAGCCGGCGCCGAGTGCGAGCTCGCGCAGGCGGTCGATGATGTCGAGCACGCGCACGGGCTCGCCCATGTCGAGCCAGTAGATCTCGCCGCCGTAACCGAGCAGGTCCGCCTTCATGATGAGCGACACGGCTTCGCCGGCCGTCATGAAGTACCGCGTCGCCTGCGGATCGGTCAGCGGAATCGGCGAGCCGCGCCGGAGGCAGTCGAGGACAATCTCCACGAGGCTTCCGCTGCTGCCGAGGATGTTGCCGAAGCGGACGGCGACGGGCCGGAAATCGGGCGCCTCGTCGGCCATGACCGCGAGCTCGGCCAGCCGCTTGGTGGCGCCCATCACGCTCCGGGGCTGGGCGGCCTTGTCGGTCGAGACCAGCACGAAGCGGGCGCCGGCTTCGCGCGCGGCCCGCGCCGCCACGACCGTGCCGAACACGTTCGACTCGAGCGCGGCGTCGAGTGCGCGCTCGGCCATGGTGACGTGCTTGTAGGCCGCGGCGTGGTAGACGACCGTGGGCCGGGCCAGCTGCGCGGCCTGTCGCATCACCCGCGCGCGGCTCACGTCACCCAGCACGACCTCGAGCGCCAGGCCCGGCATCCGGGCGCGCAGCTCCTGCTCGACGCGGAAGAGGTGGTATTCCGAGTGGTCGACGAGCACGAGCGCTTCGGGACCGCACGCCGCAATCTGGCGGGCGAGCTCCGACCCCACCGAGCCGCCCCCGCCGGTGATGATGACCCGTTCGCCGGCGAAGCGGGCGCAATCGTCGGCGCTGAGCACGTCATGGGCGTGCCGGCCCAGCACGCGCTCGAGCGCGGGCCCGTCCAGCGTCAGGCTCACGGCTGTCCTCCTCCCGGCGCCGGCTCCTCCGCCCGTGCGACGGCCGGGTCGAGCACCACGATGTCGACGCGCCGGTTGCGCGCGCGGTTCGCGTCCGAGTCGTTGGGCACGCGCGGGTGGAACTCCGCGTAGCCGGCGGCCGACATCCGGCGGGCCGAGAGCTGCCGGCGCGCGGCGAGAAACGAGATCACGTTGGTCGCCCGCGCCGTCGACAGCTCCCAGTTCGACTGGAACCGGGCGGTGTTGATGGGCACGTCGTCGGTATGGCCCTCGATGCGGATGGCGTGGCCCGTCGAGGCCAGCACGTCGCCGATCTGGTCCAGGACGCCGACCGCCGCAGCGGAAAGATCGGCGCTGCCCACGCCGAAGGCCCCCGCTTCGCGGATGGACACGACGAGCCCGCGGGCGTCTCGCTCGACGGCAACCTGGTTGAGCCCGATCGCCACGCTCAGCCGCTCGGTCATCTCGCGCTGGAGGTCGTCGAGCTCGTTCTGTTGGGCAGGCCCCTCGCCGTCGCCGGGCCCGGCCAGCGCCTCGGGATCGAACACCGCCGCCCGGCCGTCCCTGAAGGCCTGACTCTCGAACGCGACCTGCATGCCCCGGACGACCTGCCGGAACTTCTGCGCGTCGACCGTCGACATCGCGTACATCATGGTGAAGAACGCGAACAGCAGCGTGATGAAGTCGGCGTACGACACGAGCCAGCGTTCGTGGCTGACGTGCGGCTCCTCCCGTGTCCGGCGGGTCCGCCGCGGGTGCTGGAGGAGCGGCGTGTGCGGGGCGTGATGCTCCACGTCAGGCCGCCTTCGCCTGGCTGCCGCGGCGACGCCCGGCCGGCAGGGCCGCGATGCCCCGGAGCTTCTCCTCGATCAGCCGGATGTTGAGGCCCTCCTGAATCGACAGGATGCCCTCCAGGACCAGCTCGCGCCGCGCCGACGCCTCGCGCGCGCGGGCGCGCAGCTTGGTCGCAATCGGCAGGAAGACCAGGTTCGCCGCGCCCACCCCGTACACCGTCGCGACGAAAGCCACCGCGATGCCGCTGCCGAGCTTCGACGGGTCGTTGAGGTTCTCCATCACGTGGATGAGGCCCAGCACCGCGCCCAGGATGCCAATCGTCGGCGCGTAGCCGCCGGCCGACTCGAACACCCGCGCGGGCACCTCCTCCCGCTCCGACAGGCTGTCGTTCTCCAGGGTCAGCATGTCGCGGACCACGTGCGGGTTGGTGCCGTCGACCGCCAGCATCAGCCCCTTGCGCATGAAAGCGTCCGGCTCGCCGCTCAGCTCGTCTTCGAGCGTCATGATGCCCTGCTTGCGGGCCCGGGTGGCGTAGCCGAGCAGCTTCTCGATGGCCCCCTCAGCCGTCTCCGACGGCTCGGTCGCCACGGCGCGGAGCGCGCGCGCGGCCCGCTTCATGTCCGCGGGCGAGAAGCTGAGGAGCAGGGCGCCAAACGTGCCGCCGAACACGATGAGCGCGGCGGTGACCTGCAGGAGCGAGGAAGGGTGCCCGCCCTCGAGCACCTGCCCCGCCAGGATGAGGCCGAACGCCAGCGGCAGCGCCAGGAGCGACCCGTGATCGAGGCGCGGGCCCTTCATCGCGCGACTCCGTGCCGCTCGACCAGCCGCGGGCGGTAAGCGGCGTGAATCTGCTGCTTGTAGGCCACGATCCGGCGCATCAGCTCGTCCGGGGCCTCGCGCACGATGAGCGACTCCCCGTTGATGAGCGTGATGAGCGTGTCCGGGGTCTGCTCGATGCGCTCCACGAGCTCGGCATTCACCAGCAGTTCCGTGCCATCGAGCCGGGTGACCGGGATCATGCCGCCCCCTCCAGCGGCAGCCGCCGGATGCGATCGGCCGCCTGGATGATCGCGGCGAGCGTCGCGGGCGACCCGTCGGCCGGCGCGGCCGCGGCGAGCACCTGGCGCATGAACAGCAGGTCCTCGCGGGTGTCGACCGTCAGCCGCAGCTCGGGTCGCCTGAGGCCTTCCGGCGCGACCACCGGCACGACGCGAAACCGCTCGGGGCGACGGATGATGAACGGCGTCACGTGCTCGTGGTCGTAGGCGTCACGGCTGAACGTCAGCGCGGTCTCGAGCGCGGCCACGCTCACGGCCTCGACGGCCGCGCCGTACGGCAGCCCCTGCTCGGTGACGTGATCGGCGCCGTGCGCGCGGGCCGCCGTCAGCACGCGGCCGGGCGCGTCGATGTCGACGGCGGGGTTGTCGGCCGTGGCGCGCACCAGCAGGCGCGCGCCGTAGCGCCGCGCCGCCATCACGAACCGCTCGAGCACGTGGTCGCGCGCGCCGCGATACACGTCGACGCCGAGGCGCCTGGCTTCTGCCACCACCGCGTCGTCCTCGGCGCCCGTCGTCGTCGCGACCAGCACCGGGGCGACCGCCGCCAGACGGAGGCGATCGATGCAGCGCGCGAGCAGGCTCCGCCCGCACACGTCGGACAACGCCTTGCCCGGCAGGCGGCGGGATCCCATGCGGCACTGCAGCACGACCAGCGCGTCGGTCATGCGGCCTCCCCCAGCGTCCGCCGGGCCGCGCCGGCCGGCACGGGCGCCAGCGCCGTGCGCGCCGTCTCCTCGTCGAGGAAGATCGACGATTCGTAGCTCGTGAGCCACAGGTTGTCGATGAAACAGCCGATCGACGACCGCACGTCGCGGCCTGCCGCCAGATCGACCAGCATCTGCGGGAAATCCGCGCCGGCTGCGATCGTCAGCGAAATGCCGCCGGAGAACCGCGGGTTGATCTCGAACACGACGGGTGCGTCGTCCACGAGGCGGCACTGGATGTTCACGGCGCCGCGGAACGGCAGGGCCCTGGCGGTGGCCACGGCCAGATCGATGAGCCGAGGGTCGGCAGCCGTGCGGCCCCGGTCCATCACGCCCGAGCGGATGACGACCCGCTCGCGCGGCACGATCGCCAGCGGACGCCCCCCGAAGTCGCAGAACACGTCGATCGTGAACTCGCGGCCCGGCAGGAACTGCTGCACCACGGGATCCTCGACGTAGCTGAGGAAGAACTCGAGCTCGCGCGGCGTGCGGACGGCAAACGCCCCGATTCCGCCGCGGCCGGCCCGCGGCTTGACGAAGAGCGGCAGCGGCGCGGACGACGAGAGCATCGAGGGCAGGTAGGTGCGCGCGGCGGCGACGCCATGCCGCCGCAGGTGTTCGCAGGTGAGGAACTTGTCGTTGCAGATCTCGGTGGTGGCGAGCGGGGAGACGGCGACCTGGACGCCCCGCGCCTCGAAGGTCGGCCGCGCGGCCGCCAGCAGCGGCAGCTCGTCGTCAATCGTCGGCACCACCAGCCGCACGTCCTCGGCGGCCACGACGTCGAGAAGCGCCTCGATGTAGCCGGCTTCGTTGGCCAGCGGCACACGGTACGCGCCGTCGGCCACGTGCACGGCCGGGGACATGGCGTTGACGTCGGACACGATCACGCGCCCGCCGCGCGGCAGGCCGCGGACGGCGCGGCGGAAGGCCTTGACCAGCGGCACGCGGCGCGAGCCGGCCGTGATGAGAACGTTAAGCGGCCCCACGCAACCGCTCCAGATGCCCGTCGCGTGACGCCGCGGCGGGTATGTCTCCCTCCACGAACGGGGCTCCCGCGGCGATGGGCCGCGTGACCACCATGTCCACCAGCTCACGCCACCGGCGGGCGTCGACGCCCGTGCCGGGGCGAAGGGCGACAAGGTCGGCTTCGCCAATCCGCTCGCCCGGGTGCAGGCGGCGCGCCGCGAAGAGACTGCGTCGGCTCGACGCGCGGTTGGCGGCCTCCGCGCCGCGGCACACCTTCCGGCCGTCGCCGAGGGCCGCCTGCGCGCGCGCCGCGGTCCGGACCAGCACCGCCAGCGCGTCGGGCGTCGCCGAGACCGGCGCGTCGATCTCACCCCCGTCGGCGTCGAGCACCAGGTGCTTTTCGAACAACTGCCCACCGAGCGCCACGGTCATCGCCGCCGCCAGCGGGTCGGTCCCGTGGTCCGACAGGCCCACCGGGAGATAGAACTGGTCGGCGAGCGTCACGATCGCCCGCAGGTTCTCCTCGCCCTGGGGGACCGGGTACGCCGACACGCAGTGCAGCAGCGCCAGGGCCGTCGCGCCCGCCATCCGCGCGCAGCCGACGGCCTCGGCGATCTCGGTCAGGTTGGCCATGCCGGTCGACAGGATGAGGGGCTTCCCCGTCCGCGCCGCCTTGGCGATCAGACGGTGATGGGTCAGGTCGCCGCTGGCAATCTTCAGCGCGTCCACGCCGACGCGGACGAGCATGTCGACGGCGTCCTCGTCGAACGGCGTCGAGAGGAAGGCAAGGCCGTGCGCGCGCGCCTGGCGGGCGACGGCCCGATGGGCCTCCTCATCGAGCTCGAACTGCCGGAAGAACTCGACGAGCGAGGCCGCCTCCACATGGGCCGGGCCGGGGGCGTCCGCGGTGACGAGCCGCGCCGCGTCGATGGTCTGGAGCTTGACGGCGGCAGCGCCAGCCGCGGCGGCCGCGTCCGCGAGCGCGAGCGCCTGGTCGAGCGATCCACCGTGGTTCAGGCCGAGCTCCGCGATGACAAACAGCGGCTCGTCGCGGCCGATCAGGTGAGGGCCAATCTGCATTGGGGCCACCGCGCCTCCACGACCGCCAATCGGCACCGACTCACGCATCTTGAACGAGCGCCTCCGCCGCGGCCGGCACGTCGGTGATGTCGCGCACGGTGGCGTCCGGCGACCAGCCCCTGCGCAGCGCCGGACGTGGCGCGAGGTGAATGGTGCGCATGCCCACGCCCCGCGCGCCGAGCATGTCGAAGATCATGTCGTCCCCGACGAAGACCGCGCGGCCCGGCGTCACGCCGAGTGCGCGGCAGGCCAGCAGGAACGGCTCGGGCGCGGGTTTGCCGCCGGCACCCGGCAGGCCTGGGAACGCGATGTGATCGAAGAACGGCGTCAGGCCGAGGCACTCCACCTTCTTCTGCTGGACCTCGGGCAGACCGTTGGTGATGAGACCCAGCCGCCAGCCGCTCCGGAGATCCGCCAGCATGCGGCGCGTGCGGCGCGCCAGCCGCAGCCGCGGCACGTGCGTGCGCATCACCTGCACCCAGCCGTCGATCTGCCGGGGGTCCAGGCCGTGCCGGTCGCAGAGGCGCTGAAACGCCGAGGCCCGGTGCCCGCCCTTGAGCGCCCGGACGAGGCTCCGGAACGTCTCGCAGGCGGGGACACCCGCGTCGGCTTCGATGGCCCGGGCGACCGCGGCAAAGCCGCTCAGCACGAACCGGCGCTCGGGATAGAGCGTGTCGTCGAGGTCGAAAACGAGGGCACGGGCGCTCACCGGATGGCTCCGGTCGCGCCTACTGCCGCTTCCGTGCCAGCTGGCGGAGGCGGCGGGCGACGCGCCAGGCCCCTCGGCCATCCACGACCCGGCGGGCGCGCCCGGCCATGCTTTCCGCGGCATTTCGGCCCGCCAGCAGCCGCTCGACCTGTCGGGCGATGCGGCGCGCGGCCCCGGGATCGTCAAGCGGCCCGCCGTCGACGACGAGGCCCCGGGCGGCGCCGGCCCGGACGGTGCGTCGCTGCGCCGACACCCCGGTGACGGGCGACGCCACGGCGGGCGTGCCCAGGGCCCACGCTTCGTACAGGCTCACGCCGCCGGCGACCACCGCGATGTCAGCTCGCGCCAGCTCGGCAGCCAGCGTCGGCAACGGGGGCAGCCACCGCACATCGCCGCGGCTACGGCGCGGCGGCACGAATCCCCCGGCAATGCGGATGTCGCAGCCGGGGACGCGGCGGGCGATGGCGCGCGCCACGGCGGCCGCACGGGCCAGCCGCGGACCGCCGCCGAAGGCGACGAGCACGCGGGGCGCGCCTGGGCCCCTCGGCCGGCGGCGGAGCGCGTGGCGGTGAACCTCCGGGTCGAGGGGCATGAAGCGCGGCCCGAGCAGGCGGCGCTCGGTCGCGTGGTCGGCGAACACCACGGTGCCATCGATGATCAGGTCGGCGTCGCCCCACGCGAGGCCCAGGTCGTGCACGCTCGCCGTGCGCGCGCCGGCGCGTCGCGCGGCCGCGCACCACGGCCGCGCCGCCGCGGCCGACGGATCGTCGATGACCAGCACGTCCGGCGCGGCTCCAGCCAGCGCGCGCGCGGGC
>JBFMCA010000024.1:0-50012 GCA_040754955.1 Acidobacteriota bacterium | reverse complement strand
GCGGGTGGGGCTGGTGGGGGAGCAGGGGCTGCTTCAGTACGAGATTACCGGGAACGGCTTTCTTCGGCACATGGTACGGAGCCTCGTGGGGACGCTTGCGGCGATTGGGCGGGGGAAGCGGCCCAGCGCCGATATGGCGGCGCTACTGGCGCGAGGGACACGGGCCGAGGTTGGCCCCACGGCGCCGCCCCACGGGCTGACGCTGTGGCGGGTGGAGTACTAGGGCGAGTTCGCCTCAGACCGGCTCGCCCGCTGGCGCGCACCCCGTCAAGAGCGCCTGCTCCGCTGCTACCGCCTCCATGCGGGCCAACGTGCGGCAGGATGCGACCGCGTCACCACCCAGCCGAACCCGCGGGAGAGGCCGCGTTTCGTGGGCGTCCCGAGGTCGCCCCGCAGAGGGTCACCCGATCTCGTCGATCACCGCGGGCCACGGAATCGCCGCCACACCCGGCGCCACGGCGGCCGTGCCGTGCCGCGCTCCCGGCTCGTGCACGAGATACGCCCGCGCGCGACGCCGCGGCGCCTGCCTTGCGAACGCGGCCAGCAGCCGCTGCAGCGGCCCCCCCATCGCCGGCGTGACCGTCCGGCCAGCTTTGCACTCGATCAGCGTCAGGGCACCACCGCGGCCGGGGACAACGAAGTCCACCTCGAGCCCCTGCTCATCGCGGAAGTGATAGATCTCGCGCCGCCGGCCGGCATTGACCTGGGCCTTGACGATCTCGGCCGCGATGAAGCCCTCGAACAGCGCGCCGCGGAAGGGCGAACGCGCCAGCTCCGACGGGGTCTCGATCCCGAGCAGGTGACAGGCGAGCCCCGAGTCCGCGACGTAGACCTTCGGCGACTTCACGAGCCGCTTGCCGAGGTTCTCGTAGAACGGCGGCACGATCAGAATCTGCGCGGTGGTCTCGAGCACGCCCAGCCACTGGGTGACGGTCGGCACGCTCACGCCGAGCGGCGCCGCCAGCGCGGTGCGATTCAGCAGCTGCCCATGCCGCGACGCCACCAGCGCCAGGAATCGGCGAAACGTCGCCAGGTCGCGCACGGCCGTCACGGCGCGCACGTCGCGCTCCAGGTAGGTCTGCACGTACGAGCTGAACCAGAGCGACGCGCCGGCCGGCCGGGCGATCGCCTCGGGATAGCCGCCCAGCCGGAGCGTGACGCGCGGCGACTCACGCGCGGAGAGCGGCAGCAGCTGCAGCACCGCCGCCCGTCCCGCCATCGACTCGGTCACGCCGCCCATCAGCGGCGCCTCCTGCGACCCGGTCAACACCCACTGCCCCGTCCGTCGCGGGTGCGCATCGACCCGGGCGCGGACGTGCGCGAAGATCTCCGGCACGTGCTGGACCTCGTCCAGCACCACCGGCGGCCGGAGTCCGTCGAGGAACCCCTGCGGGTCGGCGCGCAGCCGCGCCACGAGGTCCGGGTCCTCCAGCAGGTGATACGTGGCGCCGGGCAACAGGTGCCTGAGCAGCCACGTCTTGCCGGCGCGGCGGGGACCCGTCAGCACGACCGCCGGAAAGCGGCGGAGCGCCGCCCGTAGCTGTTCCTCGATTGCCCGGGGCACATGTTTCATGACGTGAGTATTTTAAAGCAACACTTCAAAATACTCACACTCACATGGCGCGCTGCGTCATCCGGCCGTTCGCGCGTCCAGGGCGTGTGCGGCGAGTCGGATCAGACCGTCGGGACGTCGCCCGCGGGGGTGCCGGCTCCGGCTGGCGGGGCCGGGCGCTCGGGCAGCCGCAGCACGCCCGCCAGCAGCCACATCACGCCGCCGGCCGCGACGATGACCATCGCGAGCCGCACGGCGACGAGCAGCCCTTCGAGGCTCACCTCGGGCCAGGGGAACTGCATCAGGTCGGAGCCGCGCTCCATGGCCCAGTGCCAGGCGGTGTGCGCGACGAGCGCGGACAGGAGGATCGTTCCAACCCGCTCGGCCACCACGAACCGGAAGAGCAGCGCGATGGCCGGAATCAGCACCGCCAGCACCAGGAGCTGCCCGAGCTCCACGCCGACGTTGAAGGCCAGGAGCGACGTCAGCACGTGGTCGCCCGCGAACTGCAGCGTGTCCCGCAGCGCGAACGAGAAGCCGAAGCCGTGAACGAGGCCGAACCCGAAGGTCACCAGCCACCGCCGCTCGAGCGAGGCCCCGACGATGTTCTCGAACGCCATGTAGACGATGGACACGGCGATGAGCGTCTCGACCAGCGGCGGGAACCAGAGCGAGGTCGGCGCCAGGTCGTACGCGGACGCGACGAGCGTCACCGAGTGCGCGATGGTGAACGACGTGACGATGACGACGAGCGCGCGCACCTGGCGGAACGGGATGACCAGGCAGAAGAGGAAGAGCAGGTGATCGATGCCGTCGAGGATGTGCGCGAAGCCCTCCTCGACGAAGTGCAGCACGGCCTGGTGCCAGCGGGGGTCGAGCTCGACAATGCCGGGATCGCCGTGCACGTCGAACGCCCGCTCGGGATGGCCGGGCTGCTGGAAGCGGAGCACCACGTTCACGCGCAGGCCGAGCCGCGTGAGCCCGGGGCTGATGGCGAACTGCGACTGGTCCGACCGAATCGGATACACGAACGCGACGTCGAGCAGGCCCTGCTGCCAGTAGAGATCGGTGTCCGGATCGAGCGGCGCGCCGGTCAGGTGCGCCATGGCCTGGTCGTAGCTCTCGAACGTGCGATCGGCCGGCAGCGACACCCGGGCGGCAGTCACCTCGGGCGTGCCCAGCGGCTGCCCGTTCTCGTAGATCTTCACGAAATCGCCGATCCACAGCGTGGCCGCGTCGTGCAGCGACGGGCCGATGCGGGGCAGGTCGAGGTACCCCCCGTCGCGCAGCGGCACGTCGATGTCGCGCAGCGCGCTCATGGGCGCGCGGACCAGGAAGGTCAGCCGGTTGCCCTCAGGGCGGATGAAGGTGTAGACGGTGACCTCGTTGGGAATCTCGTGCGCGGACGTCGCGCCGCCGAGCAGGGCGATGCCCGCCAGCGCGGCGGCGGCCGCCCGCCGGAATCGCCCCGGACCGGCCCCTGGACTCCTGTGCACGGCCTCGTAGCGTACCAAAAAGATGCGCGCCCACGCCGGCCGTTTTTCGTATACTCTTGCCCCGGCTCACATCAGGACCAGGGGGAGGATCGAAGGATGGCGCGTCTAACCCAAAGGCGGGGCGTTTACGGCATCGTCACCGTGGCGGCGCTGCTCGCAGCGCTCTTCACCGCCGAAACCATGCTCGAGCAGCGGCTGGCCGCCCAGGGCGACATGGTCGAAGCTCCGGTCTTCGAGGTCGACCCGCTGTGGCCGAAGCCGATGCCCAACAACTGGCTGCTCGGCCAGACCATCGGCCTCACCGTGGACGATCGCGATCACGTCTGGATCGTGCATCGCGGGAACGACCCCAACAACCTCGACCGCACCGAGTATGCCGTGCCCGTCGCGGGCGGCCCCCGCGTCAGCGAATGCTGCGACCCTGCGCCGCCGGTGCTGGAGTTCGATCCGAACGGGAACCTCGTCGGCAAGTGGGGCGGGCCCGGCGCAGGCTACGACTGGCCCGAGTCGAACCACGGCCTCGCCGTCGACCACAAGGGCAACGTCTGGATCGGCGGCAACGGCCAGCCGGACGCGCACGTGCTGAAGTTCACGCGCGACGGCAAGTTCGTGGCGCAGTTCGGCAAGTCGGGCGCCCGCAACGTGGCCAAGCCGGGCGAGAAGCCGAACTACGTGTCGAACAGCCGGGACATGGACAACTTCGGCCGCGTGGCGAAGATCTTCATCGACCCGCGGGCCAACGAGGCCTACCTCGCCGACGGCTACCTGAACAAGCGCGTCGCGGTGGTAGATGTCGACACCGGCAAGATCAAGCGCATGTGGGGCGCCTACGGCGAGCCGCCGACCGACGAGAACCTGGGCCGGTACGATCCGGCGGCGCCGCTCCCGCGGCAGTTCCGCAACCCCGTGCACTGCGCGGACATGTCGAACGACGGGCTCGTCTACGTGTGCGACCGTCCGAACGACCGCATCCAGATCTTCACCAAGGACGGCAAGTTCGTGTCCGAGCACCGCGTGTTCCCCGAGACGCTGGCCGACGGGTCGGTGTGGGACGTCGCCTTCTCGCGCGATCCCGAGCAGCGCTTCCTGTACATGGCTGACGGCGCGAACGAGAAGATCTACGTGTTCGAGCGGAAGTCGATGCGCCTGCTGACCAAGTTCGGCCAGGGGGGCCGGCAGCCCGGGATGTTCCTGGGCGTGCACAGCATCGCCACCGACTCGAAGGGCAACATCTACACGACCGAGACCTACACCGGGAAGCGCCTGCAGAAGTTCGTGTTCAAGGGGATCGGCAAGGTGCGGCCCATCCAGGGCTCGCCCTGGCCGACGCGGTAGCCACCTGAGAGTTGGGATTTGAGATTTCAGACTTGAGATCTCGGATTCGAGTGCCGAGATGCGAGCAGGGATCGGGGGCCCGGCGGTCGGGGGCCTCCGATCGCCGCTCGAAAGCCCGGCAAATCGCCGATCTCGCGCCAGCCCGCTCCGGTTCCGCGTCAGATTCCCGAGGAATTCAAATCTCCAATCCCCAATCTCAAATCTAGTACTATCGCTTGACCGATGGGTCTGGACCGACTCGAGGCGTGGCTGCCCCCCGGCAGCGCCGAACAGGAGCTCGCCCGGCAGGTGAACCCCCAGCGGCTGCCGCGCCATGTCGCGATCATCATGGACGGCAACGGCCGGTGGGCGGCAAAGCGCCACCTGCCGCGGGTCGAAGGCCATCGCGCGGGGATTGAGTCGGTGCGGGCGGCCGTCGAGACCTCGGCGCGCCTCGGCCTCGAGGTCCTGACGCTCTACGCCTTCTCGGTCGAGAACTGGAAGCGGCCGGCAGCCGAAGTCAACACGCTGATGGTGCTGCTCAAGCGCTATCTGCGGTCGGAGCTGTCCACGCTGCTCGACAACGACATCCGCTTCAAGGTGATCGGCCGGAGGGAGGAGCTGGCGGCGGACATCCGCAGCGAGCTGGCGGCGGCGGAGGTCAAGACGGGGTCGAATCGCGGCATGCTGTTCAACATCGCGCTGAACTACGGGGGTCGGGCGGAGATCGTCGACGCCGCCCGGCGCGCGATCGCCGCGGGGGTCGCGCCCGACGCGCTCGACGAGGCGACGTTCGCCTCGTATCTGTACACGGCGGGCCAGCCCGACCCGGATCTGCTGATCCGGACCAGCGGGGAACTCCGGGTGAGCAACTTCCTGCTCTGGCAGATCGCGTACGCGGAGATTTTCGTCACCGACACGCTGTGGCCCGACTTCCGGAGCCGGCACCTGCTGGAGGCGGTCCTCGCCTACCAGAAGCGGGATCGCCGCTACGGCGGAATTGCCTCGGCGCCGGCCGTGGCCGGCGCCAAGTAACGTCACCGACGGCAGTCACGCATGGTCCGCGTCCTGAGCGGCGTTACCCTCGCCGCCGTCTTCCTCGCCGTCATCTGGTACGCGACGCCGCTCCTGCTGCTGCTCGTCGCGCTCGCCGTGGGCGCGCTGGCGTTCACCGAGTACGCGCGGATGGCGGCGGCCATCGGGGCCCCGGTGCCCCGCGCGGCGTCGCTGGCGGCCACGCTGATCGCGCTCGCGATGGTGCCGTGTCCGTGGGTGGAGACCGAGTCGGTGCTCGGCGTCGCGCTCATCGTGGTGGCGGCGATCGTGATGGCGCGCCGCCCGCCGCCCGGGTCGCTGGCGTCGGTGGCGGCGGGGCTGCTGGCGCCCATCTACATCGGGCTGCCGCTGGGCGCCCTGGTCAGCGTGCACGCCGTGGCGGGGCGCGAGGCCGTGCTGCTGCTGCTGGCGACGGTGGTGGTGAGCGACACCGCGCAGTACTACACGGGGCGCACGCTCGGGCGGCGGCCGCTCGCGGCGCGGCTGAGCCCGAAGAAGACCCTCGAAGGGGCGATCGGCGGGCTGGTCGTCGCGCCGGCGTTCTTCGTCGCGGCGGGGGCCGTCTGGTTGCCGGGGCCCGGCCCGGCGACGCTGGCGGTTGCCGGCCTCGGCATCGCGGCGGCCGGCATCGCCGGCGATCTGTTCGAGTCGATGCTCAAGCGCGCGGCGGACATCAAGGACAGCTCCACGCTCATCCCGGGCCACGGCGGCGTGCTGGACCGCATCGACGCGCTGCTCTTTGCCACGCCAGTGTTTCTGCTCTTCCTGCGCCTGACATGACCCGAAGACTCAGGCCCCAGGCCCCACGCCTCGAGCCCCAGGCCCCACGCCAGCCATGACCAAGAAAGGCCTCGCCATTCTCGGCTCGACGGGCTCCATCGGCACCTCGGCCCTCTCCGTGGTGGACACGCACGCCGATCGGCTCGACGTGATTGCGCTGGCCGCGGGCGCCAACGCCGCCGGCCTCGCCGCGCAGGTGGCGCGCTATCGGCCGCGCGCGGTGGCCATGGCGAGCGGCGCCGCCATCGACGAGCTGCGCGCGGCGCTTGGCGGGGCGATGCCCGCGGTTGCCGGCAGCGGCCCGGAGGGGCTCGTCGCCGTCGCGACGCATCCCGGCGTCGACATCGTGCTGTGCGCCTCGTCGGGCACCGCGGCGCTCGAGGCGGTGCTGGCCGCCATCGAGGCCGGCAAGACCATCGCGCTCGCCAACAAGGAAGTGCTGGTCATGGCGGGCGGGCTGGTGATGGACGCGGCGCGCCGCCACGACGTGGCCGTGCTGCCCGTCGACAGCGAGCACAACGCCATCCACCAGTGCCTGCACGGCCGCGATCACGCCGAAGTCCGCCGCCTCGTGCTCACCGCGTCGGGCGGGCCGTTCCGCGGCCGCTCGCGCGCGTCGCTCGCCGACGTGACCGTGGCCGACGCGCTCCGGCATCCCACCTGGCAGATGGGCCAGAAGATCACCATCGACTCGGCCACCCTGATGAACAAGGGCCTGGAGGTCATCGAGGCCCACTGGCTGTTCGGCATGGCCGCCCCGCGCATCTCGGTCGTGGTCCACCCGCAGTCCATCGTGCACTCGCTGGTCGAGCTGAAAGACGGATCGTTCATCGCGCAGATGGGCATCACCGACATGCGGCTGCCCATCCAGTACGCCTTCGCCTACCCGGACCGCTGGGATGCGCCGGTCCCGCTCCTCGACCTCACGCGCATGGGCCCGCTCGAGTTCCACGAGCCGGCCTGGGACGACTTCCCCTGCCTGCGCCTGGCATACCGGGCGCTCGACGCGGACCGCAGCCTGCCGATCGTCCTCAACGCGGCCAACGAGGTTGCCGTGGCGTCCTTCCTGGAGGGCCGAATCCCCTTCACGAGCATCGCCGACGTCATCGACGCGGCCATGAACGCGCACGCCCCGGCGCCGGCCGACAGCCTGGCGGCCGTGCGGCGCGTGGACGCCTGGGCGCGCGAACGGGCGGCCGCCGTGGTGGGGGAGGTAGAATCGAAGAGGGGTCCAAAGGGTCCGTAGGGTCTCACGCGGGTCGAGGGGTTCAAATCACGTGACCACGTTGCTGGCGTTTGCGTTCGTGCTCGGCGTGCTCGTGTTCGTACACGAGCTCGGCCATTTCCTGGTCGCGCGCTGGCACGGCGTGCGCGTGCTGACCTTCTCGCTGGGCTTCGGCCCGAAGCTGCTGAAGGTGCAGCGGGGCGACACCGAGTACTGCATCAGCGCGGTGCCGCTCGGCGGCTACGTGAAGATGGCCGGCGAGAACCCCCAGGACAACCCGACGGGCGCCGACGACGAGTTCCTGTCGAAGAGCAAGTGGCAGCGATTCCAGGTCCTGATGGCCGGGCCGCTGATGAACATCCTGCTCGCCGTGGTGCTCCTGGCCGTCGTGCTCGCCCAGGGCGCGGAGGTTCCGGCGTGGCTCGACGAGCCCCCGGTGGTGGGCGCGGTGCAGGAGGGCTCGCCCGCCGAGCAGGCCGGCATCCGCCCGGGCGATCGCATTCTGACAGTGGCCGGCCGCGAGACGGCGACGTGGGAGCAGTTCGACATCGCCATCGGCACGCGCCCCGATCGCGACGTGGCGATCACGCTGCTGCGCGGCGGCCGCGAAGAGACGCTGGCCGTGCGACCGGTGGGCGAGACGCGCTTCGAGGTCGGCACCATCGGCGTGCTGCCCGACGTCTACCCCAGCGTGCGGTCGGTCGTGCCGGGCGAGCCGGCTGAGCGCGCGGGGATCAAGGCCGGCGACGTCATCCTCGCCGTCAACGGACGCCGGATGATCTTCGCGCGCGACGTGTCCGAGGCCATCTCGGCGAGCCCCGACCGGCCCGTCGAACTGCGCCTGCGACGCGGCGGCGAGGAACTCGTCGTGCCGGTGACGCCGGCGCGGCAGGGCGACACAGGCCGCATCGGCATCGGCATCAACAACGCCACCGAGACGTTCCAGCCGGGGCCCCTCGAGGCCGTGGGCCTGAGCGTGCAGCGCAACATCGAGTACGCGGGGCTGATTCTCCAGACGCTCGGCGGCCTCATCATGGGCCAGACGTCGCCGCGTCAGCTCATGGGACCGGTAGGCATCGCCCAGCTCTCGGGCGAGTCCGCGGCGCTCGGCTGGATTGCGCTCTTCTCCCTGATGGCGTCCATCAGCCTCAACCTGGGGCTGCTCAACCTGCTCCCCATCCCGGTGCTCGACGGCGGGCACATCCTCATCATGGGCCTCGAGGTCGTTGCCCGCCGCGACTTCAGCATGCAGGTCAAGGAGCGCGTGTTCCTCGCCGGCTTCCTCGTGCTGATGGTCATCATGGTCACCGTCATCTACAACGACCTCACGCGCATCGCCTGGATCGAGCGGCTGATGCCCTGGAGAAACTAGCTAGTAGACAGGTTCCGAAGGAGGTTCGGAGCGAGGTTCCGTACGAGGTTCCGCCGGGGTTCGCCACGGAGATTCCGGCACCGGGGTTGGATCCGGATTGGCTACCTCGGAGTCGAATGCGGAGGACGTGTCCCCGACAGCGGACGCGCCCCGAGGAGGGCACCATGTTCGGCACGATTGTGCGGGTACTCACGGCGGCGGTGATGACGGCAGGACTGGCCGCGCCGGTCTGGGCGCAGCCGGATGTGTCGCCGGCGGACCTCGAACGGCTGCAGGCCTCGGTCACCCAGGCCGGGAAGGACATCGCGGCGCTTCGGGCGAGCAGCCCCACGGAGGCGCGGCGGCTGCAGGCGGAGCTCGACGAGCTGCAGGACGAGGTCATCTACCTGCGCGTGAAGCTCCGCAAGGAGCGCTCGGTGCCGCGGGCGGAGTACGCGGACCTGCGCGACCGGCTCGAGGATCTGAAGGGTCGCGCCCGCGGCGACACGGGTACCGGCGCCTATGCGGTGCCGGGAGGCACGCCCAGGCCGGCGCCGACCGCGGGCGGGGCGACGGCCGACGCCAGTACCGTGCCCGTCGGCACGGAGATCGACCTGCGGCTGCAGACCGCCCTGAGCTCGGGCACGGCGCAGGTAGAGGACCGCTTCGAGGCGACCACCACCGTCGATCTGCGGCGCAACGGCACGGTGCTGATTCCGGCGGGCTCAGTGGTGCGGGGCGTGGTGACCGACGTGAAATCGGCGGGCCGCGTGGATCGCAAGGGGAGCCTCTCGCTCAGCTTCGACCAGATCACCATCGCAGGTCGCACGTATCCCATCCGCGGCACGATGACCGAAGCGCTCGAGGGCGGCGGTTACCGTGAGGACGCCGACAAGATCGGCACCGGCGCCGCGGTGGGCGGCATCATCGGCGGCATTCTCGGCGGTTTCAGAGGCGTGCTCACCGGGATCCTCATCGGCGGCGGCAGCGTCGTGGCCGCGACCGACGGCCAGCAGGTGACCCTCGCGCCCGGCACCGTGCTGCGGATGCGGCTCGATACGGCGCTGACGGTGAAGTAGGGCCTCTTGCGAACGGGGTCACGGAGGCGCGGAGGCGCAGGCCCGCTCGTGCGCAGCGAGCCCCATGCTCTCCGTGGCTCCGCGGTTCCGTGACCGGCGGCCGTGTGGTAGGCCCGGACGCAGGCACGCAGGCACGGAGACCGGTCGCGCGCGGCTCGCAGCCTCTCAGAAGGGACGCGGCCCGCTCAGTTCCGGCGGGCGCGCGCGGCGACGGCCCGCATGGCCCGCCGGGCCGCGCGGATGGTCACCGCCAACTGCCTGGCCGTATGCGCACCGGACAGGAACCAGCTCTCGAACTGGGACGGCGGCAGGTAGATGCCGCCGTCCAGCATGGCGCGGAAGAAGACGGCAAACGCCTCGGTATCCGAGGCAACGGCCGATCGGAAGTCGCGCACCTTCTCCGCGGTGAAGAACGGCGTGATCATCGAGCCGATGGCGTTCACCTGCAGCGGCACGCCCGCCTCACGCGCCGCGTCGGCCAGGCCCGTTGCCAGTTCCTCGCCCATCTCGGCCAGTTGACGGTACAGGCGCGGCTTGAGCCGCGCGAGCGCCCAGAGCCCCGCCGTCATGGCGAGCGGGTTGCCCGAGAGCGTGCCCGCCTGATACACGGGGCCGGCCGGCGAGACGAGATCCATCAGATCCGCGCGGCCGCCGTAGGCCGCCACCGGCAGGCCGCCGCCGATGATCTTGCCGAGGCACGTCAGATCCGGCCGCACCTTGAACACGGCCTGCGCCCCGCCCGCCGCGAGCCGGAAGCCGGTCATGACCTCGTCGAAGACGAGCAGGATGCCCTCCCGATCGCAGAGCGCGCGCAACCCCTCCAGGAATCCGGGCTTGGGCACGACGACGCCCATGTTGCCCGCGACGGGCTCGAGCATGAGGGCGGCAACCTGGCCTGGATTGGCGGCGACGACGGCCTCGACCGACGCGAGATCGTTGAAGCTGGCGAGCAGCGTCCCGGCCACGGCCGCGGCCGGCACACCCGGGCTGGTCGGCGTGCCGAAGGTGAGCGCGCCCGACCCCGCCTGCACGAGGAAGGCGTCGGCGTGCCCGTGATAGCAGCCCTCGAACTTCACGATCTTGTCGCGTCCGGTGGCGGCGCGCGCCACGCGCGCCACGCTCATCGCGGCCTCGGTGCCGGAGCTCACGAAGCGCACGCGCTCGATGGACGGCATCAGCTCGCGCACGCGCTCGCCGAGCGCCACCTCGAGCGGGCTTGGCGCGCCGAAGCTGGTGCCGCGGCGCGCCTGCTTCGCCAGCGCGGCGCACAGGCCCTTCGGCGCGTGGCCGTGGATGGCCGGGCCCCACGACATCACGTAGTCCACGTATGTGTTCCCGTCGATGTCGGTCAGCGTGGCCCCGGAGGCGCGCGCGATGAAGCGCGGCGATCCGCCGACCGCCTTGAACGCGCGCACCGGCGAGTTCACGCCGCCCGGGAGAATCCGGGTGGCGCGGGCGAAGAGCGTCGACGACTTAGCGGGCCTTGGCATGCCGGAGCACGCGCCCGGGACGGGCGCCGGTGTGCGTCCCCTCGTCGAGCACCACCTGGCCGTTGACGACCACCGTGTCGATGCCGACGGGGTACTGGAAAGGATCCTCGAACGTCGCGCGATCGGCGACGGTCTCGGGGTCGAAGATGACGAGGTCCGCTGCCCGGCCCGTCTCGATCAGCCCGCGGTCGCTCAGGCCGAGCGTGGCGGCCGGCAGCGACGACATGCGGCGCACGGCCTCCTCGAGCGTCAGCACCTTCTCCTCGCGCACGTAGCGCCCGAGGACGCGCGGGAACGTGCCGAAGCTGCGCGGGTGCGGCACGCCGGAGCGGAGCGGTCCCTCGGTGGCGAGCGCCGATCCGTCGGATCCGATGCCCACCCACGGCTGGCGGAGCGCCAGCTTCAGATCGTCCTCGGACATGATGAAGTAGACGCAGCCCACCGACCCGCGCTCCTCGATGAGCAGATCGAACACGAAGTCGAACGGATCCTTGCCGGCGGCCCTCGCGGCCTCGCCGATGCGCATCCCTTCGTACCGGCGGTTCGGCGACGGCGCGGCGTCGGCGCGGCCGCGCGTGCGGCCGATGGCGGCAAGCTGGATGTTGTCCCACGTGCCGGCCGACTGGTAGCGGTTCTCCCACGCGGGGTCGGGATCCTCCATCTCGCGCCGGATGCGGGCGCGGGTGGCCGGATCCCGGAGGCGGGCGATGAGCCGCTCGGTCCCGCCTTCCTCGGCCCAGTCGGGGATGGTCGCCGTCAGGCTCGTGCTGCTTGCCACGTACGGATACTGGTCGGCCGTCACCCGCAGGCCGCGGGCCCGCGCCGCCGCCACGAGCTCCACCACCTCCGACATGCGGCCGAAGTTGCGCGCGCCGGTGACCTTGATGTGGAAGATGTGCACGGGCGTCTTCGCCCGCTCGCCGATCGTGAGGATCTCCTCGATGCCCTCTCGGAGCTTCGCGCCGTCGTAGCGCAGGTGCGACGCGTGCAGGCCGCCCCACGCGCCCGCCACGGCGGTGAGGGCCACGAGCTCGTCGAGCGGCGCGTACGCGTTGGGGGGGTAGAGCAGCCCCGTCGAGACGCCGAACGCGCCCTGCGCCAGGGCGGTCTCGACCAGCTGGCGCATCGACGCCAGCTCCGCCTCGGTGGCCGGCCGGTTCTCTTCGCCCACCACCAGCTCGCGGACCGTGCCCAGCCCGACGTACGACAACAGGTTGACCGAGATGCCCTGCCGCTCCAGCAGGCCGAAGTAGCCGGCGAAGTCGGTCCAGGGCGACGCCTCGGAGGCCTCACGCCGCGGCGCCACCGACCCCGACTCGCCGATCACCTCCGTCGTCACGCCCTGTCGAATCTTGCTCTGCGCGTGGCCGTCGGTGACGAGCGGGATGTCCGAATGGCTGTGGAGGTCGATGAACCCGGGGGCGACGACGCGGCCTTTCGCGTCGATGACGCGGGCGGCCGGGCCGCTGACCTCGCCCACGCCGACGATGGCGCCGCCGCGCACGGCCACGCTGCCGCTGCGCGGCTCGCCGCCCGACCCGTCCACGATGCGCGCGTTGACGACGAGCAGGTCGAACGGCTCCCGGGCCGGCGCGCAGGCGGCGAGGCCGAGCGCCAGGGTCAACGCAGTCGCACGAGTCATCTCAGCCCTTCCCGAGCAGGCGCGCGGCGTCGCGCGCGAAGTAGGTGACGACGATGTCGGCGCCGGCGCGGCGGATGGCGATGAGCGACTCCATCATGGCCCGCTCTTCCTCGATCCACCCGCGCAGGGCGGCGGCCTTGATCATCGAGTACTCGCCGCTCACCTGGTACGCCGCCGTAGGGTGGCCGAACTCGTCCTTGACCCGCCGGATGACGTCCAGATACGGCATGGCCGGCTTTACCATGACGATGTCGGCGCCCTCGTCGATGTCGAGCGCCACTTCGCGCAGCGCTTCCTCGGCGTTGGCGGGATCCATCTGGTGGCTGCGCCGGTCGCCGAACTGCGGCGTCGAGTCGGCCGCCTCGCGGAAGGGGCCGTAGAAGCCCGAGCAGTACTTGGCCGCGTAGGACATGATGGCCACGCTCTCGAAGCCCCTGGCATCGAGGCCCGCGCGGATGGCGCCGACGCGGCCGTCCATCATGTCCGAGGGCGCCACGATGTCGGCGCCGGCCTCGGCGTGCGCGACGGCCGTGCGCACGAGCCGATCGACGGTCTCGTCGTTGGCGATGTCCTCGCCGTGCAGCACGCCGCAGTGGCCGTGCGACGTGTACTCGCACAGGCAGACGTCGGTGACGACGACCAGCGCCGGCAGCTCGCGCTTGAGCGCGGCGACGGCGCGCGGCACCGGACCGGCCGGATCGAAGGCGGAGGTCCCCGTGTCGTCCTTCGTCGCCGGCAGGCCGAAGAGCAGCACCGCCGCCACGCCGTCGGCCATCGCCGCGGCCGCCTCGCGCACCGTCTCGTCGACCGACAGGTTCGCGACGCCCGGCATGGACGACACGTCTCGCCGCACACCCTGGCCCTCGCAGACGAAGAGCGGATACACGAGCTGGTCGGCGGCCAGTCGCGTCTCGCGCACGAGCGCCCTGATGCCGGGCGTCCGCCGGAGCCGGCGCAGGCGAACCGTGAGGGGCGTCGGCGTGGTCACGGGACCGGCGCCGCGCCGTGCGCGCGGAAGTGGGCGACGATCGCGTCGACCAGGGCGGGAATGGTCGAGTTCGCCGGCATGATGGCCGGCGCGATCTGGTAGCGGGCTGCGGCCTCGGCGGTGACCGGCCCGATGGTGGCGACGAGCGTGTGGCTCAACAGATCCGGCGCCTGGTCTTCGCCGTAGAGGGCCACGAAGCTCCGGATGGCCGACGCGCTCGAGAACGTCACGACATCGATGCGACGGTCGAGCAGCTGGCGGTAGATGTCGAGATGCACATCGCTTTCGACCGTCACGGTTCGATAGGCCACGACCTCGGTCACCTGCGCGCCCGCGGCCGCGAGGGCCTCGGGCACGACGTCGCGCGCGATGTCGGCCTTCGGGAAGAGGACCTGCGCGCCCTCCAGCCCCCCGCGCGCGGTCATGGCGGCCACCACTCCCTCGGCCCGGTGATCGTCCGGGATCAGGTCGACCTTCAGGCCATACCGGGCCAGTCGCGCGGCGGTGCCTGGTCCCACCGCGCAGAGCCGGGCGCCGGCGAGCGCCCGCACGTCCCGCGGCCCGTCGAGGAGCCGCTCCATGAACGCGTGCACGCCGTTGGCGCTCGTGAAGACAATCCAGTCGTACTCGCCGGCGCGCGCGCAGGCCTCGTCGAGCGGCCCGTAGTCGTCGAGCGGGACGATGCGGATGAGCGGCGCCTCGATGGCCTCGGCGCCCTGGGCCTCGAGGAGTTCCACGAGCTCGCCCGCCTGTTCGCGCGATCGCGTCACCAGCACGCGCCGGCCGAACAGCGGCCGCGCGTCGAACCAGCGGAGGTGATCGCGCAGCCCGACCACCTTGCCGAGCACGAGCAGGGCGGGCGCGCCCGGGCCGCGGTCGCGGAAGTGCGCGGCCAGCTCGGCCAGCGTGCCCGACGTGGTCTGCTGGGACGCCAGCGTCCCGTGGACGATGACGGCCGCGGCTTCGTCGGCCGGCCGGCCCGCGGCCAGCAGCGAGTCGAGAATGCGCGACAACTGCCGCGAGCCCGCGTAGCACACCACCGTGCCGTCGAGCGAGGCGAGCGCGTCCCAATCGATGGGCGGCGGCGCCTGGCGCTCGTCCTCGAAGCCACGCACCAGCGTCAGCGTGTCGCCGCCGCCGGGATAGGTGATCGGAATGCCGGCGTACGCCGGCACGCCGACGGCGGCGGGGATGCCCGGCACCACTTCAAACGGGATCCCCTGTTCGTGCAGGAAGAGCGCCTCGCTGCCGCCGCGGTCGAAGACGAAGGGGTCGCCCCACTTGAGGCGCGCCACGACGCGTCCCTCGCGCGCCTTCTCCGCCAGCAGGTAGCAGATGGCCTCCTGGTCGAGCGCCTGCGGTGCGGCGCTCCCGACGTCGATGCGCTCGGCCCGCGCCGGGGCCGCATCCAGCAGCCGCGGGTGAATCATGTGGTCGTAGATCACCACGTCGGCGCTCTGCAGGAGCCGCAGGCCCCGGGCCGCCACCAGGTCCGGCGCGCCCGGTCCCGCGCCAATCAGATAGACGATGGGGCGGACCACGGGGGAGATTGTACCCTCACGGGGCCGCGGGCTTCAGGCGGCGGGCTTCGGGCTTCGGAATCCGGGCTCCATTTCCTCCAAGCCTCCACCCCTCCAAGCCTCCACCCCTCCTTAGCGGTGCCTGTGCTCGCCCGCGAGGCCGAGGCGCCCGACGGTCTCGCGCTCGAAGTCGAACTCGATGAGCACGGCCGACTCGGGTCCCTCGACGGCGGCGTCGTGGCCGGGCTCGATGACCAGCACCTGTGGCGCAGCGTAGGCGACCGTGCAGCCGTCCGGATAGTGGACGGTAATCCGGCCGCGGGCGAGGAAGCCGACGTGGGCGTGCATGCAGCGCTCGGTGTTCACCATCGGCTTGACGTTGGCGGACCAGCGGAACCCGGGTGGGTAGATGAGGCGCTTCACCCGCGCCGCGCCGGCACGGACGATGTCCATCTGCGCCCCGCCGACGTCACGGGTTTCGGCGTCCGGCATCGGGGCGACGAGCGGGTCCTCGGCCATGGGAGCCTCCTGTCACTGGGTGCGACGCACCGCGTCGAGTATGCGCCCGGCGCCCGCGGCGAGCAATGCCTGGGCCAGGGAGCGTCCCAGCTCGGCGGGGCGGCTCCGGGCGCCGCGCACGCGACCGCGGGCGACGTCCCGTCCGTCTGGCGAGATGACGACGCCGAGGAGATCGAGCGTCGAGCCGTCGATGCGCGCGTGCGCCCCAATCGGCATCTGGCATCCGCCGCCGAGGGCCTGCACGGCGCTCCGCTCCGCGGCCAGCGCGTCGGCCGCCTCCTCGTCCTCGAGGAGCGCCGCGGCGTCGGCGGCCGCCCGGTCGTCGGCGCGAATCTCGATGGCGATGATGCCCTGACCGGGCGCCGGCACGCACAGGTCCACCGGCACCGGACACGAGATGCGCGCGGCCAGACCGAGCCGCCTGAGCCCAGCGCAGGCGAGGACGAGCGCCTCGCAGGCGCCCTCGTCGAGCTTGCGGAGGCGCGTGTCGAGGTTGCCGCGCACGGGGGCAAACGAGGCGCCGGGGAGGACGGCGGCGAGCTGCGCCGATCGCCGGAGGCTGCTCGTGCCGACGCGGGGCGCCTCGCCGAGCGCGCGGCGGGCGGCGTCGAGGTCGCCGTCGCACGCGCGGGTGGCTGGCAGCACGAGCGCGTCGCGCGCGTCTTCGCGCGGGAGCGCGGCGCCGATGCGCAGGCCCGGGGCGAGATCGACCGGCATGTCCTTGCTGCTGTGCACGGCGAGGTCCACGCGGCCGTCGGCGAGGGCTTCCTCCAGCTCCTTCACGAACAGCCGCTTCACGGCCGTGCCGCCGCCCCCGCCGCCCGGCGCGGCCGACCCGATGGCTGTCGTGCCCCCCGGGCCGAGCCCGGTGCCGGGTTCGTCGCCGGACGTCCGGACGACGACGATCTCGCAGGCGGGCCCGCCGCGCTCGGCGATCAGGCGCGCGACGGTGTGAGCCTGCCAGAGCGCGAGCTGGCTGCCGCGCGTGCCGAGCCTCATCGCTCCTCCCCGTCCAGAGGCGGCGGGTCGCCATCCGCGCGCGGGGGGGATGGCTCGTCCGCGCCGCGGCGTTCGTCGTCCGGCAGCGCGAACAGACGGCTGAGCGCCTCGGAGTACTGCGAGACGATGCCGGGGTCGCCCAGCGCCTTGAGCTGCTCGGTGGGCTGCAGGAGAAGCTTCTCGACGATCAGCCGGGTGATCTCGTCGACGCGGCCCCTGGCCTCCGGTGGGAGCTGCGCGAGCTTGGCCTCGAGGCGCTGGAGCTCCGAGCGCCGAATCGACTCGAAGCGTTGCCGGAGCGCGACGACGGTGGGAATCGCGCCGCGGGCGCGGTGCCACTGAGCGAAGCGCTGCACTTCTTCCTCGACGATGCGCTCGGCGCGGCCGACCTCGCTGCCGCGGCGTTCCAGATTCTCGCGGACGATGGCCTGCAGGTCGTCGATGTTGTAGAGGAACACCTGCTCGATGTCGCCGACGGCGGGGTCGACGTCGCGGGGCACGGCGATGTCGATGAGAAACAGCGGCCGCACGCGGCTCGCCGGCACGGCCTGCTCGACCCGCGCGCGGTCGAGGATGGGCACGGGCGATCCCGTGCAGGTGATCACGATGTCGGAATCGAGCAGGGCGGTCGCGAGCGCGTCCCAGGGCATGACGTCGCCGCCGACCTCCGCGGCGAGCTGCTCGGCGTGGGCCAGGGTCCGGCTGGTGATGAGCAGGCGCGCGATGCCCTGGGCCTTGAGGTGCGTCGCGGTCAGCTTGCCCATGTCGCCGGCGCCGATGACGAGCACGTGGCGGCCGGCGAGGTTGCCGAAGATCTTGCGCGCGAGCGCCACGGCGGCGAAGCTGACCGAGACGGCGCCCTCCGCGAGCGAGGTCTCGGAGCGGACGCGCTTGCCGACCGCGAAGGCCCAGTGGAACAGGCGGTTGAGGAGGGGACCGGCCGTGTGGCGGCCGGCGGCGATCCCGTAGGCGTCCTTGACCTGCCCCAGGATCTGCGGTTCGCCCACCACCAGCGAGTCGAGGCCGGAGGCGACCCGAAACAGGTGGCGCGCGGCACCGTCGTCGACGGCGTGGTAGAGATGGCGGCGCACGTCCTCGATCGGGAGCTGGTGAAACTCGGAGACGAACCGCTCGACGTCGTCCCTGGCGGGGTCGACGGCGTCGCAGGCGACGTACATCTCGGCGCGGTTGCACGTGGAGACGACCACGGCCTCGCGCGTGTGGGCGCGGCCGGCCAGAGCGGTGACGGCGGCGTCGAGGCCGCGGCTCGAGAAGTCGAGCCGTTCGCGCATCTCGACGGGAGCGGTCCGGTGACTGGCGCCGACGAGCAGCAGGTGCACGTCAGTAGAAGTTGTGGCTCTCGGTCATGAAGTAGCTGACCGGCACGAAGTTGAACAGCACGATGATGAAGCCGAGAGCCGAGAGATACGCCGACCGGCGCCCGCGCCAGCCGATTGTGCGGCGGGCGACGAGCTGGAACGAGTAGACGATCCACGTCAGGAGCGCGACGACGATCTTGGGATCGCCGAGGCGCATGGCGTTGACGCGCGCGTCGCCGGGGGCGATGGCCTGCGCCTGAATGGCCCAGGTCGTGCCGACGGCGATGCCGACCGTGAGCAGCGCCCAGCCGATGAAGACCGCGCGCGAGTTCATCACGTCGAGCGCCTGGAGCGACGGCAGCCGCGTGTAGAAGAAGCCCAGGTGCTTGGCCTTGATCTCCTTGAACTGGAGCACGTAGGTCGTGCCGATGACCGCGGCGAGCGCGAAGCTCGCATAGGCGAACAGCATCGCCGACACGTGCACCCAGAACATCGGGCTTTCCAGCACGGGCGACCGCGGCTCGACGCCTGGCCCCTGCAGCGCCGGCAGGAGCTGGAGGCCGACGACCAGGGGCAGGACGAAGATGCCGAGCCCGCGCTCCTCGGTGGTGATCTCGGTGTAGAGGTAGGCGAGGCCGAGGAGCCAGACGAACGTCGAGATGGCCTGCGTCGTGCCCGCAAACGGGACGTGGCCGACCTCCATCGTCTGCATGCCGATGACGAAGGTGTGGACGAGCGCGCCGGCGCCGAGGAGCGCCGTCGCGGCGCGTCCCGCGGCCGGCGCGCGGCGCGCGAAATACGTGGCGTAGGCCACGAGGGCCAGCCCGTACCCGGCCAGCGGCAGCGCCTGCATGTCAGCGCGACGCCGGCGCGTAGTAGCCGCGCTTGGTGCGGGCCGTGACGTTGGCCCGGGAGATCTGCACCACCACGCGCCGCCAGGCGCCGTCGCGGCGCTGGTTCTTCGACGCGTAGCCCAGCGAGTACTGGCTCGAGAGCTCGTCGGCGATCTGGCCGTACACGCCGCGGAGATCCTCGGCGCGGGACGGGAAGAACGAGCGCCCCCCGGTCTCCTGCGCCAGCTGGCGCAGCACGAACTCGGCCTCGCGGAAGCCGCGCGAGGCCGTGACCTCCTTGGGCTGGAGGCCGATGGTGTAGATGGCCGTCTCCGACCGCTTGGCGAGCTCCAGCACCTCCTCGTAGGTCACGAGGCTGGAGGTGTCCTCGCCGTCGGAGAGGACGACGATGGCCATGCGGCGGACCTCGTCGGCCGAGGTGGCCCGGATCTTCGAGAGCTCCCTGAGCGAGATGTAGATGGCGTTGTGAAGCGACGTCGATCCGCCCGCGCTCGTGGCGAGGATGGCCTTCTCCAGCGCGGCGATGTCGCTCGT
The DNA here is from genome assembly GCA_040754955.1 of Acidobacteriota bacterium. Classification (GTDB taxonomy): domain Bacteria; phylum Acidobacteriota; class Vicinamibacteria; order Vicinamibacterales; family UBA2999; genus JBFMCA01. The sequence continues at coordinate 30,294 of JBFMCA010000024.1, read as the reverse complement.
GAAGTCCTGGCGCACCTCGACGCGGCTGTCGAAGTCGATGACCTGGCCCAGGTCGTTCGGCCGGAGCCGCCGCGCGAACCCGATGGCGGCGTCCTGCGCGAGCGAGAGCCGGTTCTCCATGCTCGCGCTGGTGTCGAGCAGCAGCGACAGCGCGATGGGGAGGTTCGTGCGGTTGAAGAACTCCAGATCCTGCTGGACGCCGTCCTCGTAGACCGCGAACTCCTGCTCGGTGAGATCCGTGACGTACCGCCCCTGCCCGTCGACGGCGGTGACGGTGAGCGAGACGAGCTCGACGCCGGCCCGAAAGACCTGCGGCGGCTGCTGGCGGGCCGCGCCCGTCGTGACGACGAGCGTCGCGAGGAGGGCGATGGACGACGCGGCTCGGCGGTACGGCATGGGGACGGCGACTACCTGGACTGCCCGCGGGCGGGGGCGCCGTGGACCGACAAGCCCGGCCGCGCCGCGGAGACCTCCACGCGCGCGGGCGGGATGAGCGCCTCGGGACGCGCGTACACCACACGATACTGCGACTTGAGCAGGGCCGCCAGCTCGTCGAGCCGGCCCTCGTAGGCCATGCTGCTCAGCACGTCGAACCGCACGCCGCCGCTCTCGCGCGGACCGCGGTCGAGTACGGCCGCGCGATTCCGCGCCGCGTCCCGATCGAGCGATCCCTGCGGGTTGAGCAGCACCACGACGTGGAGCGCGGCGCCGCTGTCCTCGAGCCCGCGCAGCACCTGCGTGTAGTGCACGTCGCTGAACTCGGTGTGCTCGGTCGTGACCACCACGATCGCCGCGCGATCGGCTTCCTGCCGCGCCAGCCCGCGCGAGACCTCGACAATCGCGTCGAGGAGACGCGCGCCGCTCGTCGGCACCGCGAAGATGCGGTTGATGGCATCCTCGAGCGGCCTCTGCAGGTCGGTGTAGTCCGCGAAGATCGTCGGGCGGTCGGCCACGCCGATGAGCGCGATCGGACCGAGCCCGTCGATGGCCCGCACGAAGCCGTGGAGCGACCGCCGCAGATCGGCGATGGTCCGCTCGGCCGCCATCGTGTTGTCGAAGATGACCGCCACCGGCATGCGCGACGTGGCCGGGCTGACTCGCAGGATCTCGCGGCGCACGCCGTCCTCGCGGACCACGAAGGCGTCGGGGCCGAGACCGGTGACCGGCGCCCGCGACGCGGTGTCGAAGGCCGTCACGTAGAGCACCCGCTCACGGGCCTGGGCGTGGACGAAGCCGGCGAGCGCCGAAACAAGCAGGACGGCCCCGGTGGCGGAACGTGCCGCGGATAGACCAGCCATAGGCGTTGCCGCAGGCCGAGGCGCCTTCGGCGATGCAGTGGACCCAGTATACCGTCTGCGTGCCGCTCGACACCGGCGGCGCGGCCCCCGGGCCAGCGCCGCCAGCCGGGATGCCCCGCCCGTCAGGTGGTCCTACCTCAGCGTGGACGCGCCACTACAATGGTCGCGATGAAGCCCGGCACGCGCCAGGACCTGCAGCTCATCGGCCAGCTCAGCACCGTCGGGTTGTCGTTCGTGTTCGCCATCGTGCTGGGCTTCGGCGGCGGCTACGTCGTGGACGGGTGGCTCGGCACGCAGCCGTGGCTCAGCTTTCTCGGGTTCTTCCTGGGCCTTGCCGCCGGCATCCTCAACGTGTATCGCATCCTGCGCAGCGTGGGCGCGGCCCGGCGCCCGGACGGTCCGGGACGTGGCTGATCGGGTGCTCGCCCGCCTGGGCCGTGATACGGCGGTGGTGGCAGGGGTGCTGGCGGTGCTGGCGCTGGCGGTGTGGCCGCGGGAGATGCGCGCCGCCCTCGGGGTGGTCGGCGGCGGGCTGCTCGTGGCGCTGAGCGGGTGGGCCATCGCGAGCGCGACCGGGGAGGCGTTGGCGGCGGGGCGTGAGGGGCGGCGGCCCGGGGCGCGGGCGCTTGTGAAGTTTGTCACAAGGCATGCTATACTCGCGCTGGCGGCCTACGTTATGATGGCGCGTTTGGGTCTCGACCCTGTCGGGATGCTGGTGGGTGTCTCGGCGCTCGGAGCTGCCGCGGCTCTGGAAGCCGGCCGGGCCTGGCGCGGCGGACAGGCCTCGTAGACCCCAGGTTTCCGGTGACCCGTGGCGTTTGTGGAGTTGTCGTCAGTCTGAGGAGGCGTTTGCAGTGAGCACCCGACGGTCTGTGCTGTCCCTGATGTTCGTGTTCTTGGCTCTGGTGTTCGTCTCGCCGGCGTACGCCCAGGAGGCCGGAGCCGCCGCCGACGGCGGTCTCGTCCAGTGGTCGATTATCGCCGCCGGCTTCCCGCTGGCCATTGCCGCCGCGCTCGGCGCGATCGGCCAGGGCCGCGCCACGGCGTCGGCCGTCGAGGCGATCGCGCGCAACCCCGGCGCCACCGGCGAGATTCGCGGCGCCCTGATTCTGGGCCTCGTGCTCATCGAGTCGCTCGTCATCTACGTGCTGCTCATCTCGCTGATTCTGTTCTTCATCAAGCCGTTCGGCGGCTAACCGCCGCCCGGCGCGCGCTCGACCCGCGAGGTCGACGCACCTGCCCGTTCGAGGAGCGAAAGGGGAGGCTGCCCGCAGCGGCACCGCCCCCGTCGCTCCTTTGTCATTCGTCATTCGTCATTCGCCATTCCCCGTTCCCCATTCCCCCCGATGTCCCGCCTCGACCTGCTGCTCCTGCTCATGGTCGTCATCTGGGGCAGCAACTTCACCGTCGTCAAGGTCGCGCTCGTCGATTTCCCCGAGTTGCCGTTCAACGCTCTCCGCCTGGTGCTGGCGGCGGCGCTGCTGCTCGGAGCGCTCTGGTGGGAGCGGCGGCAGCGGGGCGAGAGCGGCCTGGGCGGATTCACGGCGCGCGACTGGCAGCGGCTGGCCGTGCTGGGTGTGGTCGGGCACTTCATCTACCAGTTGTGCTTCCTGGGCGGCGTGGCGCGGACGAGCGTCGGCAACAGCTCGCTCATCTTCGGGTGCACGCCGGTGACTGTGGCGCTGCTGGCCTCGCTCGCGGGCCACGAGCGCGTCGGCCTCACGCGGTGGGTCGGCGCGGCGCTCTCGCTGACGGGCATCTACGCGCTCGTGGGGCATCAGGCGGCGTGGTCGCGGACCACGCTCACCGGCGATGCGCTCATCTTCGGCGGCATGCTGTGCTGGTCGCTGTATTCGGTGCTGTCGCAGCCGCTGCTTCGGCGGCACTCGCCGCTCGCCGTCACCGGCTGGTCGATGGCCATCGGCGCGACGCTCTACGGCGCGGCAGCCGTGCCGGCGGCGATGGCCACGAACTGGGCGGGCATCTCGCTCCAGAGCTGGGCGCTCATGACGGCGTCGTCGGTCCTTGCGCTGGCGGTGGCCTTCATCATCTGGTACACAGCCGTGCAGCGCATCGGGAGCACGCGCACGGCGGTCTACAGCAACGTGACGCCGATGGTCGCCATGGTCGTTGCCGCGGTGTGGATCGGCGAGCCCATTCACGCGAGCCAGGTGGTGGGCGCCGCGGCGATTCTCGGGGGTGTCGCCGTCGCGCGCCTGGGCCCGTCGCCGCCGGCGCCAGTCGAGTCGTGACCCTGGGGTCGGGGAAAAGGTGCCTGGCACCTTTCCACCTTTCGGAAAGGTGCCAGGCACCTTTTCGGCCGACCTTGGTTTTTCAACGGAGCAGGCGTTCGATGATCCGCCGCTCGTCGGGGCGGGCGCCTGGCGGGACGGCGGCGAGAAACCGCCTGGCCCAGCGCGCTGCCTCCTCCTGTCGCCCCAGATCACGGGCCGTCACGGCGAGATTGAAGAGCGCGTCGGCGTCGGCCGGGACGAGGTCGACGAGACGCGTCCACGCGGCGATGGCGCCCGCGCGGTCTCCGCGGTCGTAGCGGGCGGTGGCGAGCAGCCGCCAGGCCTCGGACCACGCGGGTCGGGCCTCCAGGGCCGCCAGCACATCGGCCTCGGCGCCGGCCGTGTCGCCCGCGCGAAGGCGGGCCACCGCGCGGTTGACCCGCAGCCCGCCGGCCGCCGGCGCGAGGGTCACGGCCCGGTCGAATGCGGCAAGGGCCGCAGCGCTCCGCCCCGTTTCGGCGCGCGCCACGCCGAGCGCGTTCCACGCGTCCGCAGAGGCGCCGGGCCGGCTGACGACAGCATCGAGCATGGCGACGGCCTCGGCGTGCCGTCCGGCGGCCAGGAAGGCCACGGCGAGCCGCTCGTCGAGCGCGGGGCCGGCGCCGGCGAGAGCCCGGCCCTCTTCGAGCAGCGGCACGGCTTCGGCGGCGCGACTCTGCTCGATGAGCAGCGACGCCGCGGCCAGCCGCGCGGCCTCGAACGCGGGCCTCGCCGCGACGATCTCCCGCAGCGCGTCGACTGACGGCGACGGGCCGCCGAGCGTCGCGAGGAAGCGTTCGTACAGCGGGCGAACGGCCTTGGGGTCGTCGACGTCCGAGAACCGCGCGGCCGGAGCCGCCGTGCCGGCCGCGGCGTATCCAAGGGCGCGCAGCCGCGCCGCGGCCTCGCCCGCCTCGACCAGCTCGGCGCCCTCGAGGGTCGCGGCCGGGCCGAACTCCTTCAACCTCGCCTCGAGCGCGCGGCGGCGCGCGGGGTCGCGCGCCCACACGTTCTCGCGCTCACCGGGATCCGCCGCGACGTTGTACAGCTCGCCGACCGGCACGTCGACGAGCTTCCATCCCTCCGCGACGACAGCCGTCACGGGAGCGGCGCGCGCCGTGAGCCAGCCTTCCATCGCCTCGAGGTACACCGCCCGCGTCGTGGAGCCGGCCGCGGCCACGTCGCGCAGCGGTCGCCCCGGCAGCGACGGGTCGGCCGTAACGCCAAGCACCTCGAGCACGGTGGGGACGAGGTCGATATGTGCCGCAGGCTGCGTGTGCACGCCGCGTCCCACGCGAGGACCGGCCACGACGAGCGGCACGCGCATGGTGGTGTCGTACGCAAACAGGCCGTGCGTGGCCTCGCCGTGCTCGCCGAGCCCCTCGCCGTGATCGGCGGTCACCACGACGAAGGTCCGCGCGAGGGCGCCGGCGGCGCGCAGCCGCTCGAGGAAGTCGCCGAGCGCGCGGTCCGTTTCGTGTACGTCGGCGTCATAGCCGCTCAGCCCGGATCGGGGCGGCGCCCCGTAGGGGGCGTGCGGATCGAAGACATGCACCCACGCGAGCCACGGCTCCGCCGCCGAGGGGTCGAGTATCCACGCGGCGGCCTCGTTCAGCACCGCGCGGGCGGGCCGCTCCGCGTACGCGAAGTCACCGGCGAAGGGACGGTCATCGTCGACCCCGCTGTAGCGGTCGAAGCCCTGCGCGAGCCCGAATCGGGCGTCCAGCACGAACGCGCCCACGAAGGCGCCGGTGCGGTAGCCGCGCGCGTGCAGCCGCTCGGCGAGCGTGGTCTGCCCGTCGACGAGCCGGTAGCCGGCGTTGCCCCGGACTCCATGGGCGGGGGGCAGCAGGCCCGTGAGAATGGAGGCATGCGACGGCAACGTCATCGGCGCGTGCGCGTACGTCGTCGTGAAGCGTCGGCCGCGCTCGGCGAGACGGCTGAGGGCCGGCATCGTCGCCGGCGTGAGGCGGTCCGCTCGCAGCGTGTCGACGGTAACCAGCAGGACGTTGCCGCCGGGCAGTGCCGCAGCCGGCCAGGCGGGCTCCGCGGGCGGCGGCGCGGGGGAGCACGCCGCCAGTGCCACGAGCGTGGCCAGGCCGCCGAGCACGCGCGCGCGTCGAGCCGTCATGGAGCCAGCATAGCGCGGGCGGATTTGACGTGACGGCCCGGAGGGGTGAAGATGCCGGCATGCCGCGCCGGCCGCTGACCGGCCTGACCATCCGGGCCGCCGTGATTCTCGGGTTCACGGCGACGGTAGCTGTCTGGGTGTTCACTGGCTACGCGTTCACCCGCCGCATCGACGAGCTGGAGCGCGACTCCGCGGCCGTGACGGCCCGGTACATGCGCGCGCAGGACGCGCTCGTGACCGTCCGGGCGCAGATGCTGCTGAGCTCCGTGCAGCTTCGCGATGCGCTGCTCGACACCGACACCGACAACGAAGTCTACGCGCGGCGTCTCCGCCGGACCTACGCGTCGCTCGACGACGCCCTCCGCTCGTACACGCCCGTGCTCGACACGCCGGACGAGCGGGCTCAACTCGCGCGGCTGCAGGCCGAGGTGGACACCTTCCGCCGGCTCACCTTCGACGTGCTGGCGGCCGACGATGGGACGACGCGCGCCCGGGAGCTGCTCGACGTGCGCATCGTCCCGCGCCGCGAGGGCGCGCTGCGCCTCTCGGAGGACATCCAGGTGCTCAACCGCACGGCCTTCGTGCAGCACCAGGCGGCGGTGCAGGACATCCACGACGTTGCCGAGGCGCAGGTGTGGCAGCGGCTCGGGCTGGCGCTGTCGGTCAGCCTGCTCGCCGCGTTGATTGCGGCCGTGTATTCGGGGCGCCTCGAGCGCCGGCTCACCGAGCAGCGCGAGAAGGAGGCAGAGGCCGCGCGCGAGCTGCAGCGCCTGTCCTCGCGCCTGATCACGGCCCAGGAGGACGAGCGGCGCGTCATCGCGCGCGAGCTGCACGACGAGGTGGGCCAGGTCCTGACCGCGGTACGCGTCGAGCTGAGCCGGGCCGAGAGGGCGCTGGCCGCGCACGGCGAACCCGGCCTGCTCGTCGAGGCGCAGGCGATTACCGAGGGCGCGCTGCGCAGCGTCCGTGACCTCTCACAGCTGCTGCACCCCTCGGTGCTCGACGACATGGGACTCGCAGCCGCCGTCGAGCGGCACGCGAAGGGCCAGTCGCGGCGCCACGGCATCGAGATCCACGTGGTGCACGACGGCGTGGCCGACGTCCGCCTGGCGCCGGACGTGGAAGCGGCGGCCTACCGGATCGTGCAGGAGGCGCTCACCAACGTGGTGCGCCACGCGCGCGCGACGCGGTGCACCGTCACCCTCCGCCGCGCCGACGACCGGCTCCTGATCAGCGTCGACGACGACGGCCGCGGGTTCCCGCCCGACGACGGCTCCAACGGCCGTCCGCGCGGGCTGGGCCTGGTCGGCATGCGCGAGCGCGCCGCGCAGGTGGGCGGATCGCTGCGGCTCGCCAGCGTTCCTGGTGACGGGACCCGTTTGTCCGTGGAGTTGCCGCTGCAGCCCCGACAGGTCGGCGGCGACGAGGCCGTCGACGTGCCCCCCTCGGTTCCGGCGGCCTCTGGCGAGGTGCGACATGGCTAGGCTGCGCGTGCTGCTCGGCGACGACCACACGCTGGTGCGACAGGGACTGCGAAAGATCCTCGAAGACCACGGCGGCTACGACGTGGTCGGAGAGGCCGGCACCGGACGTGAGGCCATCCAGCTCGCGATGGACGCCAAACCGGACGTTGTGGTCCTCGACATCGCCATGCCGCAACTGAACGGCATCGAGGCGGCGCGCCAGATCGCGCGCAGGACACCGCAGGTGAAGGTGCTGTTCCTCAGCATGCACGCGGACGAGGCCTACGTGACGCGCGCGCTGCAGGCCGGCGCGAAGGGCTATCTGCTGAAGGACTCCGCGGGCCAGGATCTGATCCGGGCCATCGACGCCGTCGCCCGCGGACGGACGTTCTTCAGCGAGCCGATTGCGAGCCAGATGCTGGACGATTACGTGCGGCGCGTCGCCGACTCCGGCGCCGGCGACCGGTTCGAAACGCTGTCCGATCGCGAACGCGAGGTGTTCCAGCTCCTGGCCGAGGGCCGCAGCAACAAGGAGATCGCCGAGCTCCTGTCGATCAGCGTGGCGACGGTCGAGACGCACCGCGCGCGGGTCCTGCAGAAGCTCGACGTGCACAGTCTGGCGGAGCTCGTGCTCTTCGCCGTCCGTCGCGGCATCGTTGCCTGACGGGCGGCCCAGGGAGAGTGGTGGATCCACGGTAGTTGCGCCTACCGGGGATCCTGCACGGACGGACCCGGATCTCCCGTATTGTTCCCGCTCGTAACACAAAGAAAAATAACGACTTCGGGTTACACCCGTTATTTGACCGCACGGCGGATCGCTGGCAGGTGCAGGCGAGGTCCGTTTTCCCGTGCGTGTTGTCTTCTGGGTGGGCTTCCCGATCGGGAAGCGTGACTGCGAGGTGGAGGATGGAGTCGATGAAGCCATCGTTCCGACACGGCGCCGCGGTTCTCGCGGTGTTGCTGCTGTGGGCCATGCCGGCCTACGGGCAGGGTGGCGGCGCCAGCAGCACGGGCACGATTCAGGGTCGCGTGACCGACGCCCAGGGGGCGGTGCTCCCGGGCGTCACGGTGACGGCGACGAGCCCGGCGATGCTGGGCCAGCAGACCGCCATTACGTCCGAGACCGGCGCCTACCGGTTTCCCGCCGTTCCGCCGGGGACCTACACCCTCACCTACGAGCTGTCGGGGTTCAACACGCTGAAGCGGGAAGGCCTGCAGATCAGCCTGGGCTTCACCGCGACGGTGAACGTGGAGCTGTCGCTCGCGACGCTCGAGGAAACGGTGACGGTGACCGGCGAGTCGCCCGTCATCGACACCACCGCCACCCGCATCCAGCAGAACTTCAAGCTCGAGCAGCTCCAGTCGATTCCGAATGCCCGTGACATGTGGGCGCTGCTGGCGGTGACGCCGTCGGTGCAGATGTCGCGCATCGACGTCGGCGGGAACCGCGCGGGCACGCAGACCGGGTACACCGCCTACGGCTTCAACGGCCAGGTGCGCGTGCTCATCGAGGGCATCAACACCACCGAGGGCACGGGCGGCGCGGGGTTCTATTTCGACTACTCGTCGCTCGACGAGGTGTTCCTCGGCACGTCGGGCCAGTCGGCGGAGATGCCCCAGCCGGGCGTGCAGTCGCAGTTCATCGCCAAGTCGGGCGGCAACCAGTTCTCGGGTGAGTACTATGTGGACTGGTACAACAACTCCCTCCAGGGCGCGAACATCCCGGCCGAGGTCATCGCGCGCGGCATCCGCGAGCACAGCAACGAGATCGATCGCTACTACGACTGGGCGATCAACGCGGGCGGGCCCATCAAGCGCGACCGGCTGTGGTGGTTCGCCACCTACCGACAGCAGTTCAACGCGGTCGCGCAGCCGAACTTCCAGTTCGACAAGACCTTCGACACGAAGCTGTGGAACCCGGTGGTGAAGGGCACCTATCAGGCGTCGCAGAACCACAAGCTCATCGGCTATTACCAGTGGGGGCAGAAGGTGCAGCCGAACCGGCTGCCGTTCGGCACCTACACCTACGCCAGTCCCGACCAGACCTTCGCACAGGATTCCGGCAGCTGGGTCTGGAAGGCCGAGTGGAACGGCACGCTCAGCGACCAGCTGTACGTCGAGGCGCGGGTGGGGGACTTCGGCTACTACTTCCCGCTCGTCGCCAACAGCAACGAGCAGTACTTCTGGCGCGACTCCGGCGAGCAGATCCTGACCGGCGCCAACCGCCGGTGGCAGTCGGACCGGGATCGCAAGCAGATCACCGGTGCGGCCACCTACTTCCTCGACACGGCGCGCGGCAGCCACACGGTGAAGATGGGCTTCGAGCGGTTCCTGGAGAGCAACTGGGTCGGCTACGAGCAGACCGTCGGGGGCAACGTCGAGCACATCTACACCAACGGGCGCTCGAACCAGGTCGTGTTCGGCTTCCCCACGGCGGTCAAGGTGGGCTACCTGCGCGCCAATGACGAGGGCAACCTCCTGTCGGAGGCCAAGCTGAACGTCTTCGGCGCCTTCATCAACGACACCTGGAATGTCGGGCGGTTCACGGTGAGCGGCGGTATCCGGTTCGACCGCTACCGCGGCTGGACGCCCGAGCAGCGCCAGGCGGCGTTCTCGCATGGGCCGGCCCACCTGTCCATTCCGGCGATCACCTTCCCCGAGCAGGACTACTTCACCTGGTCGTCGGTGGCGCCGCGTGTGGGCATCGTGTTCGATCTGTCGGGGGACGGCCGGTCGGTGATCAAGGCGAACTACGGGCTCTACTTCCACAACCCCGGGCCGAACATCTCGAGCTCAGGCAACCCGAACCAGAACCTGAAGACGGTCACCTACTCGTGGAACGACGCCAACGGCGATCGCCGGTGGCAGCCCGGGGAGGAGGTGAACCTGCTGGCGTCGCGTCTGGCGGGCGCCGTGTCGGTGGACCCCGACATCAAGCAGCCCTACACCCATGAGGCGGGCCTCTGGTTCGAGCGGCAGCTCAGCGCCACGCTGGGCGCGCGGGCGGGGTTCGTCTACAAGACCGAGGACGACCTGTGGACGACGTACACGCCTGGCCGCAGCGCGCTGAACGGCGCCTACAGCGTGCCGTTCCCGTTCACGGACATCGGACCCGATGGCCGTCCGGGGACCGCAGACGATCGTACGCTCACCCTGCTCGGCCTGCCGTCGTCGCAGCAGGGCCAGTTCTCGACCGACGCCGTCGTGATGAACGTGCCGGAGTTCGGCCGCTACAAGACCGTCGAGGTGTCGGTCAACAAGCGCTACGGCAGCAGCTGGTCGGCCCAGATGGGCGGTAGCTACACCTGGCAGCACAACTTCCCGAACGGGTTCCCGTCGAGCCCGAACGAGCCGTTCGACGAGAACCGGACGTTCTGGAACTTCAAGGCGGCGGGCAGCTACGACGCGCCGGGCGGCATCCGGGTGTCGCCGGTGCTCCGGCATCAGTCGGGCACGAACTTCGCCCGGCAGATCAGCGTGCCGTCGTCGGCGGCCCGCGCCTTCGGGCTGATCTACAGCGGGACAATCTACGCCGAGGCGGCCGACGCGCGGCGGCAGGACAACATCTGGGTGTTCGACGTGCGCGCCGAGAAGACGCTGAATCTGGCGCCGCGGGCGCGCGCGCGGCTGTTCTTCGACCTGTTCAACATCACGAACAGCGCGGCGGCCGAGTCGATCACCACCACGACCGGGAGCAACTTCCTCCGTCCGTCGACGATTCTCGCGCCGCGCACCGCGCGGCTCGGGTTCAGGTTCCTCTGGTAGGAGGAGCCGCGAGCTGACTCCTGTGGGGGAGTCACGTAGCGGGGGGCGCGCTGCGCCGGCGCCCCTCCGCCTTTTTCCCGGCGCCACACTGAAACGTCGGGGCTTCGACCGCTCGGGGGCGGGAGGCGGGCCGGCGCCCGCCACAGGCGATTCCGGCAATCCCCACTCGCGGGTGTGCTCGCGAACGGTCCCTCACGATTGGAGGCAACGCATGAGACATGCCGTTTTCGTGTTCTTGGCGCTCCTGGGCTTCGGCCTGCCGGCCGAGGCGCAGCTCGCCCAGGGGAGGCTTACCGGCACGGTGGCCGACGCGCAGGGAGCCGTGCTCCCTGGCGTGACCGTCACGGCGTCGTCGCCGGCGCTCATCGGCACACAGACGGCGATCACCGAGGCGGATGGGAAGTTCCTGTTTCCGTCTCTGGCGTCCGGCACCTATACCCTGACGTTCGAGCTGTCGGGGTTCCAGACGGTGCGCCGCCAGAACATCGTCGTCACGAGCGGACGCACGCTCACGGTGGACGTCCGGCTGCCGCTGGCGACGCTGCAGGAAACCGTCACCGTCACGTCGGAAGCGCCCGTGGTCGACGTCACGACGACGTCGGTCGGGTCGGAGTTCAGCGCCGAGAAGCTGAGCGCCATTCCGTCGGCGACCGACATCTGGTCCACGCTGGGCCAGGCGCCGGGCGTCCGGATGCGCGGGTTCGACGTGGGTGGCAGCCACAAGAGCCAGCAGTCGGGCTACGAAAGCTTCGGTGTCCGCGACCAGAACAAGGTGGTCACCGACGGCGTGGACACGACGGAGGGCACTGGCGGGGCCGGGTTCTACCAGGACTTCTTCGCGCACGAGGAGATCTCGGTGAGCGCGGCGGGCGCCGACGTATCGATGAGCACGCCGGGCTCGGCGGTGTTCTCGACGATCAAGAGCGGCGGCAACGAGTTCAAGTCGTTCAACATCGTCACCTACGAGCACGAGTCGATGGTGGGGAACAACATCGACGACGCGACGTCGCGCCGCGGCTACACGGGCCAGCCGAACCTGATCTTCTGGGAAGGCCACACGGACCTGGGCGGCCCGATCAAGCGCGACAAGGTGTGGTTCTACACGGCGTACAACCACTTCAAGATCGACAAGATCATCTCGGGCGTCCCGCAGTTCAGCGAGATCGCGGGGCAGCGCCTGCAGACGACCGACCTGGGACTCTTCGACAACTACACGGTGAAGGGCACCTACAAGGCGTCGTCGAAGGACACCTTCGTCGGCTACTACCAGTGGGGCCGGAAGCAGAAGCCGTTCCGCGGCCTCTCGGCCTCGACGCCGCCGGAGTCGATTCTGGCGCAGGACAGCAAGTCGTGGATGTACAACGGCCAGTGGCAGCGCGTGTGGACGAACCGCCTGTTCACCGACGTGAAGGTGGGCCTCTTCGGCTTCGGCTGGCCGATGGCGCCAAACGTCGACTGGAAGACGGCGCCTCCGCGCACGGACCTGGCGACGGGGCAGAACTCGGGCGCCGGCTGGCTGTCGGGATCGGGCGGCGGTCCGTTCACCTTCGACCGCAACAAGCCGCAGATGTCGTTCACGATGACCTACTACCTGCCCGAGAAGGCCGGCTCGCACGACATCAAGCTGGGCTTCGAGTGGCAGGACGACCAGTCGAAGTTCGGCAACAACGGCAACTCGGGCCCGATTCTCTACCGTGACCGCAACGGCCTGCCGTCGGAGATCCGCGTCACGGACGTGGGCACCTTCGAGGACTTCGGCAAGGGCTGGACGGGCGCCGACGACCGCAACCGGTGGCTGGCGGTGTTCGCGCAGGATCGGTGGAGTCCGTCGCCGCGGCTGACGCTGACCCTCGGCGTCCGCTTCGATCGGCAGGAGCCGCACTACGAGGCGTCCGTGCGCAAGCCGCAGCTGAGCGAGATCTTCCCGGCCGCGACGACCGAGGGCCGGACGCTGCTGACGGCGAGCCACGTGAGCCCGCGCGTCGGGTTCAGCTACGCGCTCTCCGACGACGCGAAGTCGGTGGTGAAGGGGTACTACGGGCGCTTCTACTACAACTTCGCCGATCGGCTGTCGAACGTGAACCCGGGCGGCACGAACCTCCGGGATTACGTGTTCAACGACCTCAACGGCAACCGGCTGTTCGACGGCGTGCACGAGCTCGGGACGCTGCTCAGTTCGTCGGGCGGCAGCTCCACCGCGCTCGATCCCAACCTCGAGACGCCGTACGCCGACGAGTTCAACGTCTCGTACGAGCGGCAGTTCTGGGGCGAGTCGAGCTTCCGCGCCGCGTACGTACGGAAGATGACGCGAAACGACTTCACGACCTACGTGCCCGCGCGCGAGGGCCAGTACCGCATCGCGACGGTGGTTCCGGTGACGCTGCGCAGCTTCGACGGCGGCATCGCCGGCACGCAGAACTTCACGCTGTTCGACGTCCCGGCCGGCCTGAGCACGACGAACATCGTGGCGAACGTTCCGGAGAGCGTGGGCGGCAGCGACCAGAACTACGACACACTGCAGTTCGCGTTCACCAAGCGCTTCGGGAGCGGGCTGTTCTTCCAGAGCAGCTTCGACTACCAGTGGCGCGACGAGCTGCGCAACGCGAGCAATGTCACGACGAGCCCGCTGGTCGCCGATCCGATCGCGACGGGCTTCCACCAGAACAGCCAGGCGGCGGCGCTGTCCGGCGCGGGCCAGCCCAACCGGCAGAACAACACGAACTGGACGTTCCGGGCGCTCGGCCGCTACGTGTTCCGCTACGACATCGGCGCCGCCATCAACCTGCGCATGCAGAGCGGCTGGCCGTACGCGCGGGTGATCGACGCGCGGCTGCCGAACGCGGGCACCGTGCGGTTCTTCGTCGAGCCCATCGAGAACAACCGCTCCGACACGGTGACAATCGTCGACCTGCGGTTCGACAAGACGATCCGGTTCGGGCGCTACGGCGTGGGGCTGCAGGCGGACGTGTTCAACATCCTGAACTCGAACGCCGTGACCAACTTCACGCTGCTCAACGGCTCGAATTTCAACCGCATCACCGCGACGCTCGATCCACGGACGGCGATGGTGGGCCTGCGCTTCACCTTCTAGAGGTCCCCCAGGCCCATCGTCGCAGTCCATGGGCGCCGGCTCCCTCGGGCGGGAGCCGGCGCTCTCTCGTTTCTTGGGGGTCGCGCGCCCCGAGCCAACTCAGCCATTATTTTTGACGCTACGGATGAGCTTGGTTTGTATTTGCTTGCCATCCTTCTCTCTTCTCCTGTAATTTCCCTCCCGTCGGGACACCATTTTTCGTAGCGGTTCTGCCTGAGCGCCGCCAGGCGTGTCCCGTCACACGTTTGCGTCTCCGTCTCGTTCGTTCGTCTCGTCGTTTCGTTGCCGTTGATCCGGACGCCTGACCTTGCCTGGCCGGCAGGGCGCGCCGGCGCCGGGTTCCGCGCTGCGGGAGCCGGCCCGGGCGGCCGCGGCCGTTGCAGGCGCATCGGGGAGTGATCTCGTTTGCGGTGGGAGTGGCCCCCCGGGTCTCCCCCATATGGAGGATGCACGATGAAGCGTTGCCTAGTGGGCCTTTGTGCGGTGGCCCTTGTTCTGGCCGTGACGGCGCCTGCGTTTGCGCAGGGCGGCGGCGCCAGCAGCACCGGCACCATTCAGGGCCGTGTGACCGACGCGCAGGGGGCGGTGCTGCCCGGCGTGACGGTGACGGCCAGCAGCCCCGCGCTGCTCGGCCAGCAGACGACGGTGACCTCGGAGACCGGCAACTACCGGTTCCCGGCGGTGCCTCCGGGCGTCTACACGCTGACTTACGAGCTGGCCGGCTTCAACACGCTCAAGCGTGAGGGCATCCAGATCAGCCTCGGGTTCACGGCGAACGTGAACGTCGAGCTGACGCTGGCCACGCTGCAGGAGACCGTGACCGTGACGGGCGAGTCGCCGGTCATCGACACGACGGCGACGCGCGTGGTGCAGAACTTCAAGCTCGAACAGCTCCAGTCGATTCCAAACGGCCGCGACATGTGGTCGCTGCTGGCGGTGACGCCGGCCGTGCAGATGTCGCGCATCGACGTGGGCGGCAACCGCGCCGGCACGCAGACCGGGTACACCGCCTACGGGTTCACCGGGCAGGTGCGGGTGCTCATCGAGGGCATCAACACGACCGAGGGCACGGGCGCGGCCGGCTTCTACTTCGACTACTCCTCGATCGACGAGGTGTTCCTCGGCACATCGGGGCAGTCGGCGGAGATGCCGAACCCGGGCGTGCAGTCGCAGTTCATCACCAAGTCGGGCGGCAACCAGTTCTCGGGCGAGTACTACCTCGACTGGTACAACAACTCGCTGCAGGGCTCGAACATCCCGGACGACGTGATCGCGCGGGGAATCCGGCCCGGCAGCAACGAGATGGACCGCTACTACGACACGGCGATCAACGTGGGCGGGCCGATCAAGCGCGACAAGATCTGGTGGTTCGGCACCTACCGCACGCAGTTCAATGCGGTGGCCCAGCCCAACTTCAACTTCGACCAGACGTTCGACACGAAGCTGTGGAACCCGGTGGTCAAGGGCACCTATCAGGCCAACCAGAACCACAAGCTGATCGGCTACTTCCAGTGGGGGCAGAAGCTGCAGCCCACGCGCCTGCCCTTTGCGACCTACACGTACAACTCGCCGGAGCAGACCTTCGCGCAGGACTCGGGCAGCTGGGTGTGGAAAGGCGAGTGGAACGGGACGCTCAGCGACAAGCTGTACGTCGAGGCGCGCTACGGCTCGTTCGGCTACTACTTCCCGCTGCTGGCCAACAGCGATTACGACTTCTTCTGGCAGGACACGGGGCGCGGCGTTCTCGAGGGCTCGCACCAGCGGTGGCAGCTCGACCGTGAGCGCAACCAGGCGACCGCGGCGGCCACCTACTTCCTCGATACGTCGCGCGGCAGCCACACGCTGAAGTTCGGCGGCGAGATCCTGAAGGAGCAGGGCTGGGAGGGCCGCGAGCGGGCCTTTGGCGGCAACATCGACCATCGCTACAACAACGGCGTCTCGAACCAGGTGGTCTTCTGGCTGCCGACGGCCACCAAGGTGGGCCACCTGCGCGCGGGCAAGAAGGGCGACCTGACGGCCCGCCAGGCGCTCGATCACGCCGGCTTCTTCATCAACGACACCTGGAACACCGGCCGGCTGACCCTCAACGGCGGCGTGCGGTTCGACCGATACCGCGGCTGGCTGCCGGAGCAGCAGCAGCTGGCGGCGGCGACCGGCCCCGTGTCGGTGGCGGCCCTCACGTTCCCTGAGGTGGAGTTCTTCACGTGGAACGTGTTCGCGCCGCGCATCGGCGTGGTGTACGACCTCTCGGGTGACGGCCGGATGGTGCTGAAGGGCAACTACGGCCTGTACTGGCACAACCCCGGCGTCGGCGTGGGCGGCGCGGCCAACCCGAACTCGGCGGGCAAGTCGGCCACCTACCAGTGGAACGACATCAACGGTGACCGCCGCTGGCAGCCTGGCGAGCAGGGCGCGCTCATCTCGGCCTCGCTCCAGGGCGCGGTGGAGTTCGACCGCAACGTGAAGCAGCCGTACACGCACGAGGCCAGCTTCTGGCTCGAGCGGCAGCTCGCGGACGTCTACGGGCTGCGGGCCGGCTTCGTCTACAAGACGGAGGACGACCTCATCTCGACGAACTTCCAGCCGGGCCGCCCGGCGTCGGCCTTCACGGTGCCCTTCACCGTGACCGACATCGGCGTGGATGGCCGCCCGGGGACGGGCGACGAGCGGGTCATCACGATGTTCGGCATCCCGACCTCGGCGGCCGGTCCGGCGACGACGGTCGTGACCAACGGCGGCGAGTACTCGCGGTACAAGACCGTCGAAGTGTCGCTCAACAAGCGGTACAGCAGCCGGTGGTCGGCGTCGATCGGCGGCGCGCACACGTGGATGACGGACTTCCCGAACGGGCCGAAGCGGAACCCGAACAACCCGGGCGCCGAGGATCGGACGATCTGGAACTTCAAGGTCACGGGCAGCTACGACGCCGCGTGGGGCATCCGGCTGTCGCCGGTGCTCCGGCACCAGTCGGGCGCCAACTACGCCCGGACGCTCACCATCCCGGCGGCGCCGGGCCTGATCACGACGTCGGCGGGCAACGGCAACATCCACCACGTGGAGCCGATGAACGCGAACCGCGAGGACAACATCTGGGTGTTCGACGTCCGCGCGGAGAAGACCGTCAACATGGGCTCGCGCACGCGCGCCCGCCTGTTCCTGGACGTGTTCAACATCACCAACAGCTCTGCGGCCGAGACCATCAGCCGCGCGACCGGGATCAACTACCAGCGCCCGTCGGCGATTCTCGCGCCGCGCACGGCGCGCCTCGGCTTGCGGTTCCTGTGGTAGGACGCCGCTGACGAGCTGACTCCTGTGGGGGAGTCGTTGGGGCGGGACGGCCGGCCAGACCGGTCGCCCGCCCCTTTTTTTTTGACGCCCGGCCCGGCCCCGCCCCCCCGCCTCGCTTGGCATCCAGGACGGCCGAGCTGGCCGCGGTCGGCTGAGGGCTTGAACGACCGTTCAACCTCAACATTTGTCGGCAAGCTCGTCCGTATGGTATCTTCCGCGTCTTACGGGATCCCTTTGTTGTTTTTGCGGTGACGTGCCTCCGCGCGCGTGCGCGGCGGCGCCCCCACTTCAGGAGGATGAATCTATGAACCGTTGGACTCAGGGGCTGGCTGCCCTGGCCCTGTCGCTGGCGATCGCGGGCCCCGCGTTCGCGCAGGGCGGCGGCGCGAGCAGCACCGGCACCATCCAGGGCCGCGTGAGCGATGCCCAGGGCGCGGTGCTGCCCGGCGTGACCGTGACGGCCAGCAGCCCGGCCATGCTCGGCCAGCAGACGACCGTGACGTCGGAGACCGGCAACTACCGCTTCCCGGCCGTGCCTCCGGGGGTCTACACGCTCACC
The DNA here is from genome assembly GCA_040754955.1 of Acidobacteriota bacterium. Classification (GTDB taxonomy): domain Bacteria; phylum Acidobacteriota; class Vicinamibacteria; order Vicinamibacterales; family UBA2999; genus JBFMCA01. Next base: position 12,426 of record JBFMCA010000024.1, on the reverse strand, counting down.
TACGAGCTGGCCGGCTTCAACACGCTCAAGCGTGAGGGCATCCAGATCAGCCTGGGCTTCACGGCGAACATCAACGTCGACCTGACGCTGGCGACGCTGCAGGAGACCGTGACCGTGACGGGCGAGTCGCCGGTCATCGACACGTCTGCCACGCGCGTAGTGCAGAACTTCAAGCTCGAGCAGCTCCAGTCGATTCCGAACGGCCGCGACATGTGGTCGCTGCTGGCGGTGACGCCGTCGGTGCAGATGACGCGCATCGACGTGGGCGGCAACCGCGCCGGTACGCAGACCGGCTACTCGGCCTACGGGTTCAGCGGACAGGTGCGGGTGCTCATCGAGGGCATCAACTCGACGGAGGGCACGGGCGGCGCCGGCTTCTACTTCGACTACTCCTCGCTCGAAGAGGTGTTCATGGGCCTCTCGGGGCAGTCGGCCGAGATGCCGAACCCGGGCGTGCAGTCGCAGTTCATCGCCAAGTCGGGCGGCAACCAGTTCTCAGGCGAGTACTACGCCGACTGGTACAACAACTCGCTGCAGACGTCGAACATCCCGGACGCGGTGATCGCGCGCGGCATCCGGCGCGGGAGCAACGAGATCGATCGCTACTACGACACGGCCATCAACGTGGGCGGGCCGATCAAACGCGACAAGATCTGGTATTTCGGCACCTACCGCACGCAGTTCAACGCGGTGCAGCAGCCGGCGTTCCAGTTCGACAAGACGTTCGACACGAAGCTGTGGAACCCCGTCGTCAAGGGCACGTACCAGGCGACGCAGAACCACAAGATCATCGGCTACTACCAGTGGGGGCAGAAGACGCAGCCGAACCGGACGCCGGGCTGCTGCGGCGCAGGCTACTCGTACGCGGCGCCGGGCCAGACCAACCTGCAGGACTCGGGCAGCTGGGTGTACAAGGGTGAGTGGAACGGGACGCTGAGCGACAAGCTCTACGTCGAGGCGCGCTACGGCGACTTCGGCTACTACTTCCCGCTGCTCACCAACGGCACCGAGAACTACCTGTGGCGCGACACCGGCCTGAGCATCATGGACGGCGCGGAGCGCCGCTGGCAGCTCGACCGTGACCGGAAGCAGCTGACGGGCGCGGCCACCTACTTCATCGACAGCGCGCGCGGCAGCCACACCATCAAGGTCGGCGGCGAGCGGCTGCGCGAGCAGGGCTGGGAGGGCTTCGAGCAGGTGTACGGCGGCAACATCCTGGCGTCGTACGCCAACGGCGTGTCGAGCAACGTGATCTTCGGCATCCCGACGGCGCGCTCTGTGGGGAGCCTCAAGGACAACGACAACGGCAACCTGACGTCGCGCTCGGCGCTCAACCACGACTCGCTGTTCGCGAACGACACCTGGGCCGTCGGCCGGGTCACGCTGAACTTCGGCGTCCGTTACGATCGCTACCACGGCTGGCTCCCCGAGCAGGAGCAGCTCGCCGCCACGGTGGGCCCTGTCTCGGTGGCCGCGGCGACCTTTGCCGAGAACCACCTCTACACGTGGAACCAGGTGGCGCCGCGCGTGGGCTTCGTCTACGATTTCGCCAACGACGGCAAGACCGTGCTCAAGGCCAACTACGGGCTGTTCTGGCACAACCCCGGCGTGGGCGTCGGCAGCGACGCGAACCCGAACACGCCGGGCAAGTCGGCCACCTACGCGTGGAACGACCTCAACGGCGACCGGCGCTGGCAGCCGGGCGAGCAGGGCGCCCTGACGTCCGCCTCGCTCCAGGGCACCATCTCGCTCGACCCGAACATCAAGGCCCCGGTCACGCACGAGGCCAGCGTGTGGCTCGAGCGGCAGCTGAGCGGGACGATGGGCGTGCGCGCGGGCTTCGTCTACAAGTCCCAGGACGACCTCATCGCCACCTACACGCCGAACCGCAGCATCCTGAACGGCGCCTACAGCGTGCCGTTCTCCTTCGTCGACATCGGCGTCGACGGCATCCGCGGCACGGCCGACGATGCGACCCGGACGCTGTACGGCATGCCGAGCTCGGCCGCCAGCCAGTTCCCGACCAACCAGGTCGTGATGAACCTGCCGCGCGCCGAAAACTTCCGCACCGTCGAGGCCTCGATCAACCGCCGCTACAGCAACCGCTGGTCGGCGCAGATCGGCGGCTCGCTCACGTGGCTCCACGACTACCCGGAGGGCTTCCCCACCAACCCGAATCAGCCGGGGCTCGAGGACCGCACGACGTGGAACCTCAAGGCGTCGGGCAGCTACGACGCGCCGTTCGGCATCCGCATCTCGCCGGTGCTGCGCCACCAGTCGGGCGTCAACTTCGCGCGGACGATCAGCGTGCCCGCGAACGCCGCGACCCCGTTCGGCCTCGTCATGCCGGCCTCGACGATCTACGCCGAGTCGGCCGATGCGCGCCGCGAGGACAACATCTGGGTGTTCGACGTCCGCGCGGAAAAGACCGTCGAGGTGGGCGCCCGCACGCGGCTGCGCCTGTTCATCGACTTCTTCAACATCACCAACAGCCACGCCTCGGAGACCATCACGCGGACGACCGGCGCGAACTTCCTGCGGCCGTCGGCGATCCTCGCGCCGTTCACGACGCGGCTCGGGGTGCGGTTCCTCTGGTAGGCGGCTGACGAGCTGACTCCTGTGGGTCGTTGGGGCGGGGTCCTTCGGGGCTCCGCCCCTTTTTTGTTTGAGATTTGAGATTTGAGGTTGATTGAATAATCTCAAATGGAATGAGCGCAGTCACCTACGGCAGCTACCTCAAGCTCGACGAGCTGCTCGCGCTGCAGCAGCCGCGATCCGAGGGCCCCGAGCACGACGAGCTGCTCTTCATCGTGATCCACCAGGTCTACGAGCTCTGGTTCAAGCAGATCCTGCACGAGCTGGACCGCGCCGCCGTGCTCCTGGCGGCCGACGATGCGGATGGCGCGCAGCACACGCTCGAGCGCATCCTGACCATCCTCAAGGTGCTGGTGGCGCAGCTCGACATCCTCGAGACCATGACCCCGCTGGAGTTCCTGTCCTTTCGGGCGCGGCTCGAGGAGGCCAGCGGCTTCCAGTCGGACCAGTTCCGGCAGCTCGAGTTCGTGCTGGGCCGCAAGTCGACGGCGGCCATCCACCGCTTCCCGGTGGGGAGCCGCGCGCGCGCGGCGCTCGAGACCCGCTACGCCCGCCCGACCCTGTGGGACGCCTTCCTCCAGTACCTCGCGCGCGAGGGGCATCCCGTCCCGGCGGCGCAGCTCGCCCGGGATCCCTCGGCGCCCATCGCGCCGTCGCCCGAGCTGCAGCGCGTCCTCGTCGCCGTGTACCGCACCGATTCCCGGACGCGCGGCGTCTGCGAGCGGCTGGTCGATCTCGACGAGGGCCTTCAGGAGTGGCGCTACCGGCACGTGAAGATGGTCGAACGCACCATCGGCACGAAGCCGGGGACCGGCGGATCGGCCGGCGCTGCCTACCTCAGGACCACGCTCATGCAGCCGCTCTTCCCCGACCTGTGGGAGATCCGGACCCAGCTGTGAACCCGCTGGCCGCCAGGTACTCGCGGTTTCGCGTCGCCGAGCGTCTCCTGCTCACGGGCCACTCGCATCAGGCGTGGCCCGACGTGGCGTTCGAGGGACAGCAGCAGGCCTGGCTCGATGCCGCCGAGCTCGTCGACCGGAAGTGGGCGCGCGCGGCCGAGGTGGCCGACACCGTGCGGCGGCACTGGGCACGGCTGCTCGGCGACCCTGACGGCGCCATCGCGCTCGGCGCGAACACGCACGAGCTGGTCGTGCGCCTCCTCTCCGCGCTCCTCGAGCCTCGCGGAACCGTTCGAGCCCGCCTCGTGACCTCGACCGGCGAGTTTCACACCATCCGGCGCCAGTTCGATCGGCTGGCCGAGGCAGGCGTGGAGGTGGTGAAGGTCGATGCCCGTCCGGTGGAGACGCTCGCCGCGCGGCTCGCGGCGGCGGTCGACGATCGCACGGCAGCCGTCTTCGTCTCGTCGGTGCTGTTCGAGACGTCCGAGATCGTGCCGGGGCTCGCCGAGCTGGCCGCGCGAGTTCGGAAACACGGCGCGGCGCTCGTCGTCGACGCCTACCACCACGTCAACGTCGTGCCGTTCGACATCGACGCGCTCGGGCTCGGCGACCAGTTCGTCGTCGGCGGGGGCTACAAGTACTGCCAGCTCGGGGAGGGCAACTGCTTCCTGCGCCTGCCGCCCGGCTGCGCGCTGCGCCCGGTGATCACAGGGTGGTTCGCGGAGTTCGCGACGCTCAAGGCGGCCCCGCGCCCGGGCGTTGTGGCGTACGGCGAGGGCGCCGATCGCTTCGCCGGCGCGACGTACGATCCCACCGCGCACTACCGCGCGCGGTCGGTCTTCACGTTCTTCGAGGACGAGGCGCTGACGCCGGTGCGCCTGCGGGCCATCAGCGAACGACAGGTCGCCCTGCTCGAGCAGGCGTTCACGGCGCTCGACCTCGATCCCGCGCGCGTGGCGCTGCCGGGGATCCCGGCGGCCGGCCGGGCCGGCTTTCTCGCGCTGCGGGCGCCCGAAGCCGCCGCCTTGGCAGACGCCCTTCGCGCCAGGGGCGTCAACACCGACGCCCGCGGCGAGTGGCTGCGGTTCGGCCCGGCCCCCTACCTGAGCGATACCCAGCTCGAGGACGCCATGGCCGCGCTGGGCGAGGTCGTGGGGCGCTGACTACCGTGCTCTCCCGAGCAGCGCGGGCGTCGGGTAGATCACCCCGCCCTTGACGGTGTAGCGCGTTCTCCGCAGATTCCTGATGTCGGCGAGGGGGTTGCCGTCCACGATCACCAGGTCGGCGAGCATGCCGGGCGCAAGCGTGCCCAGCTCCGACCCGAGGCCCATGGCGCCGGCCGGAACGGACGTCGCGGCGCGGATGGCCTCGGCGGGGGAGAGACCGCCCCGCACGTAGTGCTCGAGCTCGGTGAGCAGCGACAGCCCGTACGGGATGATGGGCGCGTCGGTGCCCGCAATGATCCGCCCGCCGCGACGGACCACCGACGCCACCATCCGCTCCTGCGCCCCCACGAGCGCCTCGCGCGCGGCCAGGTCCTGCGCGTCCGGCGTCCGGGTCCGCAGCGCGAGCGTCGCCTCGAGCGCCGAGGCCGGAAAGAGCTGCTGGATGCGCCAGTCATCCAGCCACGAGCCGTCGCGAAGCGTGAGCAGCTGATAACCGCCTTGGATGCCGATGGTGGGCGTCAGGGTCATCTTCGACGCGGCGAGCAGGCCCATCACGTCCCCGTACGAGCGGCGCAACTCGCTCATCTTCGGCGAGAAGCCGCGCCGGCTGGTCCCGCGGATGTGCTCGACGCCGTCCGCCCCGTACGCCACGGCCGGGTAGATCTCGTGCGAGGTCACGGGCAGGCCCATCGCGTGGGCGCCGTCGATGACCTGCTGCTGCAGCCGATCGGGCAGCCGCACGTAGGTCTTGATCAGGTCGAAGTCCAGCGCGCGGGCGCGCGCAAGCCACGCGTCCACCTGCGGCGGGTGTTCGAGGGACGATCCGCCCGGGTAGTAGATGCGCGTGCCGTCGAACGGCTCGCCCGTCGAGAACACGCGGGGACCGAGGCGGACGCCCGAGTCGATCGACTCGCGCTCTTCGAGCGCCTCGAACGGGCTGGCAGCCGGGTTGCGAACGGTCGTCACGCCGAAGGCCAGCCAGATGCGGCCGAGCGCTTCGCCGTACGCCTTGGACAGGTGCGTGTGGCTCTCGATGAGCCCGGGCAGCACGGTGCCGTTCGACGCATCGATCACCGTGCCGGTGTGGAGGGCGTCGCGATGCGGCTCGAGGGCGGCGATGCGGCTGCCCTCGATGACCAGGTCGACATGCTCCCGCACGTGGTCGCCGCGACCGTCGAAGAGGCGGCCCGCATGGATGACCGCCGTGCCCGTGGCCGGCGCCGCCGTCCAGGCGAGGCGCGGCCGGATCTGGCGGACGCGGCCGTCGGCCAGATCGACCAGGCCGAGGCCGTTGGCATGCTGATACAGCACCCGCCGGGAGTCGCCGGTCCACGAGGGTGAGTTGGCCAGCTCCGGCGACAGGCGGCGAGGGTTCGGGAGCGGGACGCCGCCAGGGCCGATCGGCAGCACGGCCAGGTAGCCGTCGATGATAGCCGCCAGGTGGGTACCGTCCGGCGACCACACGGGGCCGTAGTCCTCGCGCATGCCGATCGACGTGTGGGGCAGCGGATTCAGCCAGCGTCCGCTCGACGGGCTCGGGCCCGCCTCGGTCGAGGCGCTCGTGTCGATGGGCACGAGCAGCGCCTGATTGGTGCCCTCACGGAACCGCGTCGAGTACGGCCGGAGCGCTCCCAGGACGACGGCGCGGCCGCCGGGCAGCCAGCTGGGGCGGCCAGGCTCGTTCAGGCGGTCGTGGGCCCTGCGCACTTCGCCAGTGGCCACGTCGACGACCTGGAGCTGGGACTGCGAGTCGAGGAACGCGATGCGGGCGCCGTCCGGCGCCCAGGCCGCCGCGTGTGCCCGCGGCGCCAGGCGGCGGTCCACGCCGGTCTTCAGGTCCCGCACCCAGAGGTCCATCGACCCGTTGCGATCGGACGAGAATGCGAGGCGCGACCCATCGGGAGACCACGCCGGATCGATCTCGACGAACGCGTCGCGCGTCAGCCGCTCCGGCGTGACATCCCCTTCCGTCGCCGGCGCGATCCACAGATCGCCGAGGGCGCCAAAGACGATGCGGCTGCCATCGGGCGAGATTGCCGGACGCATCAGGCCGCGCACCGGCTGTGGGCTGCCGGATGGCATGGAACGACGACGCGGCGTGAACGGCGCGCGGGTGAATGCGATGTCGGAGGCGAACGCCACCGTCCGCGCCGCCCCGCCAGCGGCAGCACGCCGCTTGATCAGCCCATCCGCCGTGTAGAGCAGGTCGCCGTCCCGCGTCCAGTGCGCGCGGAACGGGAACACGTCCTCGCCGGCATCGGCCACGTTGACACCGGCAGACACCAGCTGGCTCACCGCGCCGTCGATGGCGACATAGGCCAGCCGTGAGCCGTCGGGACTCCAGGAGGGCGCCGCCAGCGTGCGCGCGTCGGCGTGCATGAGTCGTTCGGCTCCCGAGGCCACGTCGACGGCGTAGATGCCGCGCGCCTGACGATCGGACACGTACGCGATCTCGCGGCCGTCCGGTGACCAGGCCGGCGTGTACTCGTTGGCCTCGCTCCGGGTCACCTGGCGCGCCGCGCCGCTGGCGAGCGTCAGGGTCCAGACGTCGTAGTTGCCGCTCCGGTCCGAGGCGAATGCGAGCATCGTGCCGTCCGGCGACCAGTGCGGCTCTCGATCGTCGAAGGGCCCCGACGTCACGCGGGTGAGCGCGGATCCGTCCGCGTTCATCGTCCAGATATTCCACGTGCTGTCGCGATACGCCTGGAAGGCCAAGCGCCGGCCGTCGGGCGACCACGCCGGCGCATGTGCGTCGTAGCCGTCCTCGAGGATCCGCGTCGCACGGCCGCCATCCGCGTCGAGGCTCCACAGCGCGCCGAGCAGGTCGATCACGATGGTGCGCCCGTCGGGAGACAGCGCAGCCGCCATCGACGTGCCTTCCGTGAGCGTCAGCCGCACGTGGATGATCCCGTCGGACGGCGACGGCGACTGGGCGGCGGCGAGTCCGACGAGCAGCAGAACCGAGGCGAGGACAGTCGAGCCCTGACGCATGCGGACCTCCGGCGGATGGGCCCGATTATACGGGCGCGTCGGCAGGCGCCCCGGACACTGCGGCCGTCGGGGGTCCCGGCATCCGGTCCTGATCCATGTCGCCGGACGCTCAGCTTCCAACCCATTGGATCGATGCTTCTGGCCTCGGTCGACGCTCGACAAAAACGTGCAAAATCCACCGAAATCCGCGCCCCATGGATGGGGTCCCGTGGGCATGGGGATTGCTCTCTGGAGGGCACCCCACAGGAGTTCTTGTCCTACTGGGTTTCGGGCCGAGGCTGACTAGGTCGGCTCGTGGGTCGGTCACAGGATGGAGGATCCTGAAAGGCCGGCCGTTCTCACCGGGGAGCTGTTGAGCTCCCCTTTTTCTTTTTGGGCTTTGGGCCCTGGGCTCTGGGCTTTGGGCTCTGGGCTTCCGTTGTTATCCTGCGGCGAATGCGCGTGATTGCTGTGGCCGCCGCGCTCTGGTCGGTGGCGGTGGCCATCTCAGCCGTTGGCGCCGAGCAGAGCCCGGCGTCATCCGTCGCTGCCATCGCGGGTGCCGCGGCGGCGACGAGCGACCACGTCGGCTCGGCGGCCTGCCAGCGCTGCCACGACGCCGAGTACGACGAGTGGGAGCGCTCGCTGCACGTCCAGATGACGCGCCCCGTCGCCGACGCGCTCATCGTCGGCGACTTCACCAGCGGCGCGCGCTTCTCCGACCACGGCCGCTCCTACACGTTCGCCACCCGCAACGGCAGACCCGCCGTCACGATCGCAGCGGACGGCCGCCCGTCCGAAACCTACCAGGTCGACTACACGCTGGGCGCGAAGCGCTACCAGGGCTATCTCTCGACGCTCGACGATGGCCGCGTGTACGTGCTGCCGGTCTTCTGGCACATCGAGACCGGACGGTGGGTCGACTGGAAGGAGATCACGCCCGTCCCCGATGGCGCGCACGACCTGAAGCAGGTCTGGAACGTCAACTGCTTCAACTGCCACGCGACGAACATCGTCCAGGGGTTCGACCTCAGGTCGAAGACCTATCGCACGACGTGGACCGAGATGGGCATCGGCTGCGAGGCCTGCCACGGGCCCGGTCGCGTCCACGTCGAGATGATGGACGCGTGGAAGAAGGACCCGCTGGCCAAGCCCGGCTTTCCCGAGGTCTTCTCCTCGCGCTTCGCCTCGCCGCGCCAGAACTACGATTTGTGCGCCTATTGCCACGGCAACAAGAAGAACCTGTTCACGGGCTTCACGGCCGGCGAGCGGTACGAGGACTACGCGCTTCCGTTCCTGCTGAGCGATCCGATTCCGGCCAACGATCCGCAGGGCGAGTTCTGGCCCGACGGGCGGCCGAACCGCTTCAACCGGCCGCAGGCGCTGGCGCTGAGCGGGTGCTTCAAGGCCGGAGACGTGACGTGCACGAGCTGCCACGTCGCGCACGGGTCGGACTACCCGTACGCGCTGAAGGTGGATATCACCCGGGGCCGCGAGGGCGACGCGTTGTGTACGCAGTGCCATGCAGCGGGTTCCGGAGGATCCGCGGGTTCCGGAGGAGCTTCCGCGGGTTCCGAAGAAGGTGCCGCGGGTGTGGGGGCGACGCGCGTCTACGCGGGGGTGGAGCTGGGGCGGCACACGTTTCATGCGGCCGACTCGGAGGGCAGCCGGTGCATCGGCTGCCATATGAGCGACGTCAACTGGCGGCTGCTCATCCGGCGGCGCGATCACACGTTCGAGGCCCCGGTTCCGGAGCTGACCGCGCGCTACGGCGTCCCGAACGCCTGCACGACCTGCCACGACGATCGGCCGCCGGAATGGGCGGCGCGGCAGATGGACGCGTGGTGGGGCGACGGCGAGCGGCGCGCACGGGCCGTGGCGCTGGCCGACACCATGTATCGGGCGGGCGCCGGCGATGCGGCCGTCCTGCCCGATCTGGCCCGGCTGGCCGTCGATCGGTCGCGGGGTTTCATCATCCGCGCGAGCGCCGCCGACTACATCGGGCGGCTGGCCACCGGCACGGTCGGCGTCGGCGTGTCCGGCGAGAGCCAGACGTCGTTTGGAGGCGCGCGCGGCGCTGGCGCGGACGCGCCGGCAGCGCCGGCTGGGGTGGCGGTGCCGCCCTTCGTGGTGAACGCGCTCATCGGGGCCGCGGCGGATCCGGAGCCGACGGTGCGCGCCTCGGCGGTCCGGTCGCTGGCGGCCATGGACCACCGCGCCCGGCAGGGCATCGTGACCGCGGTGCTGGCACGGCTGACCGACGACGTGCGGGTTGTCCGCCTGCGGGCCGCGCAGGCGCTGCTGGCGTTCGACATCGTGCGCCTGCCGGGGCGGGCGGGCACGCTCCTCGCGCGGGCGCAGGAAGACCTCGTGACGAGCGTGACGATGTTCCCGGACTCCGCCACGAACCACGCGGAGCGCGCGTGGCTCGAAGCGCAGCTCGGGAACGGAGACCTCGCGGTGCAGGCCGCCGACGCGGCGCTCGCGCTCGAGCCGCGCTTCGCACGGGCGCTGGTCATCAAGGGCATCGTCGCCGCGCGGGCCGGCCGGTTCGACGAAGCCGTGGACCTGTGGCGCCGCGCGCGCTCGATGGATCCTGGCTATCCGAACCTCGATCGGATGATTGACGAGGCGCGTCGGCGCGGGGGCCGGTAGGTCAGCGCCGCGCGCGGCGCCGGATGGCCTGGGCCCTGTCGCTCTCACCGAGGAGCGTCCAGAGCCTGATCGCGAGGGCATCGCCCTCGGGGGTTGGCAGGGCGTCGGTGAGCGCCTCGACCGTGCGCACGGCGTCATCCGGCCGGTTGCTGGCGCGGTACAGCATGGCCAGACTGGCATAGGCGCGCCCGTTCTGGGGCGACCGCCGCAACTCTTCCTGGAACGCCCGCTCGGCTTCAGGGTACCGCTCGAGGCGGGCGAGCGCGTCGCCGAGGTACCAGTGCAGCTCGCGGATGCGGACGCCCCCCGCTTCGGCCGCCGCGACGGCCTCGAACTTCGCGACCGCGGCCTCCAGCTCTTCCCGGGCGTACAGGACCCGACCTTCGACGTACTCGTCGAGCCGCAGAGCCGGGTTGGCTTCGGCGGCTTCGGCCGCCAGGCGGGCGGCCTCCTCCGGCTGCTGACGGGCCAGCGCCACCCTCACGGCCAGCTCGTAGGCGGCGGCCCGGCCGCTCGCGTCCTTCTGTCCCGCGGCGACCTCGATCGCCAGCGAGGCGTGTCGGGCCGCCTGGTCGAGCCGTCCCAGACGCGCGAGCACGTCGCCGACGGCGACGAGCGCGGCCGGGTCTTCGGGATGGAGGACCACGACCTGCCGGAGCGACGCCAGCGCCGCCTCAGCGCGCCCGGCTCTCAGCTGCAGCCGGCCGATCTCCGACCACACGTCCGCGAGCTCCGGGCGCTGCTCGACGATGGCGGTCAGGACGGCGAGCGCCTCGTCGAAGGCGCGGGCGATGGTCAGCTGCGCGGCCCGGCGGTAGGCCTCGAGCACGCCGACCATGTCCTTGGGATCGGGGCGCACCGCGTCCGGCGCCGCTGGCGCGCGCGGTTGAATCCCGACGTAGCCCAGCGCCGCGAACTTCTCGAGGTCGATGGTCGCCACGGGCGCCGGCTCGCCGAGGCGCGAGCCCGCCACGAGGCGATCGAGCGCGCCCGCCATGGCCAGCGCGGTGGCCTGGCGTTCGGGTTCGAGGTTGACGCGCTCGTCCGGATCGTTCGCCAGGTCGTACAGCTCGGCGCGGGGCGCCCGGATGTAGCGAAACCGGTCGTCGGTGAGTGACTGTAGCTCCGCCCACCCGAACTGCAGCCGGCCGTACATCGCCTCGGCGTAGATCCCCTGCGGCGCCAGCTCGGCGTCCTCGCGCTCGAGCATCCCGCGAAGCGAGCGCCCCCGCAGGCCCGGCGGGACGGGCGCGCGGACCAGGTCGAGCACTGTGGGCACGAGGTCGATGTGCTGGACGGGCGCGGTCACGCGGCGCAGCGGGCCGTCCGGGCTTCGCCGCGCCTCGGGCATCTTCACGAGGAGCGGCACGCGGACGGCTTCGTCGTACAGGAACAAGCCGTGCTCCTGCTCGCCATGGTCGCCGAGCCCCTCGCCGTGGTCCGCCGTCAGGATGATCAGGGCCCGGTCGAACAGCCCGCGGCGCTTCAGGTGCTCGGTGATGCGTCCCACGAGGGAATCCGCGTAGGCGATCTCTCCGTCGTAGGGATGCGCGGCTGCTCCGAAGCGCGGCGGGGGGGCGTACGGCGCGTGCGGCTCGTACAGGTGCAGGAACTGGAAGAAGCGCTCGCCGCCCCGGCCTTCGAGCCATCGGATGGCGTTGTCCACCGTGACGCTGCCGTCGCGCGCGACGAGGGTCGCCGGTGCATCGGCCGGGCCCGGGTCGATCTCCGCGTCGTAGGTCCCGAAGCCGCGCCCGATTCCGGTCTCGGCGCGCAGCACGTAGGCCGAGACGCCTGCTCCGGTCTCGAACCCGCGGGCGCTCAGCAGCGTGGCGAGGCTGGGGTGCTGCTCCGAGAGCGTGAAGCCGACGTTGTCACGGACGCCGTGCTCGAAGGGCAGCCGGCCGGTGAGCATCGAGGCGTGGGATGGCAGCGTCTGCGGCGAGTGCGCGTAGGCGCGCTCGAACACCACGGACGACCGCGCCAGCTCGTCAATCGCCGGCGTCTCGCCCCCGGCGTAGCCGTACACGGGCAGCCGATCGGCCCGGAGGGTGTCGATGCTGATGAGGATGATGGGCCCGGCGACGGGCTTGGACCGCTCGGCGAACTGCCACCCGACGATCGCCGCGGCCACGACGGCC
>JBFMCA010000023.1:0-50562 GCA_040754955.1 Acidobacteriota bacterium | reverse complement strand
ACCGTGACCGCGGCCGTGATCGCGGCCCGCGGCGCGACCGCGGTCCGCGCCACTGATTCGGGGCTCGGGCCTGTGTTCCGCCAGACGGGACGGGACACAGGCCCCGGCCCTTCGTCCGTACGGCGCCGCTCGCGCCCTATAATCGAGGTATGACCCGCCTGGTGCTCGCCTCCGCCGCGCTCGGCGCCATCGTCGCGATCCCGTCCTGGGCGCAGGAGCAGGCGCCCAATCGCCGCGACATCACCATCACGGCGCGCGGTCACCAGTTCTTTCCGAACCGCATCGACGTGACCCGGGACGATCTGGTGCGCATCACGCTCCGGAGCGAGGACGTGCCGTACGGCTTCGCTATCGACGCCTACCGCGTCATGAAGCGCGTGGCCGGCGGGCAGACCATCACCTTCGAGTTCCGGGCCGACCAGGCCGGGACGTTCCCCTTCTACTGCAACCTCTCGGCCGACGATCGCTGCGCCGCCATGCGCGGCACGCTCGTCGTGCGTCCACAGTAGCGTTACCGGGGGCGCGCACCCGCCGGCGACCACGCGCGCGCGGCCGCCAGGCGCTCCCGGATGGGCGGGTGCGCGTAGTACATCGCCTTCACGAGCGGGGAAGGGTCGTCCTCGGCCAGGTTCTGCTGGGAGAGACGCTTCATCGCCGAGAGGAACGCCGCCACGTTGCCCGTCATCTCGAGCGCGTAGCGGTCGGCCCGCTGCTCGTGCCGGCGCGACACCAGATTCACGATTGGCCGCATCGCGACGAGCCAGCCTGCGCCGACGAGCAGCAGCAGCGGCAGGCCAGCGGGATCCGCCAGCCCGGCCAGGCCCAGGGGGCCGGCCAGCGCGCCCAGCAGCAGGTGCGCAAGGAAGAAGCCGGCGACGAGCAGGCCCGCGAACAGCGCAATCCCCCGCCCGAGATCGTGATGCACGTGGTGCGACAGCTCGTGCGCCAGGATCACCTCGATCTCATCGTCCGAGTAGTCCGCCAGCAGCGTGTCGGCCAGCAGAATCCGCCGCGTCCGGCCGAGCCCCGCGAGCGCAGCGTTTGCCTTCTTCGTGTGAGCGCTGAGCGTCCACTCGAAGACGCCGACCACACTCGTGCCCGCGCGCCGCGACAGGTCGAGCAGGCGCGCCACGAGCGCCGGCCGATCGAGCGGCTTGACCGCGAAGAACAGCGGGAGCAGCACGACGGGCGCGACCTGGGCGAGCCCGATGGACGCGAGGGCACACACCAGTGCCGACGCCAGCCACCACCAGTCCCTGGACCAGCCCAGCGCCGCGTAGACCACGGCGGCGCCGGCCATGCCGAGCCCGACCGCCAGTGCCAGCCCCTTCGCGTGGTCGCGCATCCAGTGACCGAGCGTCTGGTTGGACAGCCCGTAGGCGTGCTCGACGACGAATCCCTGGTACCACGCGAACGGCATCTCGACGATGGCGAGCAGGAGCAGAACCTGGAGGGCGACGAGCGCGGCCGTCGCGGGATCCGCAGCCCACGCCGGGAGCGCGACAAAACTCAGGATCGCGGCGGCCGTCTCGCGCACGCCCAGCGCGCCGCCGCTGAGAACCAGCCAGAGCAGCACCGCGGCGGCCGCGGCGGCGCCGGCCAGATCGGCCCGCCGCCGCAGGCGATGGTAGCGGGAGGCCCGATCCTCGTTCACGGCCTCTACACAATACCGGCGCGGCGCCGGGCGTGCCAAGCGCGGCGCCGACCGCCGGACCTCAGCGGGCTGCCGAGGGGGGCAGAGCCGACAGCCGGACGCCGCCGTTCACCGTCTTCAACGTCACCCGCCCGCCGCCGCCGTTCAGACGGCCCTCGATCCGGCGCCGGCTCTGCTCGCCCACCACCGCGAGCTCGAGGCCGCTGACGCTGATGCCGCCGTTCACGCACTGCGCGTTCACGTCGGCCTTCGCGTCGGACGGCAGGGCGAGGCCCACGCCGCCGTTGACGCTCTCGAGCGAGATGCTCCCGCTCTCCGCGAGCGACGCCACCTCGACGTCCACCCCGCCGTTGGTCACCGAGGCGTCCACCGACGCCGCGACGAGGCTGCGGCCGCGGATGCCGCCGTTGGTCGCCCGCGCCCGCACCTCGCCGTCGAGGCCGGTCAGGAGCACGCCGCCGTTCACCGTCCGCAGATCCACGTGCACGCCGCGAGGCACCCGCAGCGTCCAGCGCACCTCGTGCCCGCCGAAGCTCACGCGCGGTGTGCGCACCTCCACCCGCACCCGGTCGGCGCCAGCCTCCTCGCGCATTTCGATCTGGCCCAGCAGTTCCTTCGCCGCCTCGTCGCTGCGGCCCCGGGCGACCCGCTCGGCCTTGATCTCCAGCGCTCCGCCCTCGGCGGCCTCGGCTTCGATCTTGCCGTTGACGTTGACGAGCTCGAAGCGCCCGCCGGGCGCCAGCTGGTAGCTCCGCGTCCACTCGTCCTGGGCCCGGCCCGAGGCGAAGTGCAGGTCGAGCCCGCCGTGGCCGTCGACCGCGATATCACAGCCGGCCACCGCCCACCCGAGCACCAGCACGGCCGCGATCTGGTGAAGTCCCCTGGCTCCTCGCATGGCTCTCCCCTCCCCCGCGTCTCCCCGTATATACGGAAACCGGCAGGGGCGAGGTTCACCGCCCCGGCTGCCCGGGCGCGCCGGGACCCACCGGAGGCCGGCCCGCGCGCCGACGCCGCCCTTGCCGCTCAGTTGAGCTGGACCGAGATGAGCTTGGAGACGCCGGGCTCCTCCATGGTGACGCCGTAGAGGCGGTTGGCGATCTCCATGGTCTTGCGGTTGTGCGTGATGATGATGAACTGCGTCCGGTCGAGCATCGACCGCAGCATCTCGACGAAGCGCCCGATGTTCGCGTCGTCGAGCGGCGCGTCGATTTCGTCGAGGAGACAGAACGGGCTCGGCTTGTACTTGAAGATGGCGAACATCAGCGCAATCGCCGTGAGCGCCTTCTCGCCGCCCGAGAGCAGCATCACGTTCTGCAGGCGCTTGCCGGGCGGCGACGCCACGATGTCGATGCCGCTTTCGAGCGGATCGGTCTCGTCGAGCAGCGACAGGCCCGCGCGGCCCCCGCCGAAGAGCGTCGAGAACGTCTCCTGGAAGTTGACCGTGATCTGGGCGAACGCCTCGCGGAACCGGGCGTGGGTGGTCTCGTCGATGCGCTTGATCGCCTCGTTGGTCTGCGCAATCGAGTCGATGAGGTCCTGGCGCTGCGTGGTCAGGAAGGTGTGGCGGCCCTCCAGCTCCTCGAACTGCTCGACGGCCATCATGTTCACGGGACCCAGGCGATCGATTTTCCCGCGCAGCTCGGCGATGGCCTCCTCGGCCGTCATCCGCCCGCCGTCACCGCGAGCTTCCTGATCGCCGTCGCCCGGCTGAACGCCCTCACCGGCGGCGCCGGCGACCGGCGCGCCGGCGCCGGCACCCGTGGGCGCCGCCACATCGGCGTCCGCGTCGGCTTCCTCATCGGGGTCCGGCGCTTCGGCCGCCCGGATGGCCCGGACGTCGGGCTCGACGATGCCCGCGGCCTCCATGGCGTCCACCTCCGCGCGAACATCGTCGAGCGAGGCGCCGACGGCGTCGGCGCACTGCTGGGCGAGGTGCGTCAGGTCGGACTCGGCCGTGGCGCGCGAGATCTCGAGCTCGGTGGCGAGGGCGCGGACGGCATCGAGGGCCCGCCGCGCTTCTCGGATCAGCTCCTCCTGCCGCTCGGCGGTCGTCTTGAGCTGGAGGGCGGACTCGTCGGCGACCAGCATGTCCACGCGCAGCGCCTCGAGCGCCTGCACATCGTCGTCCATCAGGCGCTGGCCCTCGGCAACCGCCTGCAGGAGCCGCTCGCGCTGCTCCCGCATGATGCGGAGGTCGGCCGTGCACGTCTCCACCCGCGCCTCGAGGTCGCGCGCGGCGTCCTCCATGCGCCGGACGTCGCCGGCCGCGGCAGCGGCCCGCTCGACCATGGCCGCGTGTGTGGCGCGCGCCTCGGCGGCCGTCGTGCTGCGGGCCTCGGCCACCTCGCGCGCGTCGAGCAACCGCCGCTGCGCCTCCGACAGAACCCCTTCGGCGTCGGTCCGCTGGATGGCCAGCCGCGCGATCGACTCGCGCGCGTCGGCCTGGCGCTCGTCGAGCGCCGCGATCTCCTCGCGCGCCCGGCGCGCTTCGGTGGCCACGAGCTCCGCGCGCTGCGCGAGGCGCGCCTCGTCCGCGCTCGCCCGCTCGAGCTGGGCCTCGGCGCTGACGATGGCCTTTTCCTGCCTGTGGAGCTCCGCGACCAGCGCGGCGATGGCAGCCACGGCCTGCGAAATGGTCTGCTCGAACCCGGCGGTCTCGCCGGCGAGCCGATCGAGGGCCCCGCGGGCCTCGCCGACCTTCTCGCGCAGCTCCTTGATCTCGCGCTTGGTGGCCAGGATGCCGCGCGACTCGGCCTTGCTCCCGCCCGACACGACGCGCGGGCCGCGGAAGACGTCGCCCTCGAGCGTCGCCACCGGCGCGGCGACGCGGGCCGAGGCGGCGCGGGCGGCTTCGAACGACTCCGCGATGAAGGCCTCTCCAACTGCCGCGGCGACACCCGCCGCGTAGGCGGGCGCAATCCTCACGATGTCGGTGAGCCGGCGGCACCCGGCCGGCACGTCCGACCGATCGGCCGCGGGCGCCTCGGCCACCATCGGGCCGACGACGAGGAAACCGCAGCGGCCCGCGTCTTCCTCGCGGACGAGGGCGAGCCCCGCCGCGACCTGCGCGTGGTCCTCCACGAGCACGTGCTGGAGGAGGTCGCCGAGGCACGCCTCGACCGCGCGCTCGTACCGCGGCTCGACGTCGAGGACATCCGCCAGCGCGCCCAGCGGACGCACGCGCCCGCCGGCCTCGGACAGGATCCGCCGCGCGGCGTCGCGAAACCCCGCGCGGTGCGCGTCGAGCTCCTCGAGCGACCGGAGGCGGGCGGTCAGGGCCGCCAGCTCGTGTTCGCGCGCACGCACCTCGCGCGCCCGCCACTCGTGCTCGATGCGCGCCGAGGCCAGCTCCGATTCGCGCGCCCCCCGGGCCACCCGCGAGGCTTCGAGCGCGGCCTGCGCGGCGGCGAGGGCATCCATCGCCGAGGCGCGCGCGGCCTGCGCGCGCTCGTGCTCCGTCCGGAGATCAGCCGCCTCGACATCCAGCCGCTCGAGCGTCTCGGCGACGCGTTCGCGCTGGGCCACCGACGACTCGATGGCGGTCGTCAGCGCGGTCATCGTGTTGATGACCGCGTAGAGATCGCCCCGGGCCCGTTCGACATCCTGCTCGGCCGCCTCGATGGCAGCTTGGGCGGCGGCGTGCGCCGCCGCGGCGTCGGCAGCCAGGGCCGCCGCGGCGTCGCGCTGCCGCTCGGCCTCGGTCGCCGCCGCCCGGCGCGCTTCGAGCGCCACGCGCTCGGGCTCGCGGCGCGCTTCGAGCACGGCGCGCTCGGCGTCCAGCTCCTCGCCCCGCGTGCGCAGCATCTCGGCCTGCTGGGCGTCGAGCGCAATCTGCTGCTGGCGGCGGTTGATCTCGAGCTCCCGCGCGTGCGCCGCCTCGCGCACGCGCGTCGCCTCGGCCTCGGCCTCCGCCAGCCGGATGCGGAGCGTCGCCAGCTCGCTCTCGAGCTCCGCCAGCCGGGCGCCCGACGTGGTCTCCTGCTCGCGGACGTCCGCCAGCCGCGCCCGCGCCGACTCGATGGCCTCGCCGAGCGCGCGGTAGCGCCGCGCCAACAGCACCTTCTCCCACCGGCGCATCTCGTCGCGCAGCCGCATGAACCGCCGGGCCTTGGCGGCCTGGCGCTTGAGCGACCCGCGCTGCTTCTCCACCTCGAAGACGATGTCGTCGATGCGCGTGAGGTTCTGCTGCGCGGCTTCGAGCTTCAGCTCCGCCGCCCGCCGCCGCGCCTTGTACTTGGTGATGCCGGCAGCTTCCTCGATGAGCTGGCGCCGGTCGGTCGGGCGCGAGCTGAGGATCATGCCGATCTTGCCCTGCTCGATCACCGAGTAGGCCTTCGCGCCCAGCCCGGTGTCCATCAGCAGCTCGTGGATATCGCGCAGGCGGCACACCTGGCCGTCGATGAGGTATTCGCTCTCGCCTGAGCGGTAAAGGCGGCGGGTCAGCTCGACCTCGCGCACCGCGGCCAGCGCGTCCTCGCCGTGGCTGCCCACCACGTCCGGCGCGGGGCCATGGCCGTTGCCGTTCCCGTGGCCGTTGCTGCCCGCGTCGGCGCCGTGGTCTGCGCCCATGCGCACCATCGAGGCCGGCACCGGCACCCCGGACAGCCGCAGCCGCACTTCGGCCGTGCCCGTCGGCTTGCGCGCGTCCGAGCCGCTGAAGATGACGTCCTCCATCTTGTCGCCGCGGAGGCTCTTCGCGCTCTGTTCGCCCATCACCCACGTGATGGCGTCGGCCACGTTGCTCTTGCCGCAGCCGTTGGGGCCGACGATGGCGGTGACGCCGCGGTCGAAGGCAAGCTCCGACCGATCGGAGAAGGACTTGAAACCGGCAATCTCGAGACGTTCTAGGCGCATGGCGGGGAAGACACTTGAATCCGCCCGAGTCTAGCAAGCGCTGTGAATTGTGGCAAGGAGCAAGGCAGACCCCAATATTTAGGGGTCTACTGCCCTATTTCTGGCGTTTCCCCTACTATCGCGGCCGACTGGACCGACTGCGGGACATCTCCAGCAGCTTCTCCGCCTCGGGGAAGAGGCTCATCGCGAACTGCGCCTGCGGGTCGGCCTCGACCAGATGCTGGCGAGCCGTGGCGACGCTGAAGACCGCAACATCGATTTCGAAGCGGATCATCGCGCGAATGAAGTCCCGATCCTTGGCCCAGCTCGCCTCGTCGATCGTGAGGCCGCGGCCGGCGACGAACGCCTTGAAGTCGTCGGCCATCGCCTCGCCCACGACAAAGCCGGGTGCCACGAACCGGCGCCCCTTGCCCTGCGAGCCCGGGCGCGTGTCGCCTTCGGCGGAGAACTGCTCGGCGAAGGCGGCGAAGAGCTGGCGCGCGTACAGCGTGCGGCCGAAGCGCGTCGGGTTGAAGCCCTCGACGGGTCCCTCGAATCGCCGGTCGGGCTCGATGCCGCCGCCGCTGTACACCTTGCGACCGCCGGCCGTGTACTTCAACTGCTCGGCGGAAGGCTCGCGCGCGGCCGACTGGTCCTGCAGCGCGTAGGTGTAGTACTCGTCGAAGGTCCCGTCCCACGGCCGCTGAATCAGCCGGCCGCTGGGCGTGTAGTAGCGCGCCGTGGTCAGCGCCAGGCCCGCACCCTCGGAGACGCGATACACCGACTGGACGAGCGCCTTGCCGAAGGTGGTCTCGCCGACGACGAGCGCCCGGTCGTAGTCCTGGAGCGCGCCCGCTACGATCTCGGACGCGCTCGCCGAGTTGCGATTCACCAGCACGATGAGCGGCTGCGTGTGCGTGGGCTCCTCCGACGCGCGGTAGTCCTGATCCGCGTTCGGCACGCGCCCCCGCGTGTAGACGACGAGGGAACCGCGCGGGAGGAACCGGTTGGCCATGCGGATGGCCTGGTCCAGCTGCCCGCCGGGGTTGTTGCGCAGGTCGAGCACCAGGCGTGCCATGCCCTTGCTGCGCAGGGTCTCGATGGCGTCCGCCAGCTCCTCGTCGGTGTGCTCGGCGAAGTCGTCGACGCGCACGTAGCCGGTGCCCGGCTGCGCCATGAACGCAGCCGCCACGGCGGGGATGCTGATCTCGTCCCTCATCACGCGGATGGGCAGGAGATCGTCGAGCCCCTTGCGCCGGATGCCGATCTGCACGTAGGTGCCGCGCGGGCCACGGAGCTTGCGGACGGCCTGGTCGGTCGTCCAGCCCTTGGTGACCTCGTCCTCGATGCGGGCGATGACGTCGCCGCGTCGGATGCCCTGCTGATAGGCAGGCGACCCTTCGAAAATGCGGACGGCCGTGATGTCGCCGTCCACGGCCTGAATGGTGATGCCGAGCCCGTAGTAGCGGCCTTCCTGCCGCTCGCGCATCTGGGCGTAGGTGCGCGGGTCCATGAAGCTCGAGTGCGGGTCGAGCGTCTGCAGCATCCCGTTGATGGCGCTGTAGACCAGCCGGTCCGATTCGACCGGCTCGGCGTACCCCTCCTGGATGGCGGAGAGCGCCGCCGTGAACGCGCGGTAGTGCTCCGGCAGACGGTCCTCCGTGGCGAGGGCGCTGCGGCCGAAGGCGCCCCCCGCGAGCGCCGACAGCAGGATGGCCGTCGTGGCCGCCGTCACCGAGCGAATGCTGGGCATGATCGGATGCTAGCAGGTAAGTTGCGGCGCCGCAACGAGTTCCGGCCCACGGACCACGCCGGATTGCTTGACCCGCCGCGCCGCGGGTTCCTATACTGGTTCCTTAGACTTCCAGGCCGCCGCCGCAGCCGTGTCTGGTCACCCGGAAGTCGGGGAGTGCAGCCATGTTCGGTTCCATCGGCATGCCCGAGCTGATCATCATCCTGGTGATCGCGCTCATCATCTTCGGACCGCGCAAGCTGCCCGAACTGGGAAAGTCGCTCGGCCGCAGCCTGAACGAGTTCAAGAAGGCATCCACCGACCTGCAGAACACGCTCGAGCAGGAGATCAAGCTCGAGGAGCAGAAGGAGCAGGAGGCGAAGGCCGCGGCGGCCGCGGCGGGGGGAGCCCCGGAGCGCCCCTCGGAGCCGGCAGCCGAAACGGTCGCCCGCGGCGCCGAGGGCAGCTAGACGGACGGCTGCCACCGGCACGGGCGCGACCCGCGCCGCGTGACCTGCCACATCACCCCGCTCCCCATGGCACTCGTTCCGTTTCCCGGCCAGTCCACAGCGGCCCCGGCACCCGTCGAGGACGACGCACGACCGCCCGCTCCGCCGGGCGAACCGCCCTCGCCCTTCGACGAGGACGAGGAGCCGCTCGAGGGCCGGATGACCTTCCTGGAGCATCTCGACGAGCTCCGCAAGCGCATCACCCACGCCGTCGTCGCGCTGCTCGTCGGCTTCCTGGTGGCCTTCAGCTTCATCCAGCCGGTCGTGGACTTCGTCTACAAGCCGATGGCCGCCGTCGTCCCCGACAAGAAGCTGATCTTCACCGAGCCGGCCGAGGCCTTTCTGATCTACATCAAGATCGCGGCGCTCTGCGGACTGCTGCTGGCCTCGCCTTACGTGATGCTGCAGGTGTGGCTCTTCATCGCGCCGGGGCTGTACGCGAACGAGAA
The DNA here is from genome assembly GCA_040754955.1 of Acidobacteriota bacterium. Classification (GTDB taxonomy): domain Bacteria; phylum Acidobacteriota; class Vicinamibacteria; order Vicinamibacterales; family UBA2999; genus JBFMCA01. Next base: position 41,385 of record JBFMCA010000023.1, on the reverse strand, counting down.
GAAACTGGCGGTGCCGTTCGTGTTCTTCTCATCGGCGCTCTTCGTCGCCGGCGCCGCGTTCTCGCACTACCTGGCCTTCCCGTTCGCGTGGAATTTCTTCGCCGGCTTCTCGAACGAGTACATGTCGTTCATGCCGAGGATCGAGCCGGTCTTCGGGATGTACGTGAAGCTGGCGCTGGCGTTCGGCGTCGTGTTCCAGCTCCCCATGCTGGTCTTCGTGCTGGCACGGCTGGGGCTGGTCACCGCGGGCTTCCTGAGCCGCAACTTCAAGTACGCGGTGCTTATCATCTTCGTCGTGGCGGCCGTCATCACCCCATCGCCCGATCCAACCACCCAGATCCTGGTGGCGCTGCCCATGACGTTTCTCTACGGGGTCAGCATTCTCATCGCGTGGCTGTTTGGCCGCAAGACCGAGGCGCCCGCCGAGGCCGTGCAGCCGCACCCGTAAGTTGCCGTTAGTGTTTGACTTCCGCGGCTCACGGTCCTTACTATTGAGAAGTGTGTTTGTGGCAGTCCGTCGAACGCATGCACGACCGCTTGCCCGTTGACCCCGGGGAGGTTGTCCACTTATGACATTCCGTAGCCAGCTGGCGGCTGGCCTGACTCTGACGGCGCTGTCGATGGCACCCGTCGTCGCTGACGCACAGTCCGCATCCGGCGCGCAGTCGAGTGCCTCGGAGTCGTCGACCCGTCCGGCCACGGCCACGGTGTTCGGCGACACGGGCCTGTGGTTCGTGCCCACCGGCGAGGTGCTGCCGAAGGGGCGCGTCTCGGCGTCGCTCTTCCGCACGAACGTGGACCGGACCGAAGGCTACTCGGACATCTCGAATATCCGAGGGACCTTCGCGTTCGGCGCCACCGATCGCGTCGAGATCTTCGGCGCGCTCGATGTCCAGCGCCGTATCGACGCCGATCGGTTGCCGCTGCGCTCCGGCGGCACGCCGGTGGAGGCTCCGAACCTGAGCGACGGCTGGACCACCGGCTTCGGGGACGTCTACGTCGGCGCCAAGATCAACCTGACCTCGCAGTGGCGCCAGAACGGCGCCGCGTTCGCGCTGCGTCCGATGGTGCAGATTCCGAGCGCCAGCGACAGCGACGGCCTGGGCACCGGGAAGCCGACATTCTTCCTGGACGCCATCGTGAGCGCCGAGGCGAACGAACGGGTCGACGTCGGCGCCTTCGGCGGCGTCGCCGTGCGCGGCGAGGCTGATGGCTTCACGTCGACATCCGGATTCCGCTACGGCGTCGGCGTCGGGTTCCCCAGCCGCTCGGCGCTCCGCGTGACCGCGGAGCTCAACGGCGAGGTCTACTTCGACGATCAGCTCAGCGGACCGGCCGGCGTGTTCGGCTCGCCGGGGTCGTGGAAGGCCGACAGCCCGCTCGACGGCATCGTGGGAGTGACCTGGCAGTCGCCGCGCGGCGTGTTCGTCGGCGCCGGCGTGTCGTTCGGCCTCAACACCGAGAGCCGCGGGTCGAACGCGCGAGACGACAGCTCCGGCGATCGGCTGGGCGTGCAGGCGCGCATCGGCTACCACCCGGGCACGCGCATCTACGTGCCGCCGCCGCCGCCGCCGCCCCCGCCCCCGCCGCCGCCGGCCAACCGGCCGCCAACGGTGAAGGCGCGCTGCGAGCCGTGCACGGTGCAGATTGGCCAGACGTCGACGGTCACGGCCGACGCGCAGGATCCGGATGGCGACACGCTCAGCTACAAGTGGAGCGCGCCGGCCGGCACATTCGCCAGCGGCGCCGACCGCCAGAGCCGCTGGACCGCTCCGGGCCAGGACGGCTCGGTGCCCGTCACCGTGACGGTCAGCGACGGCAAGGGCGGCACGGCCAGCGACACGGTGCAGATCCAGGTCGTACGGCCGCCGCGCAAGCAGTACACGTTCGAGGATGTGCACTTCGACTTCGACCGCTACTCGCTGCGGCCCGAGGCCACGCGCCTGCTCGATGAAGCGGTGAAGGCGATGCAGGAGGACACCGAGCTCCGGCTGACGCTCGAGGGCCACACCTGCAACATCGGCACCGCCGAGTACAACCTGGCCCTCGGCGAGCGGCGCGCCAACGCCGTCCGCGACTACCTGGTCAGCCGCGGCATCTCCGCCGATCGGCTCAACACCGTGAGCTACGGCGAGGAGCGGCCGAAGCACGACAACGCGCGCGAGGAAACGCGCCGGCTGAACCGTCGCGCGGCCCTGACGATTCGGATGCAGTAGGCGGGGCTCTGGGCTCTGGGAAAGAGGGACGGGCGGGCGCGGCCTTCGGGTCGCCCCGCCTGTTTCGTTTTGCGTCTCCGCGATCTGGTTGCTGGGTGCCGGACTACTTTCCCCGCTCGGGCACGCCGTCCATCCGCAGCCGGTCGCCCACCTTGACGCCGTGGCGGCGCGCGAAGCCGGAGGCGACCTCGACCACGTACACGGCGTTCCCCACCGCCTTGCCGTCAACCACGGGCGCGTAGGTCGGACACGGGTCGGCCTTGCACGGCGGCACCGACGCGGCGATGGCCACCACGGTGCGGCGGGCGTCGAGCCAGATCATGTCCAGCGGGATGAGGGTGTTCTTCATCCAGAACGGGTAGTAGCCCGGCTCGGGGAAGACAAATACCATCCCGCGATCCTGCGGCAGGTGCTCGCGAAACATCAGGCCGCGCTGGCGGGACTCGGGCGTGGCGACCACCTCGACGGCGACACGGGTGCCGTCCGCGAAGGTCACCGCTGCTCCACCGCTCAGGGCCTGCACCGCGGCGGCCGCCGCGAGCGACACCGCCAGCCACACGCCCGCCATGCCGCCTCCCTCAGTAGGCTTTCGCGAACCACGCCCGCACCTGGCCGGCGGCGTTGCACCGCACGCAGGGCTTGCCGGGATTCTCTTCGTAGCCGAACGGAATGTTGCGGATGGTCGCCTGCGTCTCGGTCTTGATTCGCGCCTCGCATTCGGCCGACCCGCACCAGGGCGCGATCACGAACCCGGGACGGCCCTCCATGAGGGCCGTAAACGCCTCCCAGGTCTCCGCCGACGACGTCCGCTCCTCGCGAAAGGCCCGGGCGCGCTCGAGGAGCCGGACCTGGATCTCGTCGAGCAGCGCCTGCACGGCGCCGGCAAGCCCGGCCATGGGCAGCGACTGCTTCGCGCGCGTGTCGCGCCGCGCCGCGAACACGGACTGCTTCTCGATATCCTTCGGCCCGACCTCGAGGCGGAGCGGCACGCCGCGCATCTCGTACTCGGCGAACTTCCAGCCCGGCGTCTGGCTCTCATCGGCATCGAGCCGTACGCGAATGCCCGCCGCCGCCAGCTCGCCGCGGATGCGCTCGCACACCGGGAGCACGGTCTCCTGCCAGTTGCCGCGCGGAATCGGCACGATCACGACCTGCCAGGGCGCCACCCGGGGCGGCAGAATCAGCCCGCTGTCGTCGCCGTGCGTCATGATCGTGCCGCCGATGAGCCGCGTCGACACGCCCCACGACGTCGTCCAGACGTGCTGCCGCGTCTTGTCGCGCCCCTGGAACTGGATATCGAACGCCCTGGCGAAGTTCTGCCCGAGGTTGTGCGACGTCCCGGCCTGGAGCGCCCGCCCGTCGCGCATCAGTGCCTCGATGGAGTAGGTGTGGACAGCCCCCGCGAACTTCTCGCTCTCGCTCTTCTGGCCGTCCACGACCGGCATCGCCAGGACGTTCTCCGCGAACTCCTTGTAGATGCCGAGGATCTTCAGCGTCTCGGCCTGCGCCTCCTCCGCCGTCTCGTGCGCGGTGTGCCCCTCCTGCCACAGGAACTCCGTCGTCCGCAGGAACGGCCGCGTGACCTTCTCCCAGCGGACGATGTTGGCCCACTGGTTGATGAGGACCGGCAGATCCCGCCACGACTGGATCCACTTCTGGTACATGACGCCGAAGATGGTCTCCGACGTCGGACGGACGACGAGCTTCTCGTCGAGGTCCTCGGTGCCGCCGCGCGTGACCCACGCCACCTGCGGCGCGAAGCCCTCGACGTGCTCGGCCTCCTTCATGAGGAGACTCTCCGGAATGAAGAGCGGAAAGTACGCGTTGACGTGCCCGGTGGCCTTGAAGCGGTCGTCGAGCTGCCGCTGGATGAGCTCCCAGATGGCGTAGCCATACGGGCGGATCACCATGCAGCCCTTGACGGGCGTGTAGTCGGCCAGTTCGGCCTTGCGGACGACGTCGAGATACCAGCGGGAGTAGTCGACGGACTGGGGCGTGATCTCGGTGACGAAAGCCTCGCCACCCTCGGACTTAGTGGTTGCCATAGCGCTCAGCGATGTGAATTGACCAGTGTAGATCGTCTCGGGCCGGGAAGTCTGCCCGGCTGTGGCCGCCGCGCGATTCCTCGCGCCGGAGGGCCGCGCGGGCCATGAGCCGGCCGACCGTCACCAGGCTGGCGAGGCGCCATCGGCGCTCGTCGGCGGCCTCCCCCTGGGCCAGGGCCGCGTCGGTCGCAGCCTCCCAGGCGTCGAGCCGCTCGACGGCGGCTTCGAGGCCCTTGCGGTCGCGCAGGAGCCCCACCCGATCCCACATCAACCCGCGCACGTCGTCCTCGGCAGGCAGCGGGCCGGCGGCCCCAGGGCGCCGTTCGGGGGCCGGGTACTCCCGCACGTTGGCCATGGCGCCCGCCGCCGGGGCTCCGATCATGGCCTCCGCGGCGCGCGCGCCGAAGACGAGCCCCTCGAGCAGCGAGTTGCTGGCGAGACGGTTGGCGCCGTGGACGCCGGTGCAGGCGACTTCGCCCGCGGCCAGCAGTCCCGGCAGCGTGGTCCTGCCCCACGAATCGGTTTCGATCCCTCCCATCACGTAATGGGCGGCGGGCGCGACGGGGATGCGGTCGCGCGCGAGGTCGAGACCCGCCGACCGGCACGCAGCGGCAATGGTGGGAAACCGGTCGTAGATCCAGGCGGCGTCGAGGTGCCGCAGCGACAGGTAGATGGGCGCGCCGGTCCGGGCGGCCTCGCGGGCGATGGCTCGTGCGACGAGGTCGCGCGAGGCGAGCTCGCCTGCCGGCTCGTAACGCGCCATGAAGCGCTCGCCCGCTTCGTTCACGAGGTGCGCGCCCTCGCCGCGCAGCGCCTCCGAGAGGAGGAAGCGCGCCGCCAGCTCCACCTGCAGCACGGTGGGATGGAACTGCACGAACTCCAGGTCGGCCACCCGCGCGCCGGCGCGCCACGCCAGCGCGATGCCGTCGCCCGTGGCTATGGGAGGATTGCTCGTCTCTCGAAACACCTGTCCGGCACCGCCGGTGGCGAGCAGCGTCGCCCGCGCCTCGACCTCGCCGGGCCCATCCGGCCCGTCGAACGCCGCGCCGACGCATCGGCCCTCGCGCACGAGCAGGCGGGTGGCGCGGGCCTGGGCGCGGACGCGCACCCGCGGGCCGGCCGTAGCCCGGGCCCACAGCACACGCGCGATCTCCCGGCCGGTCGCGTCCTTCGCGTGCAGCACCCGTCGGACCTGATGCGCGCCTTCGCGCGCGAGCGCCAGCGCTCCATCCGCGCGGTCGAAGGCCGCACCCCACGCGACCAGCTCGCGGACGTATCGCACGCCCTCGCGGACGAGCACATCCACCGCATCGTCGTTGCACAACCCGTCGCCCGCGGCCCGCGTGTCCGCGGCGTGCAGCGCCGGTGAATCGTCAGGGCCGATGGCTGCCGCGATGCCGCCCTGGGCGTAGCCGGTGTTGCTCTCCGACGGTTCGGCCTTCGTGAGGATCAGCACGTCGCCGTGCCGCGCGAGGTCGGCGGCGGCGCGCAGGCCGGCGATGCCGCTGCCGATGATGAGGAACTCTGCGGTCACGAGGTCTGGCGAGCGCCCTGTCTCCGCTAAGATACCATCGCAGATGGACACGACGCGCGTGGAGGTGACGACGACCGGCGGCAGCTACCCGGTGTACATCGCCGCGGGCGCCGTGGCTCATCTGGGGTCGCTCATCGAGGCGGCGGCGCCGGGAAGCCGGCGCTTCGTCGTGTCCAGCCCGCCCATCTGGAAGCGGCATGGCCGCGCGTTCGAGAAGGTGGCGAGTGCGCCCCCGGTGCTCATCCCCGACGGCGAACGCCACAAGACGGCCGTGACGGTCAACAAGGTCTACGAGGCGCTGCTCGAGGCCAAAGCCGACCGCTCCGCCGTGGTGATTGCAGTCGGCGGCGGCGTCATCGGGGATCTCGTCGGGTTCGCGGCCGCCACGTTTCTCCGGGGCGTGCGCCTCGTGCAGGTGCCCACGACGCTCCTGGCCCAGGTGGACAGCGCCATCGGGGGCAAGGTGGGCATCAACCATCCGCTGGGCAAGAACCTCATCGGCGCCTTCCACCATCCGCTCCTGGTGGTGTCGGATCCCGACGTGCTGGGCACGCTGGCGCGACGCGAGTTCCGCGCCGGGCTGTACGAAGTGGTGAAGTACGGCGTCATCGCCGACGCGGCGCTCTTCGACCGCATCGGCGCGGAGCGCGATGCCATCTTCGCGCGCGAGCCGCGGGTGCTCGCCGACATCATCGCCACGTCGTGCCGCATCAAGGCCGCGGTCGTCTCCGCCGACGAGCGCGAGGCCGGTCCACGGCGCGCGCTGAACTTCGGCCACACGCTGGGACACGCCCTCGAGGCGGTGACGTCTTACAAGCGGTTCCGCCACGGCGAGGCCATCGCCTACGGCATGCTGGCGGCGATGGCCCTGGGCGTGGCGCGCGGCGTGACCCCGCCGGACGCCGAGGCCAGCGTGCGCCGCCTCATCACGGCGCTGGGCCCGCTCCCGCCCGTCGCGGATCTGTCGGCCGGGGACCTCATCGCGGCCGCGGGCCACGACAAGAAGATCGTCGCAGGCACGCTCCACTTCGTGGCCGCGAGCGGCATCGGATCCACGGTGACGCTGACCGACGTCACACCGCAGGACCTGCGCGGCGCGCTCGCGGCGATCGGCGTCGGACGGCGCTAGCCCTTCGTCAAACCCAGCTCGCGCATCCGCGCCGTCAGGGCGCGGAACCCCACGCCCAGCAGGTCGGCGGCCCGCGCCGGATCCTGTCCGGCCTGGGCGAGCGCACCGGCGATCTTGCGCCGCTCCGCCTCGGCCACCACCCGCGCCGACGCCTCGGCGAGCGTCCCGGAGAGATCGATGCGGTCCCACGGATCGTCGACCGCCGTGGCCGGCGCCGCCTCGGGCAGGTGCAGGTGCCGCCGGTGGATCGTGTCGCCGTCGGAGAGGATCACCGCCCGCTCGACGCAGTTCTGCAGCTCCCGCACGTTGCCGGGCCAGCGGTACTCGACGAGCGCCTCCAGCGCGCCCGGCGCGAACGAGGGGGTCCGCTTCCCCATCCGTCGGCACTCGCGGTCGAGGAAGTGCTGCGCCAGCCGGGGGATGTCCTCGCGCCGGTCGCGCAGCGGGGGAATCGTGATCGGAAACACCGACAGGCGAAAGAACAGGTCCTCGCGGAACTGGCGCGCCTGCACGGCCTGGCGGAGGTTGCGATTCGTCGCCGCGACGATGCGCACGTCGATTCGCACCGGGGCCGTGCCGCCCAGGCGCTCGAAGGTCCGCTCCTCGAGCGCGCGAAGCAGTTTGGCCTGTACGCCCAGCGGCAGCTCGCCGATCTCGTCGAGGAAGAGGGTCCCACGGTGGGCCAGCTCGAACCTCCCGGGCTTGCGCTGCACCGCGCCGGTGAACGCGCCCTTCTCGAAGCCGAAGAGCTCGGCTTCGAGCAGCGTCTCGGGAATGGCCGCGCAGTTGATGGCCACGAACGGCCCGGCCGCGCGCGCGCTGAGCGCGTGAAGGGATCGCGCCATCAGCTCCTTCCCGGTGCCGCTCTCGCCCTCGAGCAGCACCGTGGTGTCGGTGGCGGCCGCGCGCTGCGCGGCGACCATGACCTGCCGCAACGCCGGCGCCTCCCCCACGATGGCAGGCGCGCCTCGGCGCGTTGCCAGCTCCTCCTTGAGCAGCAGGTTCTCGAGCGCCAGCCGGCGCTGCGCCAGCGCGCGCTCGACGAGCAGCAGCAGGTGGTCGGGATCGACCGGCTTGGCCAGGAAGTCGAGCGCGCCCTCCTTCATGGCCGCGACGGCGTCCTCGATGCCGCCGTAGGCGGTCATCACGATGACCGGCAGGTCGGGGTCGGTTTCCTTGGCCGCGCGCAGCACGCCGAACCCGTCGCCGGTTGGCAGCCGCAAATCGGACAGCACCAGGCCCGGCTGGCTATCGGCGAGCCGCGCCGCCGCCTCGCGCCCGTCGCGCGCCTCGACAACGACGTGCCCCTGGGCTTCGAGCGCCAGGCGCAGCATCTCGCGCAGCGAGTCCTTGTCCTCGACGAGCAGGATGGGACCGGGCGGACCGGCGGCCGGGCGCGCGCTCACGCGGACCTGAGCCAGCCGGGAGGCACGCCAGCCTTGCGCGCCTCTTCCTCGATATCGGCGATGGCCTTGGTCTGATCCGCGATCTCCTGCTTCACGCGCTCGAGCTCGGCCAGCGCCTTGGCCCGGTCGTTGGCAATCTGATCGCGTTGAGCGGGATCGTCGCGGTTGACGAAATCGGCGGTGAGGGCGTTGATGCGGCTCTGCAGCGCCTCGGCGAACATCCGGCTGCGCTCGAGCTGCTGCCGCGCGGCGTTGATGCGGGCGCTCCAGTACGCCTGATCCCGGACGGGCTCCGCAGGCTCAGCCGCCGGTGGCGGCGCGCCGGCCGGCTGGGCCGTGGCGTTGCCGGCGACCTCGGCTGCCGTCGCCGGCGCCGCGGCAACGGCGGGCATCGGCGGCCGCGTGGCCTCAGGGCCGAGATCCGCGTTGGTGTAGACGCGGCCCGGCTTCTCGATGGCCTTGCGGCGCTCCGCTTCCTGGCGCGCCACCTCGGCCAGCGACTGCGAGGCCGCCACGGCCGGCAGCAGCACGAACACGATCGCGAGGAAGCGTGGCGTGAACATCGGCAATCCTCGGAACACCTGGACGTCGGCCTCGATCGAATCGTACGCCCGCGATCAGGCGAGGTCAAGGAACCTCCGGGCGGACCTCGTGCCACGACTGCACACGAATGCCCGGCCCGCACACCTCGTTCCCGTTATCGACCGCACAGGGCCGGGCGATTACAGCCTCCACGGCCCGGCGCGCGCCGCGCGGGCGAAGGGCCAGCGCGTGGAGGCGCGCGACGAACCGGCCGGGCGCGCCAGGCTGCGCTTCGTCGCGATCGGGCCGCCCGTCCTCTTCCAGCACGTCGTCGCCCACCCAGACCACCACGTAGGACCCGGGCATTGCCGGCAGCAGGCGCGCGAGGGGAGCCGCCAGGAACGGCTGCCAGCGCGGGTTGTTGGCGCCCCAGGGGCGCTCGGCCGTCGGCGCGCGCCGCTGGCCGTCCGTGCAGCCGGCGGTCCGGCCGCACGTCAGCCGGGCGGTCTCGCGGGCCACGTCGAGCCGGGCGCCCCACGGCAGGGCCAGCGGCCCCGCCGTCACATCGTCCGACGCCGGCGCTCGCTCGGCGCCCGCCAGGACGGGCGACCAGTCGTCGCGCCCGGCCAGGTCACGTGCGGCGGCCTCGAGACCGGCCTCAGCCGCCAGCAGGGTGACCGCGGCCTCGGCATGGTTGCGCGCGGCGAGATGCTCCATCGACACCGCCACGGCGAGCGCCAGGGCCAGTGCGGCCGCGAGGGCGGTGACGAGCAGTGCCGCCACGAGGGCCGCACCGCGCTCACGGACGGCGCGCCAGCGACAGTTCGATGTCGACATCGGGCACCCACCGTGAGACATCCGCGTGGCCCGGCCGGTGGAACGAGGCGGCCAACGAGCCGCGCGCCGCGGCGCCTGGCGTGTCGAGAACAAGGCGCGTCACCAGCACGCCGTTTCGCCGCGCGAACGCCAGCACCGCGACGTGGTCGATAACCGGCTGTTCGGCGCCGGCGTCCGTGATCCGGACGAGCCGGCCGGTTCCGTCCGGAGCGACACGCCGCCCGTAGGCCACGCGGTCGATCGCCACGACGATCGCACCAGCCGGAAGCGGCTGGGCCAGCGCGCGGTCGAGTTCGATGGCCGTGGCCGAGGGCACCAGGCGCGCCACGCGCGCCAGCTCGGGCGCGTGGTCGCTTGCATAGGCGAGCACGAGATCGCCGACGACGAACCCGCACACGCCGGCTCCCGCGGGGCACTGCGGGGCCGGGACGAGCCGCAGGGCGTCGGTCGGATGCGCCATGGCGTCCCGCAGACGGGCCTGCGCGGCGCGGCGCCGGACGCACAGCAGCTCGACGGCCGAGGGCCGGCCGTCAGGCGGGGGCGGGTCGCCGTCGAGCGCGGGCCCGAGCGCGATGGCATCGTCGAATGCCGCGAGCGCTGCCGCGTGCTGCCCGTCCACGAGCGGGGTCGCGCCGGCCTCCTGCACGTCGTGCGCGAGGAGATCGAGCGCCACGCGCAGGCGCTGGGTCAGCTCGGCGCCTGCCGGCCCCGCCGCCGCGGCCGCGCGCGCGGGCCCGAGCGCGGCGAGCGCCAGCGCGATGCCGACGGTTGAGAGCGCCAGGCCGACCAGCAGCTCGACGAGCGTGAAGCCGCGCGTCGTCATGGACGCTCCGCCCGGAGGGTTTCGAGGCACAGGATGGTCGGCGCCTTGCTGGTGGCGCTCCTCACGCAGACGCGGACGCCCACCAGGGCTGGTGGTGCGCTGCCGACGTCCTCGACGGCCCACTCGCGTGTGAACCCGCCCACGCGCTCGACGCCGCGGCCGGCCTCCAGTGCCCGGGCGCGCCGCGCCAGCTCATCGGCGGCAAGGAGCAGCGTGAGCGTCGCGCGGCGGCCGTCTGCCACCGCCCGCGCCGCCTGTGCGAGCACGGCGCCGAGGGCCGCGAAGGCCGTGGCCAGCAGGGCGAGGGCCAGCAGCGCTTCGATGAGCGAGACGCCCGCGGCGCCGGAGTGGCGGGGCATGTCCTCGTTGCCCTGCAACGCCCCGGCCACCCGCGCGCGCCCACCGATCGCGCGTGCCTGGGCCGAAGCACGCGCGCAGGCCGAAGTGGGGCGTCATGCGGCTCGCAGAAACTGCCGCAGGATGCGCGAGCTGGCCCGGCAGAAACCGCGCAGGGCTCAGCTGGCCGAGGCGTCGAAGGCCGCGATGAGCGCCCGCACGCGCGGCGCCTCCGCGTCGTCCGGCGCGAGCTCGAGGAACTGCTGGAAGACGGCCCGGGCCCGAGCCGGCTGCTCGGCGCCGACGTAGGCCGTGCCGAGGGTGATGAGGAAGCTCGGCTCGGACGGCGCGAGCTGCACCGCGCGCTCGAGCGCCAGGACGGCCTCCTGGTAGCGCTTCACCTTCATGAGCGACAGGCCCAGGTTGAACTGCGTCGCATAGTCCTCGGGGAACAGGCGGCCCGATTCGCGGTAGTCCGCGATGGCCTCCGTCCAGCGCTCGAGCTGGTCGTAGGCGCGGGCACGATTGAAGCGGAAGGACCAGCGCTCCGGGTCGGCGGCGATGGCGGCGGCGAAGTGCGGCAGCGCCTCGTCGGCGCGGTTGAGCCGCACGAGGACCTGCGCCAGGTTGTTGCGCGCGTCGGGGTCGGAGGGGTTGGCGGCCACCGCCGCCTCAAAGGCATCGAGGGCCGCTTCGAGGTCTCCCTGCACGTAGGCGGCGTTACCGGCCCGGACGTCGTCGAACGCCAGTTGCGCGGTCCGGGTCGCCTGATCGACCGGCCGGGTCGTGGCGCCACGCGCCGTCGGCTGCGACACGGGGCGATCGGCCGGCGCGCGCGTCGCCGCCGGCGCGGGAGGACTCGTGGTGACGCTGCGAATCACGCCGACTGCCACGAGCAGCGCGACCATCGCGGCCGCGCCGCCAGCGGCCCACGTGCCGAGGCGTGCGGCGAGGGCCGACCGGGCCTGGTCGTCGGCCGACGCCTCGGCAAAGAGCAGCGTGCGGCAGCGGGGACACCGCGTCCACCCCTCGCGGCGCTTCAGGCCGCACCCCGGGCACTCGGTGACGAGCCTCAGCGAATGTGCCGCCATGAGAGGATGCGTACCCCAGCCTGGCCGACGCCGTTGTTGAAGTCCTGCGGGTCGCCGAACATCTGGATCTGGCCACCCGAGGCGAAGACCAGGTGCTGGTCGACGATGAAGGGGGCCGTGGCCCGCGCACCGCTGGTGGAGAACACCCTGGTGCTGTCGGCACTTGTCGAGCCACCCCCGCCCTTCTTGCCGCCGCCGCCGGAACTCGAGGTGGACGAGGTCAGTCGGCCGTCGCCGTTGGTATCGTAGGCGGGCCCGCCCACGAAGGTGAAGGCATAGAGGTTCGCGATGAAGGGGCTGCACGGGTTGAGCGTCATCGTCGTCGTGGTGAAGAAGACGATGTCACCGGCCACTGCGGGGAATGCGGTGATCTTTTCGTCGCCGCCCACCGGGGACTCCGTGGCGGCGCCGTCGGTGCGCACCAGCAGGATCTCCGACGTCTTGGTCGCGCTCGCACCTTGATCCAGGAGCACGAGGAGGCTGTACGACTGGGCGACGCCATTCGACGGCAGCAGGTCGCTGCCGGTGCCCACGAAGAGGTACTGCTGGCTGCCGCCGACGTTCACGGTGGCCATGGAGGAGAACAGCGGATGCGCGGCGCCGGCGTTGTAAAGCTGCGTCGGCACCGACAGGGTGCCGCTCGACCCGCTCACGCCGACGTCGAAGCGCCACACGCGGCCGTCGAGGTCGCCGATGTAGACGCGGGTGACGAAGCGGGAATCGGCGGGCCCGGTGGCGACCGGGTCCATCTGCAGCGCGTTCTTGATCTCGTCGCATCCCGCGGCGCTCGTCCGGCAGTCGTCGACGGTTTCGGCCACGTTGTCCGATCCCACGTCGCGGCTGGCGTGGACGGTGCCGTCGCCGACGTCGAGGATGTAGAACGTCGTGCCTGCCCTGGCGCCGCCCCGGTTGGCCTGCTGCTGCCGCGTGTGCGACAGGAAGCCCGAACCGACGAACATGGCGAACGGCCCGTCCTCGTCGACGATCTGGCCGATCGCCGGGTCGGACCACGTTTCGCCGACCGACTTCTCGGCGGCGGTGGCGCTGGCGGCGACGTCGCCGTAGGGCGCGATGGTGTGATCGAAGCTCGTGAGCCGCGGGAAGCTCCACTCGAAGGTGATCTTGTCGCCCGCCGCGAAGTAGCCGAGAACGGCGGCCTCGCTGTCCGAGGTCGGCGCGACCGCGTCGGCCATCCCGTCCATCGTGACGTCGAACGCGTTATAGAAGGTCCCGCCCGGCCCCTGGCCGACGAACAGGTACGTGCGCCACACGCCGCCCACCTTGACGTCCGACACCTTGGGTGAACTGTCGACGAAGTAGTTGAAGGCGTCCACGGGCTGGCCGCTCCGGAGCGTCTTGAGCTTGGGAAGCAGGTTGAACGGGATGAACGCCCAGCTCTCGACGCCGAGCCGGCCGTCGATGGCGTGCAGCATGCCGTCGTTGGCGCCGACGAAGATGGTCGAGCGCCGGTCCTTGTTGTCTTCGCGGAACGCCGGGTAGTCCTCGTCCGGCGGCGGATCCAGCGACGGCGGGTCGGCAAAGGCGGGCGTCGACCCCACGACGGCGCCAAGCGGCTGGCTCCGGATCCAGTCGATGAGGGTGGCCGGATCGCTCACGCCCAGGTACGGCGTCAGGTCGGCGACCCGCGTGGTGTCGAACGGAATCATCGTGCCGTCCGGCAGCACCGTGAAGATGTTCCGGCTGGCCGCCGCCGGTGCGCGCGCGACCCAGAGGCGCGCGCCCGACTGGTCGAAACGGTACCCGGACGGCTTGGTCGAGTCGGCCACCGGCCGGTAGACGCGGAACGCGCGCAGCCTGGCTTCGAAGCCCGGCACCGCCAGGCCGGTCGTGACCATGACGTTCGACCGCTGCGGAATCTCCGTGCCCGTCGCCGTGGTGATGAAGGTGTCCGGCAGCGCGGCGCCGGTGATGTCGACGGCATCGCGCAGGTTGACGGTGCCGATGACGGGGCTCGTCACCTGGTGCTCGGTCTGCGGACCGTACGGCAGGGCAACGGTCGGCGCGGTATCGAAGTCGGTCGGCGCGGCAAACGTGTGCTGGACGGCCGTGTTGACGGCGCGCACCAGTTCCGGCACGGGCTGGCCGGGCGTGGTCGCCGCGATCATCGCGGCCGTGATCTCGAAGTACTGCCCCCCGCTGGTCGTCGCCACGGCCCGCAGGGCGTCCACGTCACCGGCAGGCGGGGCGATGGCGACGACGTAGATGGGCACGCGGCGGCCGGACACGTTGAGGAACGTGGCGGCCTTCGTGGCGAGGTCCTCGTTCGTGATCGTGCCGTCGGCGCCGCCCACGACGAGCACCACCACGGTGTTCCGACACGCCGTGTCCGCAGCAATCAGCCGTGCCGCCTCGGCCCGCGCGTCGTCGAGCATCTTCCCGACAGGGGCGTCGATCGTGTTGAGCGCGTCGGCGCCGGCGGGAATGATGGCGCCCGCGGTGCCGAGATCCCGGTTGAGCGTGGTGACGATCGTCGTGTTCTGGTTCGCGGCGTCGGCCGCGACGAGCAGGCCGGAGGCAGCCACGCTGCTGTTGGACGCGGCGACCGTCGGCCGGGTGATCTTCCACTTGCCGTTGGACAAGTCCGTCGGTGTGGCCTGCGTCGCGTCGTCGTTGAAGACCGGGCCCTCGTTGCCCAGCGTCCCGAGCGTCGGGCTGCTCTGCCGCATCTTGATGAGGCCGAACCGGACGGCGCGCTGGTTGTCGGTGACGGCCTTCACGAGCGCCCGTCGGGCCAGCGCCAGGCGCGTGGCCTCGAAGAACGTGGCGTGACCCGCCTCGAGATTCCCGACGGTCGTGATGCGCGTCGCGCGGAACTTGTCGCCGCCGGACGTCGACGGGTTGAGATGCGCCAGGCCGACGTACTTGCGGTAGTACGTCGTCGTCGCAGTCAGCGGCGTCACGCCGATCACGGGTTCGTACAGCGCGCCGGTCACCGGGTAGAGCTGCTGGTCGTAGTAGTCGTTGTTCGCGTCCCGCTGCATGCGGTTGGCCGCGTCCACGGCGAGGATCACGTTGTGCTGCGTGGTTCGCAGGAAGAGCAGCGGGTCGAGCTGCGCGGCGGCCGGGGCCGCGGCGCCGGCGACGAGCGCGAGCGCGAGTCCGGGTCGGAGGAGGGTTCGCATGATGACGTCGCGCCTCACTGCGAGACCAGGGTGCCCGTAGCCAGTCCCATCGTGGCGCGGCTGAGCGCCTTGCCGGGGCTCTGGACGGCCGCCTTGCGGGCGCGGCGGTTCTGCTCGTCCTGGCCCCGCTGCCCGGTGTAGCCGCGCTCGAGCTCGGTCGTGTCGGTGCGCGCGACGGTGACCTCGATGGCCTGCCGCACGCCCGACGGGCCGAAGGCCTCGGCGCGGAGACTGATGACGCCGCGGCCCGGGTTGGTGGCCGCGGTGCCGTCCGCCGTGGGCAGGCCGTCGTTCTCCGCCGAGTCGTCCGCCACCCAGACGACGACATACATGGGCGACACGACCGTGCCTGTCTCAATCATCTGGGCGAGGGGACCGTAGGCATAGAGCTGCCAGCGCGGGTTGTTCGTCGTCCACGGCCGCTCCGCCGTCCACGCATTCATCTCGTCGTCCGAGCAGGCCGACGTCTTGGCGCAGTTCAGCATGTTGGTCGCCGAGGTGAGGTTCAGCGAGCCCCCGCCCGGCAGCGCCCGCTCGCCCGAGGGCGGCCCGTCGGTGAAGGCCGACTGCAGCTCGCCGCGGAGGATGCGGTTCCAGTCGGGCACCGTAAGCAGGTCCTGCATGACCCGCTCGACGCCGGCGTCCGCCGCGTAGAAGGCCTCGGAGCTGGAACGGTAGTTGTTGGTGATCAGCGTCTCGGACGTCGTCGTCATGAGCAGGCCCACGCCGAGGGCCGTGAGCAGCATCATGGCCATCAGCGACACGATGAGCGCGATGCCGCGCTCGTCGCGAAGATCCGGGCGCCGCCGGGAGTCTGGGATCGTGGCCATCGCGCTCACCGTCCGAGGTTCATGTTGCGGGGCGTGATCTCGAAACGAATCTCCTGGTCGGGCACGAACGAGAGCCCGCTCCGGGAGCTGCCGCCGCGGTTGAAGAGCTGGCCGGCCGGACCGCGCATCTCCGCCGACGCCACCTGCACGCGCAGCCGGACGCCGATCTTGCGAACCCGCAGCAGGTCCGCGTCGAACCGGCTGGTCGCGGCCCCGTCGGGGCACCAGGGGCCGTCGGTCAGCATGGCCTGGGTCAGCGGCACGAGCCCGCTCGCGCCCGGCGCCAGGTCGGTCATGCGCGGCACCTGCAGGCCGGAAGCGCCATCGATCTGGAAGGCGCAGTTCTCGCCGGCGCCCCACGTCGTGCTCGGGTTGTCGACGCCGATGGCGGGCGGCTTGGGCCCGTAGCTGGTCCAGGGCCCCGTGGGATCGGTCACGGCCTTGAGCAGGAGCGGCGGCCGCGGATCGCCGAAGTACTCGAACTCCAGGCCCACCACGTTGTCGGCGATTGGCTCGTCGGTGAGATAGCCGTCGTAGTGCATGAGCTGGAACGTGTCGTTGGCCACATCCGTGCGCAGGTAGTAGGTGTGCATGGCCACCTGCGCGATCTGCGCGCCGGGCCCGTACGACTTCGAGAACGTGTCGTCGCGGTGCTGCAGGTGCAGCGCCGCTTCCTGCACGTTGGTGACCGTGAACGGATCGTAGGCGCCGGTATCGTCGAAGATCACGACGCGCATGCCGACGTTGAAGCCGCACAGCGGATCGCCCGCCGGGCAGCCCGGCTGCGCGTTCACCTTCACCTCCGCGGAGGGCTGCGGCATCTGGTCGCGGATGCTGCACTGCGACGCGGTCTGCGGCACGTACATGATGGTGATGGCGTCGGTGCGATAGAAGATCCCCGCCGCCACGTCGGAGTCGACCGTGCCCACGCGGTACGGGACCACCGGCGCGAAGAAGTTGAGCAGCGTCCCGGAGCCCGCCGACAGGTACGTACCGGCCCCCGCCATCATCAGGTCGCTCTGCAGCGTGTTCTGCGCCACGCGCAGCCGCTGCTGCATGTCCGACACCTCGGGCTGCGTGCGGTAGATGCCCTGCGACGGATCGAGCAGCGCGAAGATGGCGCCCGTCGCCGCCACCATGATCATGGTCGCCACGAGCATCTCGATGATCGTGAAGCCGCGCTCGTCGCGGAGCGGTGCCGGCCGGCGTCGGTTCGTCATGGCGACTTCCTCGTCTTCACGGTCATCAGCCGCGCCTCGTCCGGACGCCGCTCGATGACCTCCGCATCCGGATCGTCGCCGCGCGTGCCGACCTTGAACACGAACACCTGCAGAATCAGCGTGTTGTTCGGGTTCGTCGGCAGGGGCTCGACCGACCAGCGACGCACGTAGGCCGTGCCAGCTTCCGGATTCACGCCGCCGCCGAGCGTGACGCCGTCGGCATCGACGTAGTCCACGTAGCCGTCGACGTTCTCGGTGAGCGAGTTCGCGGGCGACGGCGTCAGCCCGAGCCCCCCCGTGGCCGTCGGCGGGTCCACGGTGATGTTGCTCGTGTAGTCGCTCACCGGCAGCCCGACGTTGTCGAAGCCCCACGTCAGCGACCGCAGCTGCTCCATCTTCTCGTGCGCCAGCACCGCCGCGAAGGTCTGCGTCTTCGAGGCCATGTTCGAGCTCATGGCGATCGTGAAGAGCTGCGCCGCCGCAATCAGCCCCGTCAGCATGATGCCGGTGGCGACGATCGTCTCGGCGAGCGAGAACCCCGCCTCGCTACTGCCTCTGCACCGTGATTCTGCCAAGGCCGTTCACCGTGATGACTGCCGTGTTCGACTTGTAGGTGAGCGTCAGATCCCG
Source organism: Acidobacteriota bacterium (assembly GCA_040754955.1). Lineage (GTDB taxonomy): Bacteria > Acidobacteriota > Vicinamibacteria > Vicinamibacterales > UBA2999 > JBFMCA01. Next base: position 23,623 of record JBFMCA010000023.1, on the reverse strand, counting down.
TCCCGTCGACGGAATCTGCGCCCAGGGATCGCTGCCGTTGTCGTAGTGCGCCGTGCCGTCGGGCCAGAACTCGATGCTCTCGACCACGCCGAAGCTCACGCGCGGGTCGATGCGCCGGATCGGTCCGTCGTGGTTCGGCCGGGTCATCGGATCCTCGTCGGGCTGCGTCGGATACCGCGACTCCGAGCACCGGTCGGACGCATCGTCGGCCGCCGCCGGCACGCCGGGCGTGCCGATGAGCTCGACCATCCGGTAGTTGCCCGCCTCGGGGCAATTGAAGTGCACCCGCATCGGCCGGTTCGTCGCCACCGCCCGCTGGCGGGCCGTGTGCAGCTGCCGTTCGATGTCGCGCTGCGCCTGCCCGAGCCGCAGCGAGTCGTTGACGTCGTTCAGCAGCGGGATGCCTATCGCCATCAGGATGCCGAGGAACCCGACCACCACCAGCATGTCCATCAGCGTCATGCCGGTTTCCGACCGGAGCGACATTGCCCGCCTGTGCACGCGCTCTCCGAGAGCAAAGCGACTGCCAGGCAATGGCCGGATCTTGACCGGTTTTCGCGAGGGCTCGTCGTCGGCCTGTACCGTTTCGGGACAGTTAGTTACGGTTTTGGCGAACGCCGGCTGGCTGCGGGCAGGTTGACTCGGAACTCCGCTCCCCCACCGGGCCGGTTGGCCGCGGTGACGCGGCCGTTGTGGCTCACGATGATCTTCTGGACCACCGCGAGCCCGAGTCCCGTGCCGCGAGCTTTGGTGGTGAAGAACGGCTGAAACAGCCGGCGCTCGGCCTCCGCGCTGAGCCCCGGGCCTTCGTCCGCGACGGTCACCTGCACCGAGCCGGCAGCCTGCGAGCCGGTCACGAGCGCGCGTGGCGGCCCCCCGGCCGACGTCGTGGCCTCGACCGCGTTCCTGAAGAGGTTGGAGAACGCCTGCCGCAACAGCACCTCGTCGCCTTCCACCGTGCCGAACGCGCCGGCGAGTGTGATCTCGGCGTCCGGGAGATCGCCTGCCGCGCGCGCGAGCGTGGCCTCGAGATCGACGGGCGCGAGCCGCAGCGACTCGGGCTTGGCGAAGTCGAGGAAGTTGGTCACCACCTCGCCCAGCGCCTGCGTCTCCTGGCGCAGACGGTCCACATACGTGCGGGCCGGATCCGGCAGGGCGGCCGGGTCGAGCAGCCGCGCGTAGCCGTGGATCGTCGCCAGACCGTTGCGGAACTCGTGCGCCAGGCCCGCTGTCAGCTCGCCGAGGCGCGCCAGCGTCTCCTTCAATCGAAGCTGCTCTTCGAGCTCGACGACGGCCGTCAGGTCCGAGAACAGACACACGACGCCGTCGAAGCTGCCGTCGCTGCCGGCGAGCGGCGTCGCCGTGACGCCGAGGAACGCCCGCCCCTGGGGCGTGGCGTGCTCGACCTCGCGCCGGACGACGGGCCGCTGATGATCGAGGCACTCGCGAATGACGCCGGCCAGCCCTGGCGCGCCGGCCAGGAGCGTCGCGTAGGGGCCGGCCCCGCCCTCGTCCACCATCCCGAGGATGCGCCGCGCCGCGGGATTCACGATCTGCACGGTGCCGTCGCGGCTGACGACCAGCAGTCCCGAACCGAGCCCGGCGACGATCTGGCTGCCGAGCCGCTCCGAGGCCTCGGCCCGGGCCGCGGTCGCCCGTTCCTGGGCGCGGAGCTTGCCGATGGCCTCCTCGAGGGCCGCCGAGAGAAGCGCCGTCTCCAGACGGCTCTCGCCCATGCCGCGCCGGGCGTCGCGCGCCGCCGCCGCGAACTTCATCAGCGCAAACGCCACAATCGCCACGAGCACCGCGACGATGGCGGTGAGGCCCAGCAAGGCGTAGGCGCTCGGCGTCAGGCCGGAAGGCACGTCACAGCCCCTCGAAAAAGCCCAGGTACCAGGCAATCACCGGCTCGCCGGCGAGCATGGCCGCCACCGCGCCCACCGCGAGGAAGGTGCCGAACGGCAGCGCGTACTGCAGCCCGCGCCCGCGGGTGGCCATGAGCGCCACGCCGACAACGGCCCCGGTGAACGAGGCGAGCACCAGCGTGAGCAGCATGGCCTGCCACCCGAGGAACGCGCCGAGCATGGCCAGCATCTTCACGTCACCCATGCCGAGCCCCTCCTGTCCCCGCAGGGCCAGGTAGGCCGCTGCGATGCCATAGGGAATGGCGCCGCCGGCCACGATGCCGATGAGCGACGACTGCCAGCCGGGCGGTCCGAGCAGGCTGAAGGCGAAGCCGATCCCGATGCCGGGCAGCGTGATGGCGTTGGGCAGTATCTGGTGCTCGAGATCGATGGCGAAGAGCGCCACGAGCGCGGCCGACAGCACGAGACGCGCAGCCAGCAGCGGGCCCGGCGGCGTGAGCAGCACCACCGCCACGAAGAGCAGGGCCGTGACGATCTCGACGGCCGGGTATCGCCACGAGATGCGCGCGCCGCACTGCCGGCAGCGGCCGGCGAGGACGAGAAAGCTCACCACGGGCACGTTGTCATACCAGCGCAGGGAACGCCCGCAGCCGGGACACCGCGACCCCGGCCGCACGAGCGACTGCCCGCGCGGGAGCCGGTGGATGACGACGTTGAGGAAGCTGCCGATGGACAGGCCGACGGCGGCCGCCAGGGCGAGGGCGAGAGTCGTGGGCGTCATGGCGTGGCCGGCGGCTCCTGCGGCAGCGGCCAGAGCGGCGACTGCGGCGACAGCCGGAAGCGGCCGTCGGCGTCGCGCTCGAAGGGCACGCCGGCCGGGTCCACGGGCACGCCGCGCACACGGTCGGCAGCGGCGTTCAGGCGATCGAGCAGGTCCATGGCGTCGAGCTGCGCCAGTCGCATGGCGGCCGTGCGTCGAAGCCAGTCGTTGTCGGCCGTGTCCTGGAGCTGCTGCCAGAGCTGGCGCGACGAGCGGCGATCGCCGCCGCTCGCGAAGGTCGTGGCCGCCAGCAGCCGCAGCCACGACGGCGCGCCGGGCACCGCCGACGCGCGCTGGAACCACTCGGCCGCGGCCCGCGCGTCACGCAGCCACCAGTAGTAGACGAAGCCGATGTCCTGGACGTACTCCCACCGGGCGGGATCCGCGGCCACGCCCTTCTCGAGCAGCCGGATGGCCAGGTCGGGACGCCCGGGCCCGCGCGGATAGCCCTCGGCCAGGAAGATGGCGCCGAAACGGTACGCAATCCGGAAGCGCGGATCGAGCGTCGTCACGAAGTCGAGCAACGGGTAGAGCAGTCCGTAGTCGGCCCCGCGGCCCGACAGTCGCTGGCTGCCGTAGTAGACGACGGCGCGGATCCAGTACACGTCGGCGACGAGATTCCGGTGGCCGAGCGACGCGCGGGCGACGGCCTCCGGAGACTGGACCCACAGCAGCGGCGTGGCCGGCTCGTAGGGCTGCCAGCCCCGGTCGCGCACGACCTGGAGCGCGATGGCCACGGCCAGCAGCCCCCCCATCGCCAGGAGAAGCCGCGTACTGCCCGGGGGCGCCATCGTCGCGCTGCTCATCGTCGCGCTACTTGAAGTCGCGGCGCCGGAACACGGCGACCGCCGCCAGGAGCGCCAGCGTGATGTAGGTGACCGCGTACGCCAGCGTCAGCCCGACATGGGACCACGCCACCGGCACGCCGTGCACGACTTCGGCCTTGATGTCGAAGGGCGCCAGGTTTGGCAGCACGTAGTACATCCCGCGCGCGATCCAGGCAAGCGCCGGCACGTCGACGACGGCTTCGAAACGCCGCAGATCCGCGTTGAAGTGCCCGGCGACCCACAGGCCCAGGGTGAGCAGCGCCGAGAGCATCGGGCTCGAGAAGGTCGAGAAGAAGAGCGCGATGGCGGTGACGACCAGCAGCTCGGCGACGATCAACCCGATGGCCGCGAGCAGCCACGGGTCGGTAGCCGGCGCGGGCCACCCGCTCTTGGCGAACGCAGGCGTGGCCACGTCGACGAAGAGCAGCACCGCGAAGAACGCCGCCGTCATCGCGGCGAGGTTGGCCACGAGGGCCAGCGCGAGCCCCGTGTACTTGCCGAGCAGGAACTCTTCGCGGGTCACGGGCTTCGCGATGACCGGGTAGATGCTGCGGCGCTCCACTTCCTTGGCGACCAGGTTGATGCCGAGGAAGACCGCGATGAGCAGTCCGAACACCGACAGCGACGACAGGCCGAGGTCCTTGATGATCTTCAGGTCCTGCCCGGCGGTCATCTGGCTGATGAGATAGGAGACGCCGAGCAGGACGGCGCAGAAGGCCGCAATGCTGAGAGGCACACGATCGCGGACCGTCTCGCGGAACATCGCCCAGGCCACCAGGCGGACGGCGCGGAGGCTAACCACCGGCGCGCTCCCCCGGCGCGGCGACGGTCCTGACGAAGTAGTCCTCGAGCGTGGCCCGCATCGGATTGAGCGCAACGACCTCCACGCCCGGTGGGAGCGAGGCGAGAAAGCGCTCGGGGCGCACGTCGGGCGCAAGCTCGACGGCGGCGCGCCGGTCGGGCAGCGGCGTCACCTTCCGGGCCGCGCCCGCCAGCGCGCGAATCGCCACGTCGTCGACGCCGGCCACGACCATCTCCCAGCCCGTCGCACCGTACGGGACCATCTCCGACAGGCGGCCCGCCGCGACGAGCCGCCCCTTGGCGAGGATCGCCACGCGGCTGCACAGGGCCTCGGCGTCCGAGAGGATGTGCGAGCTGAAGAACACCGTGCACCCGCGGTCGCGCAGGCGCAGCATCGCCTGGCGCACGTCCCGGCGTCCCAGCGGATCGAGGCCAGACATGGGCTCGTCGAAGAACACCACCTCGGGCTCGTTCAATATGGCCTGCGCGATGCCTACGCGCTGGATCATGCCCTTCGAGAACGCGCGCAGCCGCATCGTCCGCTCGCGGCCGATGCCGACCTCGTCGAGCACCGCGGACACCCGCCGGCGGAGGTCCATACCGCGCAGCCCGAACAGGCTGCCGAAGTAGGTGAGCAGTTCCTCGGCCGTCAGGTAGTCGTAGAAGTACGGGTTCTCGGGGAGGAAGCCGATGCGGCGACGCATGGCGCGATCGCCGATCGGGCGGCCGAGAATGGCGGCGCGCCCCGCGGTGGGATAGATGAGCTGCATCAGCAGCTTGAGCGTGGTGCTCTTGCCGGCGCCGTTCGGTCCGAGGAAGCCGAAGATCTCGCCGGCTTCGACCGTCAGGGTGAGCCCGTCGAGTGCGCGGTAGGGCCGTCGCCGCCAGAACCCGACGAGGTAGTCCTTCGTGAGCCCGTCGATCTCGACCGCGGCCATGGTCCAGGTGAGCTACTCGACGCCGAGCCGGCGCAGTTCCCAGGCGATGGCCGCGTCGAAGAACTCGGCACGGAGGCCCGGCAGCCGGATGCCGTTCATGAAGAACGTCGGCGTGCCCTGGACCTGGAGCTGGCCGGCCTGAGCAATGTCGCCCCGGACGAGCTCGATGACGCTCGCGTAGCGGGCATCCATGTCGGTGACGCCCGCGATCATGCGCGCGGCGTCACGGACGGTCTGAGGTGTCAGCGTCGGCTGGTTCGCAAACAGCCACTCCTCGAGCTGCTCGGCCTTGCCCTTCTCCCGCGCCAGGCGCACGGCCACCGCCGCCTCGCACGACGCCAGGTGGGTGCCGCCGGGTGCAAACCGGTTGCACTCCGGATCGAGGGGGAAATCCCGCGTCTCCAGCCGCACCTTGCCCGGGTGGAGCTTCTCGTACTTCGCCAGCACGGGCTTGTAGTCGAGGTAGGTCATGCGGCAAGGCGGGCACATGTAGTCGTTGAACTTCAGGATGAGCACGACGGCGTCGCCGGCGGCGGCGACCACCGGCACGCGCGGCTGCTGCTGCAGGAACTGCTCGATCTGCTGGATCTGGCTGGCCGTCGCCGTCGGCACCTGCCCGGCCTCGACGGCCGGGGCGGTCTCGCCCGCCGCGGCCGATACGGGCTGCTGGGGAAACAGGACCAGGGCGGCGCTGGCGGCGGCGACGAACGCCGCGGCCGCCGCCAGAGCGGCGGGCGTCCGCACAAGCTGACCGAGGTCGCGGCCGGCGCGCGCGGGCAACTCGGTCAGCGGAAACCGCGCCGCCGAACCCGAGACCACGAACAGCGTCACGACAGCCGCGTAGGTCCCGACGCACAACAGGCAAATCGACTGCAGCACGGCCACAGAGGCATAGGCCAGGTAGAGCGTCGCCGCCAGCGCCGCGGTCGAGACCGCGAACACGTAGCCGGGAAGGCTCGCCCGGGCCGGCGCCGAGCGCGCGCAGAGCGCGACGAGCCCCAGCACGAAGGCGAAGAACACCACGCCAATGACGGCCACGGGCACGCCGGCTACGGCTCCGTACTGGCTGGTGTAGGCGTTCGAGCAGCTGAACGTGCGGCTCACGTCGCAGATGCTGGCGTAGGTGGGATCCTCGATCAGCCGGTAGTGCACCCACGCGGAGGCGGTCGAGAAGCCGAGACCAACGAGCGCGGCGCCGACGAGCCACACCAGCCGCTCAGCCGGCGCCGGCACGACAGGAGTCGAAGGACGGGTCTGTCGGCGGGTCATAAATGGTGATTCTATCCAAATGACAAATGACGAATGACGAATGACAGAAAGACGCCTTTGTCATTTGTCATTCGTCATTTGTCATTCTCAAGATCAACCCTACCGTATAGCCGTTCCCATCGTCGGGTTGCCGCCGCCCATGGTCTGGCCGGCCATCGAGGCGGTGTGCTCGTACACCGTGCCGCGGCTGTTGGTCCAGAAGTAGCGGTTGCCCGTGGAGCCCGGCGCCAAGGGGTCTGCCGAGACGTAGAAGCCGCTTGCCACCGCGCCGCTGTTGCAGGCGGTCGGCGCATCGGCGACGACCTGCCCGCCCATCACCAGGCGGTACCCGCTCTTGTCGAGCGAGCTGCCCGACGCCGGCACCAGGTCTGGCGGAATGTAGGCTTCCCCGCCCGTCGCGGGCGGTGTGCCCAGCACCCGCAGCGTGGCGGCAAAGAGACCGTTGCCGCAGCTGGCGGCGTAGCTGATCTGGGCCTTTCCGATGGATCGCAGCGACGCCACCGCGGCCGATTCGTTGGCGGCTATCCGGGCCCGTTGGACGCCGGCCACGGCCAGGCCGAGCACGAGCGCCACGACCGCCACCACGATGAGCAGCTCAATCATCGTGTAACCCGCCGCGGACCACCGGTCGGCCGGGGGACCTTCGCGTCGCCTCGCTGCCATCCGCCGAGATTATGCCCCTAAACGGCAGAAGGGCCACAGCACAGGCTGTGGCCCCCCTGGACGAGTCAGCCGCCGGTCCGTTACTGGATCGGGCTGCCGGTGGCCGGCGCGCCCACGACGTTGGTGTCGGCGAAGGCGCCGTCCGCGTAGAGCTGGAAGTAGATGGTGCCGCTGGTGTTGGTGAAGAACATGCGGCCGCCCGTCGAGTCGCTCTGCGCCGAGGCGGTGGCGTAGTAGCCAGCCAGCAGATCCGCCGCCGCCGGGCCGCCGTTGCCCACGCTGCACGAGTCGGCCGTCGGGGCCGTCGCCGGCGTGTCGCCGCCGAAGTCGATCTCGAAGCCGCTCTTCGTGAACGGCGTGGCCTGCGCGAGATCGGGGCTGATGAAGCCGGCCGACGCCGCATCGGGGCCGAGGCCGAGCTTCTCGAGCGTGTCGGCGTAGAAGCCGTTCCCGCACCCCGCCGAGAACGCCTGCTGCGAGCTGTTGATGGCGCGGAGCGATCCGATGGCCGAAGCCTCGTTGCCGGCCATCCTGGCGCGCAGCAGCCCGGGCACCGCGATCGCCGCGATGATGCCGATGATCGCGACAACGATCAGCAGTTCGATGAGCGTGAAGCCCTTGGTGTCACGGATACGCATGGTCAATGTCTCCCAGAATTTCTTCAGTCGATCCAGTGGTTGTCGGTCCGTTCCGTCGGCAACGCCGCCCGACCGTTGGCGGCGTCACCGGCCGCGATGCAAGCAACAGTCGTACCAACTGTGTCGGCGGACCGGACGAAGCTGACAAGCCTCATCTCATCAATTGGTTAGACGTCAGAGGCCACTCGCAGGACGGCTGGCAATCCCCGTCGCGTGACACGACCTGTCAATGGAGCCTGGCAAAAACTGTCAGTCGGGGGAGGCAGCCGCTCTCGCTCAGCCGCGGAGGCCGTACTTCTTGGCCAGGTAGCGGAACTGGCGGAAGGACAGGCCCAGGAGCTCGGCGGCACGCACCTGGACCCCCGCGGCCTGGCGCAGGGCCCGCTCCAGGTGCGACCGCTCCACCGCCTGGAGGTGCGCTTCGAGGTTGAACCCGGGGCCCGGGGTCTCGTCCGCGGGCTGCGCGGACGCCGCCGATCCGCCGACGGGCGTGGCCGGCCGCCCCTCGCGGAGGGCCTCCGGGAGGCTCTCGGGCGTGATGCGGTCGCCCGGCTCGAGCGCCACGGCCCGCTCCACGGCGTTTTCGAGCTCGCGCACGTTGCCGGGCCAGGGATATGCAGCCAGCAGCGCCGCCGCCGCCGGCGAGAGCCCCGTAACCGGCTTGCCCATCTCGGCGGCGTGCTTCCGCAGGAAATGCTCTGCGATGAGCGGGATGTCCTCCGTGCGCTCACGGAGGGCGGGCAGGCGGATGGGGATGACGTTCAGCCGGTAGAACAGATCCTCCCGGAACTTCCCCTCTGCGACCAGGGCCGCCAGGTCGCGATTGGTGGCGGCGATGACGCGGATGTTGGCCGCCATCTCCTCGGTGCCGCCAACGCGGCGGAACTTCCGATCCTGCAGCACCCGGAGGAGCTTGACCTGCATGGGCGCGGGCATCTCGCCGATCTCGTCCAGGAACAGCGTGCCCTTCTCGGCCGCCTCGACCAGCCCCTTCGTGGTCGCATCGGCGCCGGTGAACGCGCCCCGCACGTGCCCGAAGAGCTCGGACTCGAGGAGGGTGTCCGGAATGGCCCCGCAGTTGACCGCCACGAAGGCGTGGCTCTTTCGGAGCGACAGGTCGTGCACGGCGCGCGCGACGAGCTCCTTCCCCGTCCCGGACTCGCCGGTGATGAGGATGGTGCTGTTGGTGCGGCACACCGTCTCGACCAGCCGGAACACCTCGAGCATCGCCGGGCTCTGGCCGATGATGCCGGCGAATCCCTGGGCCTTGAGGGCCTCGCGCAGGACGTCGCGCTCGTGGCGCACCCGCCGGGCGTCGATGAGCTGCCGCACCTGGAAGGTCACGAGGTTGACGTCGCGGAAGGGCTTCTCGAAGAGGGCGGCCGCGCCCCGCGCGCGGGCCTCGCGCCACTCCGCGGAATCGCGGGTCCAGTGGGCCGTCATCATGCAGACCACGACGTCGGGCGCCGACTGGCGAATCTCCTCGGCCAGCGCGACGCCGTCCATGCGGGGCATGCGGATGTCGGTGAGCACCACGTCCACGTACTCGCGGGCGACGATGTCGCGGGCCTCGACGCCGTCCTGCGCGAGAAGCACGTCGAACCCGTCGCGCTGGAAGAGGATGCGCATCCACTCGCGCATCGACTGCTCATCGTCGACGATCAGGATGCGCGGACGCTCGGCGCTCATGACGCCTGGAGGCTGAGGTGGGCGGTTCTGGGCGCGGGAAAGAACACCCGGAACGTCGTGCCCCGGCCGGGCGTGGACTCCACCTCGATGCGGCCGCTGTAGTCGGTGACGATGCGGTGGACGATGGCCAGGCCGAGCCCCGTCCCCTTGCCGAACCGTCCGCGGAACGGCTGGAAGATGATGTCGAGCTCTTCGGGCGGGATCCCGACGCCTTCGTCGCGGATCGTCAGCGTCGGCACGCGCGCGCCATCCTGGTCGGGAACGAGCGCCGCCGCCAGGTGGAGGCACCCGCCGTCGGGCATCGCCCTGAAGCCGTTGGTGGCCAGGTTCCAGATGATCTGGCGCACCTGGCCCTCGTCGGCGTCCGCCGCAACCACCTCGTCAGGCACGGAGACCTCGACGACGTGGGCGTCGCCGATCTCGGTGCTGTTCCTGAGGAGGGTGGCCGTCTCCTGCAGCAGCGACCGCAGGTCGAGCCGCTGGAGCTCGAAGCGCTGGGGCCGGGCGTAGGCCAGGAACGACTTGATGGTGTCGTTGAGCCGCTCGGACTCCCGCAGCACGATGTCCATGAGCGCGGCCTGATCGGTCGAAAGCGGCAGCTCCTGGCGGAGCAGCTGCATGGAGCCCGACATGGAGGCCAGCGGGTTGCGGATTTCATGGGCGATGCCGGCCGCCATCTCGCCGACGGCCGCCAGCCGGCTCTGGAGCTGCGAGCTCTGCTCGAGGCGCTTGACGTCGGTCACGTCCTGAAACGTGTAGAGGTAACCTCGGCGGCCGTCGGGCAGCGGCAGCTGGGCCACGCTCAGGCCCAGGTCGATGATCTGACCGTCGGGCCGGCGGAACTGGTAGTCGCCGCGCCGGCTGCGGCGGCGCTGCAGCTCCTCGTCGAGCGTGTCCACGATCTCGCGGGGCAGGCCGAGCACGTCGGCGGCCGGCCGGCCGACGGCGTCGGCGAGGGCGACGCCCGTGATGAGCGTGGCCGAGCGGTTGAAGGTGAGGAGCCGGTTGCGCTCGTCGGCCGTGGCGAGGCCGCTCACCAGGTTGTCGACGACGTACTGGTTGAAGGCCCGGAGGTCGGCGATGGCCTCCGAGGCCTCCTCGAGGCGCACGTCCGCCCGCCGGACCCGCTCGGCGAGCGAGCCGCTGAGGAACGCGACCGCGAAGAAGCCGAAGACGTTCAACCCGGCGGTGTACTGGGCGACGTTCTCGGCCGGCAGGTCGACCCGGAGCGGCACGCCCAGGAGGGGGTCGAACGTGCCGGCGCCGGCCTGGTACTGGAGCAGCACGATCGCGGCGTAGACCAGCGCGCTCAGCGCCGCGACCTGCAGCGCGCCGCGGCGGAACTGAACGGCGCTGGCGGCGATGATGGGCAGCACGTAGAGCGACGAGAAGAGGCTCGCGATGCCGCCGGTGACGTAGACGAAGGCCGACACCATCAGCACGTCGATGGCAAAGTGCACGTCGGCCAGCCACGGGAAGCGGTCGACGAAGCGGAGGGTTGCGATGAAGAGCAGGCTCACCGCGTACACCACGGCGATGAGCACGAAGAACGGGTTGACCGGCATCGCGCTCGGCGTGCGCAGCGCCACCACCACGGCGCCGCCGAGCAGGCCCGTCGCGACGACGAGGCGGAGCGCAATGTGCGCCAGCAGGCGCGATCCGATCGAGCCCTTGGTCATCCGGCCAGCTGCGAGATCAGGCCGAAGATCGGCAGGTACATGGCAATGACGATGCCGCCGACGACGCCGCCGAGGAAGGCGATCATCACCGGCTCGAGAAGCGTGAGCATGCCCGCCACCGCCGAATCGACCTCCTCCTCGTAGAAGTCGGCGATCTTGCCGAGCATGGTGTCGAGGGCGCCGGTGGCCTCGCCGACGCCGATCATCTGGACGACCATCCCCGGGAACACGCCGGTCTGCTTCAGCGGACCGGCCACGGTCTCGCCGCGCTCGATGCTCTTGCGCGTCGACTGGATGGCGTCCTCGACAATGGCGTTGCCCGCGGTCCGGGCCGTGATGTCGAGCCCGTCCAGGATGGGGACGCCGGACGCCATCAGGGTCGACAGCGTGCGGCAGAACCGGGCGACGGCGATCTTGCGGAGAATGATGCCGAGGATGGGCAGCTTGAGCAGCAGCGCGTCGATGACGCGCCGGCCCTTCTCCGTCGCGTAGTACTGCCGGACGGCGAACACCACGGCGCCGGTCCCGATGACGATGATCGGGAGGAAGCGGACGAGGCTGTTGCTCATCGCGATGACGATGCGCGTCGGCAGGGGCAGCTGGGCGCCGAGGCCCGCGAAGAGCGCGGCAAAGGTCGGGATGACCTTCCAGAGGATCACGCCGACGACCACGGCGGCGATGACGACGACGGCCACCGGGTAGATCATGGCCGACTGCACCTGCTGCTTCAGCTTGACGGCCTTCTCGATGTAGACGGCAAGGCGCTTGAGAATCGTGTCGAGAATGCCGCCGGCCTCGCCCGCGGCGATCATGTTGGTGTAGAGGGCGTCGAAGGCCTTCGGGTGCTTCCGCATGGCGTCGGCGAGCGACGCGCCGCCCTCGACGTCCGCGCGCGTCTGCAGGATGACGGCGGCGAAGTTCTTGTCCTCCTCCTGGTTGCCCAGGATCTCGAGGCACTGCACGAGCGGCAGGCCGGCGTCGATCATCACCGAGAACTGGCGCGTGAAGACGGCCAGGTTCTTCGCGGGCACCGCCTTGGCGCGCGCCTTCCGCCCCGGCGCGGCCTTGACGGCCTGCACGGGGTTGATGCGGGTGACGAGAATCTGCTCGCGGCGGAGCGCCGCGACCACGGCGTCCATGGTGTCGCCCATCCGCTCGCCCGTGATGGTCTCCCCCCCGCGGGTGCGTCCCGAGAATGCGAAGTTCGGCATAGTCGTGCCTCAGTTGACGGTCCCGAACGTGCCGGCCCCGTGCCTCACCGCAGCGGCGGGCGCGCGGCGGGCGGGCCGCCCGGTCGCGCCAGGCCGGCGCCCGGCACGACGCCGACGCCGCGGTTGATCATCTCCTGCAGCTCCTCGCGGTGCGAGGACTGGTTGAGCGCCGTCTCCATGGTGATGACCCGCTTGAGGTAGAGGCTCGCCAGGGACTGGTTCATCGTCTGCATCCCGAGCTTCTCCTGCCCGGTCTGCATGGCCGAGTACACCTGGTGGATCTTGTCTTCGCGGATGAGGTTGCGGATGCCGGGCGTGGGCACGAGGATCTCGAGCGCCACGGCGCGGCCCGACCCGTTGGCCTTGGGCAGCAGCGCCTGGCAGATCACGCCCTCGAGCACCAGCGAGAGCTGCGTGCGGATCTGCGACTGCTGGTGCGACGGAAACACGTCGATGATGCGGTTGATGGTGGACGCGGCCGAGTTGGTGTGGAGCGTCGCGAAGGTCAGGTGGCCCGTCTCGGCGATGCGCAGCGCCGATTCCACCGTCTCGAGGTCGCGCATCTCGCCGATGAGCACGACGTCGGGGTCCTCGCGAAGGGCCGCCCGCAGCGCCGCGCCGAAGCCCTGGGTGTCGCTGTGCACCTCGCGCTGGTTCACGAGGCAGCCCTTGTGCTGGTGCAGGTACTCGATGGGGTCCTCGATCGTCAGGATGTGGCCCCGGCGCTCGGTGTTGATCTTGTCGATCATCGCCGCCAGCGTCGTCGATTTGCCGCTGCCCGTGGGGCCGGTGACGAGCACCAGCCCGCGCGGGCGCTCGGCCAGCCTGGCGATGACGGCGGGCAGGCCCAGCTCCTCGAACGTGCGGATGCGCTCGGGGATGAGCCGATACACCGCGCCGACGGCGCCCTTCTGGCTGAACATGTTGCAGCGGAAGCGCGCGATGCCCCGGATGCCGAACGAGAAGTCCAGCTCCATGGTCTCCTCGAAGCGCTTCTTCTGCGCGTCGGTGAGCACGGCGTAGGCCAGGGCCTTGGTGTCGGCCGGGGTCAGGTCGGGGTGGTCCAACCGCTGCAGCTCGCCGTGCACGCGCACGGTGGGCGGGGCGTTGATCGACAGGTGCAGATCCGACCCGTCGAGCTCCACCGTGGTCCTCAGCAGATCGGGCAATGTGGCCATGGTCGCGGTGCCTCTGTCCCAGGGACTCAGCGGACGGTCTCGCGCAGGACTTCCTCGATGGACGTGACGCCGAGGCTGATCTTCCTCAGGCCGCTGCCGCGCAGGGTGATCATGCCCTCCTCCACCGCCTTGCGCCGCAGCTCGAGCGCCGAGGCGCCCACCAGGATGAGCTCGCGCAGCTCGTCGGTGATCTCCATCACCTCGTACAGGCCGACGCGGCCCTTGTAGCCCGTGTTGTTGCACTTCTCGCAGCCGGTGCCCTTCTGCGGCGTGACGCGGCGCGCCTCCTCGGGGCCGAAGCCGATCTGCTCCAGCGCCGTCGGCGGCACGGGGTCGGGAACCTTGCAGCTGGTGCAGACGCGCCGCACGAGCCGCTGGGCGCAGACGAGGTTCAGGGAGCTCGCCACCAGGAAGGGCTCGATGCCCATGTTCATGAGCCGGTTGATGGTGCTCGGCGCGTCGTTGGTGTGGAGCGTCGAGAGCACCAGGTGGCCCGTGAGCGCCGCCTTCACCGCGATCTCGGCCGTCTCGAAGTCGCGAATCTCGCCGACGAGGATGATGTTGGGATCCTGGCGCAAGAAGCTGCGCAGCGCCGCGGCGAAGTTGAGGCCGATGTTCTCCCGCACCTGCACCTGGTTGACGCCCGGCAGGTTGAACTCGACCGGATCCTCGGCCGTCATGATGTTGGTCTCGGGCGTGTTGATCTTCGCGATCGACGAGTAGAGCGTGTTCGTCTTGCCGCTGCCCGTCGGCCCCGTCACGAGCACCATGCCCCAGGGCTTCGAAATCGCGGTCTCGAGCTTGCGGAGCGACTCGTCCTCGAAGCCGAGCTTCGTCATGTCGAGCATCAGCTTCGTCTTGTCCAGCAGCCGCATCACGATCTTCTCGCCGAAGAGCGTCGGCAGGACCGAGACGCGGAAGTCGATGTCCTTCGTCGAGCCGTTGTCCGAGAAGCGGATCTTGATGCGGCCGTCCTGCGGCAGCCGCTTCTCGGCGATGTCGAGCTTCGCCATGATCTTGACGCGCGAGGTGATCGCGTCGCGCATCTTCAGCGGCGGCTGCATGATGTTGTACAGGATGCCGTCGATGCGGTACCGGATGCGGTACTCCTTCTCGTACGGCTCGATGTGAATGTCGCTGGCCCCCTTCGAAATCGCCGACATCAGCACCACGTTGACCAGCTTGATGACGGGCGCTTCCTCGCCCTGGCGCTGCAGCGTGTCGGCGCTGATCTCCTCCAGGTCGTCGAGCACCTCGACGTCGTCGTTGCCCCCCTGGAGATCCGGCATCTCCTCGAGCGCACGCGTCGCCACCTCGAGCGCGCTCCCGCCGACCGCGGCCGGCGCCAACGACCCGCCCCCGCGCGCCGGCGCCGCGCCCGGAAGCCCGTAGTACTTGTCAATGGCGTCGAGCACCGCCGTCTCCGACGCCACCACCGGCTCGACGTTGTAGCCGGTCATGAACTTGATGTCGTCCATGGCGAACACGTTGGTCGGGTCCGTCATGGCAATCGTCAGCGTCGCGCCGGCGCGGCTGAGCGGGACGACCTGGTACTTGCGGGCCGTCTCGGCGGGCACCAGCTTGATGACCGCCGCGTCGATCTCGAACTGCGCAAGCGCGATCGAGGGCACACCGTACTGCTTGGACAGCAGCGCCGTGATCTCCTCGTCCTTCACATACCCGAGCTTCACCAGGTTCGCGCCGAGCTTTCCCCCGTGCTGGCGCTGGTAGACCAGGGCCTCCTGGAGCTGTTCAGGTGTGATCCGCTTCTCCTTGAGAAGCAGCTCGCCAATCCGTACCGGCATCTGGTGTCTTCCGAACCTCTCGGAACCCCTGCACTATACCGTCAGTACGCCAGCCGCCCGGCCACGCCCCATCCCGTCACCCCGTCGCGGCCGCGCACGAGGTGTGCGTCCACATACACGCCCGCTCGGACCGCCCACGACGCGCCGACCGCGCCCACCGGCCGCGCGGCCCCGAGCGTGCTCGCGCGCGCGCCGGCCCGCACGCCCAGCCGCTCGCCCAGCCACCAGGTCTCCAGCCCCCCGGCCACGTCCCGGCGCGGCCCGCCCACGTCGGCGACCTCCGTGAGGTCGGCGTCCACGGCCACCACGAGCGGCGTGCGGCCGGGCCAGTCCAGCCCCCAGGCCAGTCCCGCCCGCGCGTGCCGCGCCAGTCGGACCGGCGCCGCCGCGCTGCCGAACTCGGGCTCGGTCAGGTTGCGGACCGCCAGCCCGACCCGCACGCGATTGAGCGACCACATCACGCCCAGGTCCACATCCGCTCGGGTCTGGCGCTCGACGTCCAGCCCCTCTCCAGCCTCCCAGACCCCGTCCCAGTCGGGCGCCGCGACGGAGGCCTCCCCAGCCGCGCCGCGGACCAGCTTGACCGTCGCCCCCACCACCAGCCCCTCACCCAGCGACTGGAGCAGGTTGGCGCCGATCTGCGTCGTGCGGAGCACACCGATACTCCGCCGACCCTCTTGTCGGTTCGGGTCGGGCTGCACTGCAGAGGCGGACACGTCCCCCTGTGCGACGACCGAGGTCAGGCGGTAGAACGCCAGGCCCAGCGGCGGGGTCCCGACGCCAAGGAAGCGGACCGTGGTCCGCCGCCCGGGACCGCCGGCGCGCGGACCGGCCGAGGGTTCCTGCGATTCCGCGCCCAGATCGAACACAAAGCTCGCATACGACGCCGTGGCGAGGCCGGCGGGATTCCAGTACACGGCGGTGCTGTCGTCGGCCACCGCGACGAAGGCGCCCCCCAGACCCGTCGCCCGGCTGCCGAGGGTCTGCGCCTGGGCTGCCCCGCCGGTCAGCCAGACCACCGCGGCGATCAACAGGGCCCGGAGGAGGGTTGGTGCCATTCGATTGTCGAGGTTTTGATTACACTGAAGAGATGGGCATCGCGCCGAGATGCTGGACGGAAGTTCATCGTATTCAGGCATTTGGCGGGCTGTCAAGGAACACGCACCGGGTTTCTACGTCTAAGGGCTGGGGGGACCGGTGATGGGGCGGATTCTGGGCGTGCTGACCCGCCCCCGCGCGACGATGGCGGCGGTCGTGGCGGAGCCCTCGTGGGTCTGGGTGTGGCTGGGGTGCCTGGCCACGTGGGCGGTGCTCGCGGCCTCGCTGCTGTCGACCGCCGTCGGCCGGCAGGCCCTCGTCGACGAGCGCGTCCGTGTCGTGGAGGCGTTTGGCGGCACGGTCGACGACGCGGCGTATGCGGCGCTGCAGGCGGCGCCCCCGGTGGCGGCGTACCTCGGCGGGGGTGGCCGGCTGCTGCTCAACCCCGCAGTCACGCTGCTGGTGGCGGCGGGCCTCTGGGTGCTGGCGCGGGCCGACGGGACGCGCGCGCGGCCGGCGCAGGCGCTGGCCGTCGCCGTGCACGCGTCGGTCGTGCTCGTGGTCGGGCAGATCGTCGCGACGCCGCTCCACTACCTGCGGGAGTCGCTGACGAGCCCGACGAACCTGGCGGTGCTGGTTCCGGCGCTCGACGAGGGATCGCTGGCCGCGCGGTTCCTTGGCACGATCGACGTCTTCGGCCTGTGGTGGACGGGCCTGCTGGCGATCGGGATGGCGGCCCTGACGGGCCGGCCGGCCCGTCGGTATCTGGTGCGGCTGGTGGGAGTGTACGTCGCGGTCGCGGCCGTCATGGCGACGGCACTGGCCGTAGCGGGAGGATAGCGACCGTGTTCCGGAGAAAGTGGGTATGGGCGCTGCTCGTGGTGATGGTCGCCGGAGGGGGGGCGGCGTCCTATGTCGCGCGGCGCGGAGAGCAGGGCACGCTCGTCACCGTCGAGACGATCCAGCGGCGCGATCTCGAGGCCATCGTGTCGGCCTCCGGGAAGATCGAGCCGAAGAAGACGGTGAACATCAGCGCCCAGTCGATGGGGCGGATCACGCGGCTCGCCGTCAACGAGGGCGACCGGGTCAAGGCGGGCCAGTTCCTGATGCAGATCGACCCGGTGGGCGCCGAGAGCGCGGTGCGCCGCGACGAGGCGGCGATTGCCGCAGCGCGGACCTCGCTCGAACAGGCGCGGGTGACCCTTCGGAGCGCACAGGCGAGCCTCGAGCTGGCGCGCCAGACGCTCAAGCGGCAGCAGGAGCTGTGGCAGGCGGGCCTGACACCGCGCGAGAGCCTGGATCGGGCGGAAGCCGACGTCGAGATGCGCGAGAGCGACCTGCGCGCGCGCCAGCAGGAGATCCGCACGCGTGAGGAGCAGCTCAGGCAGCAGGAGGCCGGGCTGACGAGCAGCCGGCACTCGCTGGCGCAGACGCGCTTCGACGCGCCGTTCGACGGCATCGTGACGCGCCGCAACGTCGAGGAGGGCGAAAACGTCGTGGTGGGCACGATGAACAACCCCGGGACGGTGCTGCTCACGATCGCCGACATGTCGGTCATCGAAGCCGAGCTCGAGGTGGACGAGACGGACATCCCGCTGGTCCAGATCGGCCAGACGGCGCGGGTGACCATCGACGCGATCCCGAACCAGACGTTTACGGGCCACGTCACGGAGATCGGCAACAGTCCCATCCAGGCCGCGGCGCAGCAGACGGGCGGCGCCCGGACGGCGACCAACTTCAAGGTGGTCGTGACCCTCGACGGGCAGATCCCGGACGTCCGGCCGGGCTTCACGTGCACGGCGGAGATCACGACGGCGACACGCAGCCAGGCCGTGTCGGTGCCCATCCAGGCGCTGACGGTGCGCGAGCTGCTCTACGACGAGCGGGGGCAGCGCATCATCGAACCGAGGCCCGAGCGCCCCCGGGGGTTCAGCTTTCCGGGCAGCCCCGCCGCGGCGGTGCCGCCGGCGCCGGTCGAGCTCAAGCCCGGCCAGAAGCGCGTGGAGACCGAGGGCGTGTTCGTCGTGCGCGACGGGAAGGCCGCGTTCGTCCCGGTGACGATCGGCGTCGCCGGCGAGCGGTACTTCGAGGTCCTCGACGGCCTGCAGGAAGGCGACCGCGTGATCACGGGCCCGTTCGACTCGGTGCGCAATCTCTACGAGGGCGACGTCGTGCGGACGCAGGCGCCGCGCGCGGCGGCCACGCCGGGGTCGTGACGCCGCGTCGGTCGTAGCGCGGGGCGACACATGAGTCAGATCCTCGAGTCCATCGGGCTGGCGCTCTCGTCCATCTGGGCGAACAAGCTGCGCTCGCTCCTGACGCTGCTCGGGAACATTGTCGCCGTCTCGTCGATCATCACCGTGGTGGCGCTCATCCAGGGCGTCAACGCCGCGGTGTCTGACGCCATCGTGTCCGACCTGGGCGCCGATTCGTTCACGATCTCGCGGACGGGCATCATCCGCAACCAGGACGAGGCCGATCGGCAGCGGAACAATCCCCGCATCACGATCGACGAAGTCCGGACCGTGCGGCGCTTCGGCGATGCGATCGGCGCGGTCATGGCGCAGGCTCAGCAGAACACGACCGTCGGGTACGGGACCGAGGAGCTGGAGTCGATCCAGGTCCAGGGCGTCACGCGCGACTACATCGAGTTCTCCACCTTCGACGCGGAGCGCGGCCGCATGATGAGCCCGCTCGAGGTCGAACGGAGCCGGCCGGTGGCCCTCATCGGCTGGCAGGTGGCCGACAAGCTGTTCGGCCCCGCCGACCCGGTCGACAAGTCGATCCGCGTCGCCGGCGTCTCGTTCCGCGTCGTGGGGGTCAGCGCCAAGAAGGGCGCCTTCTTCGGCAACTCGATGGACGAGTTCGTCGTCATCCCGCTCGGCCAGTACCAGAAGCTCTTCGGGTCCCGGCAGTCGCTGCAGGTGCTGGTCAAGCCGCGGAGCCCGCTGGTCGTCGACCAAGCCAAGGACGAAGCGCGGGTGGCGCTGCGCGTGGACCGGCGGCTGAAGCCGGCCGAGCCGGACAACTTCGGCATCGTCGCCTCCGAGTCGGTGCTCGACATCTTCCGGCAGGCCACCGCCGGCATCGCCGCCGTGCTGGTCGGCGTCGTCGCGCTGTCGCTCGTCGTCGGGGGCATCGTGATCATGAACATCATGCTGATGGTCGTGAGCGAGCGGACGCGCGAGATCGGGCTGCGCAAGGCGCTCGGCGCCAAGCGCCGCGACATCATGTCGCAGGTGCTGACCGAGTCGATCACGCTGTCGATGACCGGCGGCATCGTCGGCATCGGGCTCGGGGCGCTCTTCGCCCGGGGGCTGGCGGCCGTCACGCCGCTGCCCGCGGCCATCGAGCTATGGTCGGTGGTCCTCGGCGTGATCATCACGGCCCTGGTGGGGCTGTTCTTCGGGTGGTATCCGGCGCGCCGCGCGGCGCTGCTCGATCCCATCGAGGCGCTGCGCCGTGAATAGCGTCATCAAGCGCGTCGCGCTCATGCGCGAGACGGCCGAGATGGCCCTGGACACGATCCGCACCAACAAGATGCGCTCGGGGCTGACGGTGCTCGGGGTCGTGATCGGGATCACGTCGGTCGTCGGCATGACGGCCCTCATCCGCGGCTTCGACGAATCGCTGCGCGACTCGATCGCCTCGCTCGGCCCGAAGACCATCTTCATCGCCAAGTTCAGCGGCGTGAGCTTCGCGTCCGGCGCGTCCTTCCTCGAGCTCATGCGCCGCCCGAACATCACCGTGGACGACGGCGAAGCGATCAAGCGGCTGTCGACGAAGATCGACATGGTCGACGTGTGGCTGGGCGGCGGCGGTCCGCCGGTGCAGGAGCGCATCTTCTACCGCGGCGAGCGGACCCAGCCCGTCGCCGTGATGGGCACGAGCGAGCGGTTCGTGGACGTGAACTTCGCCACGATGATCGCGGGCCGCACGTTCACCGAGCAGGAAGTCGACCGCCGGCGGCCGCTCGTGGTGCTGGGCTACGGCCCCTACGAGGCGCTCTTCGAGAAGAAGGGCATGGACCCCATCGGCAAGCGCGTGCGCATCGGCGCGATCGAGTACGCCGTCGTGGGCGTCATCGGCAAGCGGCCGGGCCTGGGGTTCGGTCCGAGCCCCGACGACTTCGTCATCATCCCGTTCACGGCATGGCGGAAGCAGTTCGGATCCGAACGCGTCCGCACCGGGCCCATGGGCGGCAGAAGCGCCATGATCGCCATCGTGCCCCGCGAGGACGCCACCCGCGACGAGGCCATGGCCGAGGCCGAGCAGATCATGCGGATCCGCCACGGCCTCAGGCTCGATCAGCCCAACGACTTCGACATCATCACGCAGGACGCGGCCCTCAAGGTCTGGGAGCAGATCTCGCAGGCCGTCCTGCTGTCGCTCGTGGTCATCTCGTCGATCGCGCTCATGGTGGGCGGCATCGGGGTCATGGCCATCATGACGATCTCGGTGACCGAGCGGACCCGCGAGATCGGCGTCCGGATGGCCATCGGCGCCAGACGCCAGGAGATCCTGTTCCAGTTCCTCATCGAGGCGGCCGTCCTGACCAGCCTCGGCGGAGTCATCGGCATCCTGCTCGGCAGCGGCATCGGCCTGCTGGTCAACGTCCTGTCCGGCTTTCCCATCTCCCTGCCCTGGTGGTCGTTCGCCCTCGGCCTGGGCTTCTCGGCCAGCGTGGGCATCTTCTTCGGCATGCTGCCGGCCTGGCGGGCGGCCCGGCTGGACCCCATAGAAGCTCTGCGGTACGAGTAGGGCGGCGGGGCTGGGCGCTCGGCGCTGGGCTTGGGGCCCTGGGGGTCCCGCCGGCCCGCTCGGGGTTATATGATGCGACGAGCGCACGCCCTGATCACGTCGCCTCGGGAGGCATTCGTCTATGAAGGTCTATGACGCAGCCAGCATCCGGAACGTGGCCGTAGTGGGCCACGCCGGGAGCGGCAAGACGCAGCTCGTCTCGGCCCTGCTGTTCGCCGCGGGCATGGTGAACCGGCTCGGCCAGGTCGACGACGGCACGACCGTCACCGACTACGACGAGGAAGAGATCGCCCGCAAGCACACGCTCGCCGCCACGCCCGCCTACGCCGAGTGGAACAAGTCGAAAATCAACCTGATCGATACGCCGGGCTTCGGCAACTTCTTCAGCGACACCCGCGCGGCGCTGCGTGTGGCCGACGCCGCCCTGGTCATTGTCGACGCGGTCGCCGGCGTCGAGGTCCAGACCGAGAAGGCCTGGGCCGCGGCCCAGGACCTGTCGCTGCCGCGCATGGTCGTGCTCAACCGGCTGGACCGTGAGCGCGCATCGCTCGAGCGGTCGCTGGCATCGCTGCGCCAGGTGTTCGGCCGCGAGGTCGTGCCGATACAGCTGCCCATCGGCGAAGAGCGGGCGTTCTCGGGCGTCGTGGACCTCATCACCATGAAGGCCCTCACCTTCACCACCGACGGCTCCGGCACGCTCACCGAGAGCGCGGTACCGGCGGCGCTGGCCGAGCAGGCGGCGGCGGCGCGGGACGCGCTCATCGAGATGGTGGCCGAGGCCGACGAGCAGCTGATGGAGAAGTTCTTCGACGCCGGCACGCTGACCGAGAACGAGCTCGTGCAGGGACTCCGCTCGGCCACGCACGCGGGGCGCATCTTCCCCCTGGTCTGCGCGGCGGGGGCCCTCAACGTCGGCTCGCAGCCCCTGCTCGATGCGGTGCTGGCCTTCCTGCCCGCGCCCGCCGACCGCCCCTTCGAGGCGCTGGCCGGCGGCGAGACGGTGGTGCGCCCGGCCGACGACGCGGCGCCCTATGCCGCGTTCGTGTGGAAGACGGTCGCCGACCAGTTTGCCGGCCGCATCACGATGTTCCGCGTCTACCAGGGCGTCCTGAAGGCCGACTCGACCGTTCAGAACGCCACGCAGGGGGCGTCGGAGCGCCTTGGCCATCTGTCGGCGATGCAGGGCAAGGCCGCGACGAGCGTCCCGGAGGTGCGCGCCGGCGACATCGGCGCCGTCGCAAAGCTCAAGGACACGAAGACGAACGACACCCTTGCCGACAAGGCCGCCGGGCTGCTCTTCGCCCCGATCACGTTCCCCGAGCCGGTGCTCTCCTACGCCATCGAGCCGCGGAGCCGGGGGGACGAGGACAAGATCAGCACCGCGATGCACCGCCTCGAGGAGGAGGACCCGAGCATCCGCTACATGCGCGACCCCCAGACCCACGAGCTGCTCCTCGCCGGCCAGGGCCAGATGCACATCGAGGTGACG
Organism: Acidobacteriota bacterium; assembly: GCA_040754955.1. Classification (GTDB taxonomy): domain Bacteria; phylum Acidobacteriota; class Vicinamibacteria; order Vicinamibacterales; family UBA2999; genus JBFMCA01. The sequence continues at coordinate 952 of JBFMCA010000023.1, read as the reverse complement.
GTGGCCAAGCTCAAGCGGCGCTTCGGGGTCGAGGTGAACCTGAAGCCGCCCCGGATTCCGTATCGCGAGACCATCACGGCGCGGGCCGACGCCCACGGGCGGCACAAGAAGCAGACCGGCGGCCACGGGCAGTTCGGCGACTGCAAGGTCCGCTTCGAGCCGCTGCCGCGCGGCAGCGACTTCGAGTTCGTGGACGAGATCTTCGGCGGGGCCATCCCGCGCCAGTTCATCCCGGCCGTCGAGAAGGGGCTGCAGGAGTCGCGCACCCGGGGCTTCCTGGCCGGCTACCCGATGGTCGACTTCCGCGCCGTGCTCTACGACGGGCAGTACCACGACGTCGACTCCAACGAGCTCTCGTTCAAGACGGCGGCGTGGCTCGCCTTCAAGGACGGCATGTCGAAAGCGAAGCCGACGCTGCTCGAGCCCATCATGAACGTCGAGGTGTACGCGCCCAGCGACTACGCGGGCGACCTGATGGGCGACCTCAACGGCCGGCGGGGCCGGATCTCAGGGATGGAGCCGCGCGGGCCGATGACGGTCATCAAGGCGCAGGTGCCGATGGCCGAGATGCTCACCTACGAGCAGCACCTGACGTCGGTGACCGGCGGTCGCGGGTCGTATCAGATGGAGTACTCGCACTACGACGAGGTGCCGGCGCATCTGCAGACGAAGATCGTGGCGGCCGCCAGGGCCGAGCGCGGGCAGGCGGTGGAGGAGGAAGTCTGAACGGCGAGGGGCCCGATGGCTTGTCCACCGGGCCCTTCTGCTACTCGAGAGGTGAGAATCTCACGTCTCAACTCTCAACTCTATGAGCCCCCGGCCTTCCGCGGCGTCGTGGACTTCTTCTGGGCGCCGCGGGCGGGCTTCGAGGCCTTGGCGCGGGCCGCTCCGGCCTCGGCCTGGCTCTCCTGCTTCTTGCCGCCCCGGATGCGCTGCGCGGCGGCCTTGAGGC
>JBFMCA010000022.1:0-51223 GCA_040754955.1 Acidobacteriota bacterium | reverse complement strand
GCCCCCTACCGGGGTCCCGGCGGGGGGCGAAGCCCCCCCACGGCTCCCTCCGACCGCAACGTCCGGCCGCCGGCCGGACCACCCTCCGCACGCGGCACCGCCGCATGCCGTCGCCTTCGCTCACCAGAGCCGGGTGTTTCCCAATCCCGAGGTGTCGCCATGCGTCAGGCCGTTTCCGTTCCGTCCGCATCCACTTCACCTCGTGACGACGGGTCCCGTCGTCGCGACAGCGGCGGTAGTGTGCCCAACGGGCCGCGAACCGCTGCGTTCTCGAAAGGAACAGGCCATGACTGTCTCATCGCTCGCCGTTCAGATCGCGGCGCCGACACAACACGTTCGCGAGCTCGTCTGCACGTACCGGCCGCTGCGCGACGCATCAGGGCGCATCATCGATTCACCCGCACTCTCGCTGAGCACGCCGCGCACGGCCGCTGTGGCACTCGCGCCTCTGATCACGGACCAGGTCGTCGAAGTGTTCGGGGTCGCCTGCGTGTCCACGCGCCTGCACCTGCTCGCGTGGCACATCCTGTCTCGCGGCACGCGCTCCGGGACGTCGGTGTCGATGCCGGACGTCTTCGTGCCAGCGTGCGTCGTCCCTGGCACCACGGGAGTGATCGTCCTGCACAACCACCCGAGCGGCGATCCGACGCCCAGCGCCGACGACATCGCATTGACGAAGCGCCTGCAATCGGCCGGCGAGGTCCTCGACATCCCGCTGCTGGATCACCTGATCGTCGGCGAAGGCGGGCGGTACTACAGCTTCCGGGAACGAGGGCAGATCGACGCACTCCGTTCTCGGACCTGAACCCCGGCACCCATCCAGCGCTTTCCGGCCATCACGTCTCGCGATCGTACGGCGTCGCTCGGCCCCGTCAAGCCTCGGCGCGTTGCGCCGACCCCGTTGGGGCTATCGGGCTTGACGGGGGCCTGCGCGTCGCCAGTCCTGGCACTTACGTGATGGCCGGCAGGACTGCTCAGCACACGCACACAGAAAGGAGGAACCCCATGCGTACGTCTGCGCTCACGCCGCACATCTCGGTGGCCATCGGCGGCCAGGTCCGGCTCTATCACGCCTACATCACGACAGCACCCGCCCGGTTGGACGCGCCATCAACGGTGACGCTCTACGAGTCCACCGCGACGGATCTCGCCGGCTTCGCCATCGATCCCGACGCCATCCGCCGGCTCCGCCCACACGCGTCCGCCCGCCTCGTGCTCATCGACGCCGTCGAGCTCACGTGGCAGCGCGCCCGCTACGCCGACGTCGGCCACGCGCTCATCACGCCTGACGACGTGCTGGTCAGCCTGAGCACACTGCAGCTCTGGCTGTGGCGCCGGCTGAGGGAGCCGTTCATCAGAGACCCCGATATCGCACGCGCCAGTTGAACGACCGCACGTCCGGAATGACGCCACTCACAAGGAGAAGAACCATGGAAACCACACACACCACCGTCCGCATCCTGCCGAACGACCGCAACGTCCCGCCCGGGAAGCTCGCCGACGCGGAGGTGCACTTCACCGGCGGCGAGCTGGACGGCCTCAAGCTGATCGGCTTTGCCGTCTGGCTGCGGCGCGACGGGAACGGCCGTAACGTGACGTTCCCCGCGCGCCAGTTCACCGTCCACGGCGAGCGTCGCAGCTTCGCGCTGCTGCGCCCCGTGATGGATCCCAACGCCCAGGGCCGCATCCGCGATGCCGTCCTGCGCGCCTACGACGAGATGGAACAGCAGGTCAGCGAGGCGAGCGCCTCGTAGTTGGAGCAGTCCCCGGCTGCCGCCCTGAGGGGGTGGCAGCCGCGGACCGTCACGACGATGATCACGAACGATTCGTTGGCCATTTCCGATGCAGAGGCCCAGGGCAATCCGTTGTCCCCGCGGCTGCTGAACATGCGCCAGGCGGCTTCGTATCGCGGCTGCAGCTTCTGGACTGCCCGCGACTACATTCTCCAGGGGTTGATCCCTGTGGTGGAGATGCCGCCATTGCGAGCGCGGGAGGGTGATCGTCAGAAGAAGGTACTGCGGCGTGTACTCGTCGACCGCGTGGACTTAGATGCATTCATCGAATCGCGCAAGCGAGAACGAACTTAGCGTACTGTAGCTGTGGCACAGCGGCTTGCGCCGGTGCCCAGCCAGTCGCTCCCGCGATGAGGCGAGAGACGCGTGCCGAAGATCATTCTGACCGACGACCCGGACACACAGGTTGGCAGCACATTCTTGGACGACTCGTTCCGGGACACCGACTCATATGCCCCGGTGGTGGTCGCGCGAATCTTGGCCGGCGCGGATCTGCGTTGGCACTCGGAGGTCGTCTCTCGCTTGGCCCGAAAATCCCGAGAGCTTAAGGCATCACTGGTGCTCAAGCACCTCGACGAGCTGCCCGCCGACCTGCAACGCGCCGTCAAACGGACGATCCGCGAAGCCTGCATTAGCATTCTGGACGCCCGCGTCTACACCTTCCAGTTCGAACGGATGCTCTCGGGTCTTGGCAAGGGCCTTGGCTCGGAGGGGCGCTCGCGAGTCCGGCAACAGTTTCTCGGAGAGTTTGTGCGGAACAGCGTGCTTTGGGATTCGCCAGCGTGGCGCATCCAGCGCATGTTGTTCCCCGAGCCTCTCTTCGAGTTGGCGGAGGCGTACGGCGTGTCCAGCTCGTACGAGGTGGACGTGTCGCTGTTTGCCGTGCTCAGGAAGAAGCTGCAGAAGACGCACTCGGTCCGGCTATTCGGCGCTCGTAGCGCGGCTGCATTTGTCGAACTCTTGGACCCCGCGGAGCGCAAGACTGTGCTGCGTGAGATCAGCCAGGACCAGCGCTTCATGTTCTGGCAGGACATCGATGCATCCGTCTATCTCAAGCACAGGGCGACCCGACACGTATTCGACGAAGGCAACCGAGTGACCGTGGATGCTATCGACCTGCTGCGTGAGAGCGCCAACGAAGCAGTTCAGCACAACCCCCGACTACGGTTGCTGGTGACGCCGAAGGGCGAGCTCGCTGAGGGCATCTCGATTGACAGCCCAGAACTCCAGGCCGCGGATGTCGCGGCCGGCTACGCGCGCCGCCTTTACGAATCGGAAGACGGCCTGAAGAAGGTGTGCTTGGAGTTTCGACAGGTGCTCCTGAACGGAAGCCTCGTGCGCGACTGGCAGCAGCAGCCGCCGGTCGGCTGACCTGTCCGAAGGCGCCCCTGATTCCGGAGCCTTGGAATCGGTTGGCAGCCCGCCGGCAGCCCGCTGGCGGCCCCTGGCACTTGCTCGCTCCCGGCTGTAGTATTGAGATTCGTCCCACCACCCGCCCGCCGGCGCGGCTTCACGCGCCGAGTTGGCTCTGCCAAGTCGAACCCCGCAACAACCGAAAGGAGGAACCCGTATGGGCACCGTGTACTCACGGAAGCGGTCGCCGTACCTCTGGATCAAGTACTACCAGCACGGTCGACCGGTACGAGAAAGCACCGGAACGAAGAACGAAACCGTCGCGCGACGAATGCTGCGTGCGCGCGAGGGCGATGTCGAGCGCGGCATCCCGATCGATCCAAAGATCGGCCGGGTCACGTTTCACGAAGCCGCGAAGGACATGCTCAACGACTACAAGGCGAACCGCAAGCGCACCCACTCTGATGCCAAGCGGCGGATCGACAAGCACCTCGCGCCGTTCTTCGGCAACAGGCGGTTGTCGTCGATCACGGCGAGCGACATCCGCGCGTACATCGCGAAGCGCCTTGCCGATACGTACCTCGCTCACCCGGCCCGGCGGGTCAGGCGTCGTAACGGCACGTGGCAAGACGTCCCAGAAGTGCGGCGACCGGTGTCCGCTGGCGAGATCAATCGAGAGCTGACGGTCCTGAAGCGGATGTTCAGCCTGGCGATCGAAGCGGGGAAGCTGCACCACAAGCCTCACTTCGCCATGCTGCGCGAGGACAATGTCCGCGTCGGCTTTTTCGAGCGGGAGCAGTACGAGGCGGTCCTGGCACACCTGCCGGAGGGCATGCGGCCTGTCGTGACCTTCGCGTACGTCACCGGCTGGCGAATCAACAGTGAAGTGCTGCCGATTCAGTGGCGGCAGGTCGATCTTCGTGTCGGCGAGGTCCGGCTCGATCCAGGCACCACGAAGAATCGAGAGGGCCGGGTGTTCTACCTGACCCCGGAACTGCTCAAGCTCCTCAAGGAGCAGCGTGCTGCCACCGATGAGATTCAGCGGCAGAAGCACATGATCGTGCAGCACGTGTTCTTCCACCGCCCAGTCACCAAGGCCGGCACCCTCGGCCATTGGGCCGGCCACCGCATCTCCGGATGCGGCTTCTACCAGGCGTGGCGGCGGGCGCGAACAGCCGCCGGGTGCCCGGGGAGGATTCCGCACGACTTCCGGCGGACCGCCATCCGGAACATGGTTCGGGCGGGCATCCCGGAGCGCGTGGCCATGAAAATGAGCGGCCACAAGACCCGGAGCGTTTTCGATCGCTATAATGTCGTGAGCGATGGAGACCTGCGGGACGCGGCGAGCCGTCTTGGGCACACTGGCGGGCACACTAGCCCGTCCGTAGCCAGATTCGGCGACGCGAATTCGCAAAATCCTTAGGAAATCCACGCACGGTGAGGTGGCCGAGAGGCTGAAGGCGGCGGTTTGCTAAACCGTTGTAGGGGCTTTAAACCCCTACCGAGGGTTCGAATCCCTCCCTCACCGCCATCGATGTTCGACGCCGTCCTTGTTGCCTACCAACGGCGAGTGCTGCCGCATCGACACGGCGGGGCTGACCGGCGGGCGCGGTCGTGAACGCGACTGGCATGGCGCTGGACGTCGACCCCGGCGCAACCGCGCTGCCCGATCTCGACTCCGAGCGGCCCGTCGTGCACGTCACCGGGGCCCTCATCCGCCTGAGCCACGGTGGGACGTCCGAGCGCGCCGGGCCTGATACCCGCTCGCGGACAGCGAATCGTCGGCGAGGTGCGGGGACGGTGGCGCTGGAGCCCGCAGTTGCCCGTACCCGGCCCACGCCCATCAACGGGCCGGACGTGCGCCGCCCACCGCGGCCCGACTTCGGTCGGGTTGCCCTCGGCCGTGGCCCGCGGTGGGCTGCTTTCCGACGAGCGACCGTCTGGGTGCCCTCCGGTCTCGCCCTCGACGCCGCCCCCCAAGGACAGGCGCGACGCTGCCGGCATCCGCCTGCGCCGATGGTCAGAACGCGAAACGGATGCCGACCTGACCGGTCCGAGGGGTCGTGCTCGTCGACAGGCTCGTCAGCTGCAGGAAGGTAGCAGCGGCCTGATTGCCGTTCGGATTCGCGAAGTTGTCGCGGTCCATCAGGTTGAAGATCTCGCCGAACACATCGATCTGGCGGCGCTGCCCGAGCGCGAAGCGATAGCCGAACCGGACGTCGACCTTCGCAAACCCCGGCCCGCGCGCGCCGTTCCGCCGCTCGGTGTTGTCCACGGTGATGGCGTTCGGTCCCGTCCCCGAGAAGGTGCCGGCGGCCAGCGGATCCGTTACGTCGCCATTGCGGTCCGGGTCGGTCAGCGAGTTGAACAGCGTGAACGGGGTGCCGCTCATCGCGCGCGCGACCCACGAGAGCGTCAGACCGCGGGTGCGTGGCACAAGGACCATGCCGCTCACGACGAGATTGTGACGCCGGTCGAAATCGGTCGGACCCTCGTTGCGATCCAGGTTGAGATCGTCCAGCACCTGGAAGGGACTGGTCGGGATACCGGCGCCGCTCGTGTTGCCGCGCGAGTGCGACAGCGTGTAGGACGCGCGGACGCTATAACCGCGCGAGAAGCGCTTTTCGGCCTGCAGCATGAGCGCGTCGTAGTCGGTTTCGCCGGCGTTCTCGAACGTCGTCACGTTGCCCGTGAACGGCGCGAATCCCGGGTGCCGCTCCTGGAGGCCGGCGGTGATGCGCGAGAGCAGGGCGCTTCCCTGCCGGACGTTCGGTGATGTCACCGCCGTGGTCGCGCGCAGGGTGGGATTGATGGCGCGCGCGATGAGCAGGTCGCGCGCGAAGGCATGCACGTAGTCGGCGCTCACGGAGACGTCCTCCGCCAGGTGTCGCTCGATGCCCACGGACAACTGATCCGTATACGGAATGACGCGGTCCGGATTGTCGAATGTCGCGCCCGTGTTCCGCACCGTCGTGCCCGGCGGGAAGAGCGCGGCGAGCGCAGCCCGCATCGCGTCGGTCACGACCGGCCCCCCCGCGAGAAACGGATCCGTCGGCCGCTGGCCCTGAAGGGGCCCCGGATCGATGTTGTTCAGCGGAAAGTTCCGGACGAACGAGTCGGTGAACGGAGTGTTGGTCAGCACGCCGCCGACGAGTTCGAAATGCGTCTTGTCGAAGAAGCGCCCGTACCCGCCGCGCAGCACCGTCCGGCCCCCCCCGAGATCGTACGCGACGCCGATGCGCGGCTGGATGTTGTTGGTATCCACCGGCCAATCGTCCGGCGACTCGAACAGCGGATTGTCGACTTCGGGCAGCCGGACCGACTCGAGGTCGTAGCGCAGCCCGAGGGTCACGGTCAGCCGGTCGTTCATCTTCCACTTGTCCTGGGCGAACAGCGCAATGGATTGCGAACGGTTGAAGCTGCGGCTCGCGCCGGGTACGCGGATCGAGAACCGATCGGGGAACGTCCTGGGATTGGCGGGATCGAACGGGCCATTGTTCTGGCTGAAGCTGAACGTGCCGTTCATGTTGCCTTGGTTGTCGTTCCGCGACTGCGAGTGCTGCCACTGGAACCCGACGCGCACGTCGTGATCCCCGCGGCGGTCGGGCACGAACCACGACAGCGTGTTCTCGATCTGATAGGCGTCGTTGACCCGCCCCTGCGCCACGTTGCTCTGTTGATCCGTGAGCGTCTGGAAGGCCAGTGTCGGCGGACACGCCGCCTGATTCTGGCCGTTGCCGTTGAAACACGGATTGGCGAACGCGACATCCTCCCGCGTCCACGCCAGCCGCAGCGTGTTCACCCGGGTGTTGCCCAGCACCGAGTTCAGCGTGCCGACGACCGTCTGATCCACGTCGGCTTCCTCACGCGCAGCCGCCAGCGTGACGTTGCCGATGATCTGGTTGAACTGCGGCGAGTCCTCGCGCAGCCAGCGGACACCCCAGATGTGCGACGGGTTGATCTGATGATCGAACCGCACGACCGTGTTCCAGACGCGCGTCTTTTCGGTCGTCGTGGTGTTGAGCTCGGGCCGCGCCGGCAGGTTGATCGTGATGCCCTCGTCGATCCGGACGCGCTCGAGGCTGAAGAAGAAATGCGCTTTGTCCCGGACGACCGGCCCGCCAAGTGTGCCGCCGAACTGCTGCTGCGACGTATCGGGCTTGTCGAGATTGTTGAGCTTGGCGAAGAAGTCCCGGGCATTGAGCGAGGCATCCTGGAAGAACCCGAACGCGCTGCCGCGGAAGACGTTCGTACCCTGCTTGGTGACGGCGTTGACCACCGCGCCCGTCGTTCGGCCGAACTCGGCGTCGAACTGGTTCGTGATGACCTGGAACTCCTGGACCGCCTCGATTGGCGTGCGCGCCTGCGTGCCCGCACGCTGGCCGATCACGTCGTCGTTGTTGTTGGCTCCATCGAGCAGGTAGTTGTTGTTGCGGGGATCCTGGCCGTTCACCGTCACCGAGTCGCTGCCAAACGACTCGGTGCTGATCGTCGGAATGATGCCCGGCAGCAGCCCGAGGAAACCGACGAAGTTGCGGTTCACCGACGGCAGCTCCACCAGCTCTCGCGCCGTGACCGAGCCGCCCACCTCCTTCGAGGTCAGGTCGACAAGAGGAGTGGTCCCCACGACGCTGACAACCTCCTCGACGCCGCCCACCTCGAGCAGGACGTCCACGCTCGTGGTCTTGCCAATCTCGAGCCGCACGTCGCGGCGGCTGTACCGCTTGAACCCCGTCAGCTCGGCGGTGATCTCGTAAACGCCTGGCACGATCCCGCTAGCAAAATACGTACCATCGGTGTTGCTGACAGTCTCGCGAAAGAGACCGGTATCCTGGTTGCGCACGACAACCGTCACGCCAGGCAGGACCCCGCCTTGCGCGTCGGTGACGCGACCCCGCACCTCCGCTGTCCCCTGTTGCGCGCCGGCCGACGGCGGCGCGGCCAGCCCCCAGCTGGCCAGCAGACTGACGATCAGTACCGTCCGCACACGAACAGCCATGGCCCCCCCCTCACGACCTGAAGCACCCGGACCCGGTGGTGGCCGCACAGCAGCGGAACTCCCCAAGTCTTCCCAGATGGTCTCCGCACGCGACCCCTCCGTTACGCCGCCGGCACGCCCAGCCGGGCCGAGAGGCGGGACGACCCACCCCGCATGACTCGGCGGCCGGGTGGATCCGCTCGGATCGGTGCATCGCGGCTTCACCAGGAATCGAGGTCGCGTGTCCGAGGGTGCTATCAACGATAGGATCGCGGGAGCGCCCGATGCAATCGCCCTTCGACGCCGTCCTCGTCATCGCCTTCGGCGGCCCCCTCGGCCCCGCCGACATCCGCCCCTTCCTCGCCAACGTCCTCCGCGGCCGGCGCGTGGCGCCCGAGCGGGTCGAGGAGGTGGCCCACCACTACGAACTGTTCGGCGGCGTCTCGCCGCTCACCGCGTTGACGATGCGGCAGGCCGAGGGCCTGCGGACCCGCCTCGCGAACGCGGGCGTGCCGCTGCCCGTCTATGTCGGCATGCGCAACTGGACGCCGTACCTGGCCGACACCATGGCCGAGATGTCGCGCGCCGGCGTGCGCCGCGCCATCGGGTTCATCACGGCCGCCCACCGCACCTACTCGAGCTGCGGGCAATACCGCGAGAACGTCCGCGCCGCGCGCGTCGCCCTCCGCGAGGCCGGGCTCGCCGACATCGACGTCACGTACGTCCCCAACTGGCACACGCACGACGGCTTCATCGACTCGAACGCCGCGCACATCCGCGAGGCGCTCGACAAGCTCGATCGCGACGTCAGAGACGACGCGCGGCTGGTGTTCACCGCCCACTCCATCCCCACGCCGGCCGCCGACGCCTCGCAGTACCGGGAGCAGCTCCGCGAGTCGGCCGCGCGGGTGGCCGCACGCCTCGGCCGCGCCGACGACTGGACGCTCGCCTACCAGAGCCGCAGCGGACGTCCGGAGGATCCGTGGCTCGAGCCCGACATCCTCGATCACCTGCGGCACCTCAAGGCCGGGGGCGCGCCGGCCGTGGTGCTGTGCCCCATCGGGTTCCTCTGCGACCACGTGGAAGTGCTCTACGACCTCGATTACGAAGCGGCCGGCGTTGCACGCGATCTGGGCCTGCCGTTTGTGCGGGCCGAAGCCGTGAACGATGATGAGCACTTCATGGACGCGATGACCGACGTGGTCCTCGCCACGTGCCGCCGCTACGCCACGGGCCGCCCGCTGCCCCTCGTGCCCGCCCCATTGCCCGGCGGCCGCCGAAGGCCGTAGGCTGTGGAGCGCGTGGCCCAGGCCGTCACTCCCCCCGCGAGCCTCCGGGCATGGCTCTCCTCGTCGCCGGTGCGCGACGTCGTGCTGAGCCTGCTCGTGGCCGGCGGCTACTGGCTGCTCGCTGAAGCAGCGCTGTTCGCGCAGGCGCCCGCCGGCAGCGTCACGCCGTTCTGGCCCTCGGCCGGCCTGGCCGTCGCGGCGGTGTTCCTGGGCGGATCTCGGCTGCTGCCGGCCGTACTTATCGGCGCCACGCTCACCATGCTCTCGCGGGTTCCGCCGGCCGTGGCGTTCGCGGTCGGCGCGGGGGCGGCGCTCGAGGCCCTCGCGGCCTCGTACCTGTTGAAGCGCTTCGCGTTCGATCCGCGGATGGAGCGCGTGCGCGATCCCCTCCTGCTCATCGCCGTCGTCGCGCCGCTGGCCGCGGTGGTCGAGGCTCTGGTCGGCACGACGAGCACGTTCCTGGCGGGGCAGTTCGGCGGCGGCGAATTGTTCGCCAGCGCCGTGCTCTGGTGGGCGCGCCACTGGCTGGGCATCGTGCTCGGGGCGGCGCTGGTGTTTGCGTGGACGCGCGGCCGGGGGGTTCCGTGGACGCCGGCCCGCGCCGCCGAGGCCGTGGCCCTGCTCGGGGCCATCGGCCTGGTCATCCTGAGCGTCTTCGGTCTCGCGATGGCCACCGACGGGCAGAACCGGCCCGTCGCCTTCGTCCTGTTCCCGGTCATCGGGTGGGCGGGCCTGCGGTTCGGCGCGCGCGGCGCCGCCACGGTCACGGCGCTCGTCGCGGCCATTGCGCTGCCGTACGCGGCCTCGGGCGGCGGCCCGTTCCGGCAGTTCGACCTCGAGTCCACGCAGTTCCTGCTCCACGCCTTCCTGATGCTGAGCGCGCTCAGCGGCCTCGTGCTCGGCGCCATCATGGCCGAGCGCGACGACGCGCACGCGCGCCGCCTGGCGCTCGAAGAGCAGCTGCGCCACTCGCAGAAGATGGAAGCGGTGGGCCGCCTCGCCGGCGGCATCGCGCACGACTTCAACAACCTGCTCACCGCCATCATCGGCTACACCGAGATCGTGCTCCTCGGGCTCGACCCGAAGGATCCGCGGCGCGCGGACGCGGAGGAGATTGGCCGCGCCGCCATGCGGGCGGCGGACCTGACGCGCCAGATGCTCGCGTTCAGCCGGCGCCAGATTCTGCAGCCGAAGGTCATCGACCTCAACACCGCGCTCAGCAAGGTGGAGCCGATGCTGCGCCGGGTCATCGGCGAGGACATCGTCATGACCATCGCGCCGCGCGCCACGCACGCGCTGACGCGGGTCGATCCCGGACAGGTCGAGCAGGTCATCATGAATCTCGTCGTCAACGCGCGCGACGCGATGCCGCAGGGCGGTCGGCTCACGGTGGAGACCGGCGACGCGCTCCTCGACGAGGAGGCCGTGCGCGAGAATCCCGACGCGCGCCCGGGGCCGTACGTGATGCTCGCCGTCTCGGACACCGGCGTCGGCATGCCGGCCGAGGTCCGCGCGCGCATCTTCGAGCCGTACTTCACGACCAAGGAAGTGGGGAAGGGCACGGGCCTGGGCCTCTCGACGGTGTACGGCATCATCCGCCAGAGCGACGGGCACATCAGCGTCTACAGCGAGCCCGGCCTGGGCACCACCTTCCGGGTGTACCTGCCGCGCGCCGAAGCGGCCGCCGTCGCGGCAACCGACGACGCGACGCGGCAGATGCCGACCGGCACGGAGCACGTGCTGCTGGTCGAGGACGAATCGTCGGTGCGCCGCCTCTCGCGCGAGATCCTCACGCGGCTGGGTTACAGCGTCACGGAGGCGGCGTCCGGGCGGGCGGGGCTCGCCCTCGGCACCGACGACACGCGCCACTTCGACGTGGCCCTCTGCGACGTCATCCTCGGCGACATGAGCGGCCCCGCGGTGGTGGAGGCCCTCCGCGCCCTGCGTCCGTCCATTCGCGTCCTCTACATGTCCGGCTACACCGACGACGCCATCGTCAGCACCGGCGTGCTCGAGTCGGGGCAGCCGTTCCTGCAGAAGCCCTTCACGCCCGCGCAGCTTGCCCATAAGATCCGGGAAGTGCTCGACGCGGCGGAGGAGTGACGCGCGTGATCGGCCAGACCATCTCCCACTACCGGATCGTGTCGCCGCTCGGCAGCGGCGGGATGGGGGTGGTGTACGAGGCCGAGGATCTCCGGCTCGGCCGGCGGGTGGCGCTGAAGTTCCTGCCGCGCGAGGCCGGCGCCGATGCCGTGACGCTCGAGCGGTTCCTGCGCGAGGCGCGGATCGTCTCGTCGCTCAACCACCCGCACATCTGCACGCTGCACGACATCGGCGAGCACGAGGGCCAGCAGTTCATGGTCATGGAGCTGCTCGAGGGCGAGCCGCTCAAGGCGCGCCTCGCCCGCGGGCCGCTGCCGCTCGACGAGCTGCTCGACCTCGGGGCCCAGCTCGCCGACGCGCTGGACGCCGCGCACGCGCAGGGTGTGGTGCACCGCGACCTCAAGCCGGCGAACCTCTTCATCACCCGCCGGGGCCAGTTGAAGGTGCTCGACTTCGGCGTGGCCAAGCTCGGCGAGTCGCGGCGCGGCGACCTGGCCGAGACGCGCGCCGCCACCGAGCTCACCACCGCCGGATCGACGGTGGGGACGGTCGCCTACATGTCGCCGGAGCAGTCGCGCGGCCAGGAGATCGACGCGCGCAGCGACCTGTTCTCGCTCGGCATCGTGCTCTACGAGATGGCGGTCGGACGGTCGCCGTTTCAGGGCCCGACGCCGGCCGTGATCTTCGAGGGCATCCTGACGCGCGTCCCGGTGCCTCCCTCGGAGGTGAACGCCACCATCCCCGGCGACTTCGACCGCATCGTCGGCAAGGCGCTCGAGAAGGACCGCGAGATGCGGTACCAGAGCGCCGCCGACGTGCGTGCCGACCTGAAGCGGCTCCGGCGCGAGACCGACTCGGGCGTGACCGCCGCGGTGACCGGCACGCTGCCGGCGGCGGGGGCGACCAGCGGCGGCACGCGCGCCTCGACGCGCGCGGCGGTCGCCGCCGCCAGCGCCACGGCCAGCCGCCGGCGCGCGTGGCTGGTGGGCGCGCCCGTGGTGTCCCTGGCCGTCGCGGCCGGGCTCTTCGTGTGGCTGTCCGAACGGGCGCCGGCCCTGACGACGCGCGACACCGTGGTGCTGGCGGACTTCGTCAACCGCACCGGAGACACCGACTTCGACGACACGCTTGCCGAGGCGCTCGCGGTGCAGCTGCGGCAGTCGCCGTTCCTCAACCTGGCGTCGGAGCAGCAGGTGCAGTCCACGCTGCGCCTGATGGGCCGATCGCCGGAGGACCAGGTGACGCCCGAGCTTGGACGCGACCTGTGCCAGCGAGTCGGGGGCAAGGCAGTGCTCGGCGGTTCCATCGCCAGCCTCGGCGGCGCCTACCTGCTGACGCTGAGCGCCCAGGACTGCGTCACCGGCGAGGTCCTGGCGGAAGCCCAGGACCAGGCCGACTCGAAGGAAGGCGTGCTCCGCGCGCTCGGACGGATCGCCTCCGACTTCCGCGAGCGGCTGGGCGAGTCGCTGGCCTCCATCGAGCGGTACGACGCGCCCATCGAGGAAGCCACGACGCGGTCGCTCGAAGCGCTCAAGGCCTACACGCAAGGCGTGCGCGCGCGCCTCACGCAGGGCGACTTCGAATCGGTGGCGTTCTTCCGTCGCGCCATCGAGCTGGATCCGGAGTTCGCCCTCGCGTACGCGCGCCTCGGCACGGTCTACTCGAACCTCGGGCAGCCCGACGACTCGAAAAAGATGACCGGGCGCGCCTGGGAGCTCAGGGAGCGCGTCAGCGAGCGCGAGCGGCTCTACATCGAGGCCCGGTACTACAACACCGTCGCCAACGACACCAGGCGCACCATCGAGGCGTACCAGCTCCTGCTCGCCAGCTATCCCGGCGACTACGCGGCCAACGTCAACCTAGCCATCATCCACATGGAGGAGGGCCGGTTCGACGAGGCCGTGCGGCATCTCGACGTGGCCGTGCAGGGCGACCCCGACAACCCGCTGCCGTGGCTGAACCTCGGGCAGGCGTACATGGGCCTCGGGCGCTTCGACGAGGCGCGCGGGGCGTTCGAATCGTCGCTGAAGGTGCAGGATTCGACCAACGCGCGCATCGGGCTCTACACGGTCGCCGTAGCTTTCGGCGACGAGACGCTGGCGGCCACGCAGGTGGACGCCGTGCGCGGACGCCGAGACGAGTGGAACATGGTGGCGGCCCAGGCCCAGCGGGCGCACTACCGCGGCCGGTTCGGGGAGGCCGCCGCGCTCATCGACGAGTTCGACCGCCGCACGGCCGGCGAGGCGGTGCGCCAGTTCCTCGGGCAGGGCTTCATCGGCTTCGCGATCAACTTCGCCCTCGGCGGCGACGCGCCGCGGGCGCGCGCCGAGGTGGCGCGGGTCGAGCGCGCCGGCCTGATGACCCCGGAGGCGAGCGACGAGCTGGTCGTCCTGGCCGCCATCATGGGCGACGAGGCCCTGGCGCAGAAGCACCTGCCGGCCGCGCGCGAGGCCATCAGGACGCAGGCGGCCAGCACGGTGGACCAGGTCGAGCTCGGCGAGGTGCTCACCGGCGCCGCGCACTTCGCGGCAGGCCGCTACGAGCAGGCCGCCGCCGCGCTTGCCCGGGCGCCGTCGCTCGGGCTCCGCAATCCGCAGATCAAGTTCTTCCAGGGCCGGGCCCTGCTCGCGCTGGGCCGGCACGCCGAAGCGGCGGCGTCGCTCGGCGCGCTGGCGCGCGAGTCGCACCGGCTCGGGATGTCGTCGGCCGCCGCCGCGGTCCACATCGACCACGCGCGGGCGCTGGCGGCGAGCGGCGACGCGGCGGGCGCGCGCGCCGCCTACGAGCGCGCGTTCGCCATCTGGAAGGACGCGGACGCCGATCTGCCGCTGCTCGTCGCCGCCCGGCAGGAGCACGCGAAGCTGACGTCATGATCGAGATCTACCGGATCATCCTGCCCGTCCAGGACATCGAGCGCGCGGCCGCCTTCTACGGCGCGGTGCTCGGCCAGGCGGGCGAACGCGTGTCGCCGGGGCGCCACTACTTCCGCTGCGGTCCGGTTGTCCTGGCCTGCTACGACCCCATCGCCGACGGCGACGACCTGTACGGCGGCTGGGTGCATCACCCCAACCAGTACGTCTACTTCGCCGTGGACGACCTGGAGCTGACGCTCGCGCGCGTCATCACGGCGGGCGGGCGTCCGACCAGCGGCATCGACGAGATGCCGTGGGGCGAGCGGCTCTTCTACGCCATCGATCCCGAGAACAACCCCATCTCGTTCGTCGACCGGCGCACGACGTTTACCGGATCTCATACCGGCACACCCGCGCCGCCCGGATCCGACGCCGCGTAGTCTCGTGCTGGCCGTCCTCTCGGCCGCCATCGTCGTCACGCTGCTCACGTCAGCCGTCGCCCTGCTGAGGTGCGGCGGGCAGCGCGTCGAGGGGTCGCTGCCCCTGTCGCTCGCGGGCTTCATGGCGGTGCTCTTCACGTCGGGCCTCGACGTGGGCCTGATCATGCTGCCGCTGACCGAGTTCCCCAGGTACGCCCGCGAGCCGGCCTACCAGTTCGCCAACCCGCTGGCTGTGGCCTTCGGGTTCTGGGGCTTCCTGGTCTGGGGCTTCTACTTCCTGACGACGTTCTACTTCCTGGCCATCGAGCCGCGCGTGCGGTTCTTCGAGCGTCCCGTGGTGAAGCTGCTCCACAACGCCGTCATCGTCGGCACGAGCGCGTTCACGGCGCACCTGCTGCTGACGAACCTGCCGTTCTATGCGCCCGCGCTGGGAGACGCGGGCCGCTATGCGGTGGTGGCGGTCACCGTGCTGCTGGCGGTGGTGTCGAGCACGCACATCCGGTACGTCCGCGCACTGAGCGTGGGGTCGATGTGGCTCTTCGCCGCGCTCGTGGCGGCCATGTGGCTCGCGTCGGGCATGGGCGTGGCGGGGCTCGCGACCGGCGCGGTCGATCTCGGCGCCTACTTCACGGCGCTGCCCCGCTTTGTGCTGCCGCTCTCCGACTACCACGGCTTCTACCTGTTCTGGTGGTTCTCGTGGAGCATCATGATCGGGCAGTTCGTGTCGCGGTTCGTCGGACGCATGCGCACGTGGCAACTCGCGGCGTCGCTGCTCGTCGTGCCGTCCATTCCGCTGGCGGCGTGGCTGTTGGTGCTGTACGGCTACCACCGGGAGCAGATCCGGGTGCCAGCGCCGCTCGCGGCGGCCATGGTGGTGGTCGGCGTGGTCTTCGTGGTCAACTCGCTCGATTCGCTGATTCGCCTTTACTCCGACAACCTCGGTCTCACGACCGCGCGGGTCGGCACGGGGCGGTATGTGGCGGGACACTGGCTGCTCATGTGCAGCCTGGTGCTGGCGTTTCAGTTCACGCCGCTGCGCATCGAGTGGATCGGCCTGGCGGTCATCGCGCTGTACGCGGCGATCTACGGGCTGCTGCTGATGCGGGCCGTTGGCGCGCGGAGCGTGGTGCCGGACCTCGACGCCGGGTGAGGCGCGCACCCGGACCACGCGCGGCGCGAACGCCGGGCGCGGGCGGGCGTGCTAGCATGCCGTCGATGTCTCGCGTGATCCGCCTGCTCACCCTCGTCATCGTCGTCGGCTGTCTCCCGGCGCCGGCGCGCGCCCAGGCGCCGGTGGCCTACCGGCTGTCGTACCCCGCGCCCGAGCACCGGTGGATGCAGGTGGAGGTGACGTTCGCCGACGTGCCGCCCGGGACGCTCGAGGTGCGGATGAGCCGCACGTCGCCGGGGCGCTACGCGCTGCACGAGTTCGCGAAGAACGTCTTCGACGTGCAGGTGCGCGACGGGCGCGGCCGGGTGCTCGTGCCGGCCCGCCCGAACCTGCACCAGTGGAACGTCAGCGGACACGACGGCACGGTCGTGGTCGTCTACAAGGTCTACGGCGATCGCGTCGACGGCACGTACCTGTCGGTGGACTCGACGCACGCGCACATGAACATCCCCGCCACCCTCATGTGGGCGCGCGGGCTCGAATGGCGCGCCGCGCGCGTGACCCTCGAGCGGCCGGCGGGGCGTTCGTGGCGCGTGGCCACCCAGCTCTACGCCACCGACGATCCGCTGACGTTCACCGCGCCCAACCTGGCCTACCTGATGGACAGCCCGACGGAGTTCTCCGACTTCGTGCAGCGGTCGTTCGTCGTGCCCGACGCCGGCGGCGCGCGGCCGACCTTCCGCATCGCGCTGCACCACGACGGCACCGATGCCGAGGCCGACGCCTTCGCGCGGGACACCGAGACGATCGTGCGCGAGGCGCTGGCCATCTTCGGCGAGTTCCCGGCCTTCGAGGGGAACGCCTACACGTTCCTGGCCGACTACCTGCCGTGGGCGAGCGGCGACGGGATGGAGCACCGGAACAGCACGGTGCTGTCGAGCGCCGGCGCCCTGCGCAATCCCGGCCAGCGCTCGGGCCTGCTCGGCACCGTCGCGCACGAGTTCTTTCACGCCTGGAACATGGAGCGCCTGCGGTCGCGCGCGCTCGAGCCGTTCGACTTCGAGGACGCCGACATGTCCGGCGAGCTGTGGTTCGGCGAGGGCTTCACGAGCTACTACGACGACCTCATCATGCAGCGGGCGCGGCTCGTGCCGCTCGACGCGACGCTCGCGAGCTACGCCGGCCTCGTCAACAGCGTGACGCTCGGCCCGGGGCGCCGCATTCGCACGGCCGAGGACATGAGCATGCTCGCGCCGTTCGTCGACGCCGCCGTGTCGGTGGATCGCACGGCGTGGCCGAACACCTTCATTTCGTATTACACGTGGGGCGCCGCCATCGGCCTGGCGCTGGACCTGTCACTGCGCGACCGCACCGACGGGCGCGTGACGCTCGACGACTACATGGCCGCGCTGTGGCGATCGTACGGACGGCCGGGGCAGCAGGGGCCGCCGGGGACCGTCGCGACGCCGTACACCATGGCCGATCTCGAAGCAAAGCTCGGCGAGGTGGCCGGGAGCGCCGAGTTCAGCCGCGACTTCTT
This sequence comes from Acidobacteriota bacterium, assembly GCA_040754955.1. Taxonomy (GTDB): domain Bacteria; phylum Acidobacteriota; class Vicinamibacteria; order Vicinamibacterales; family UBA2999; genus JBFMCA01. The sequence continues at coordinate 33,764 of JBFMCA010000022.1, read as the reverse complement.
CGCGCGCTTCATCCGGGGCCACGAGGCGGCGGACTACGCGCGGCTGTTCGCCCGGGCCGGGTTCGTGCTGCGGGCCCGAAACGCCGGCCGCCCGTGGCTTGGAGGCGTGCAGCTCGCGTTCAGCGGCGGCGCCGGCGCCCGCGTGCAGGGGCTCGTGCCGTTCGACTCGCCGCTCTACAAGGCGGGCGTGGCGCAGGACGACCAGATCACGGCCATCGACGGCGTGGCGCTGGACTCGCAGGCGGCCCTCGACGCCGTCGCCGGGCGGCACCGCCCGGGCGACACGGTGTCGATCCGGTTCGTCCGGCGCGGCGGCGAGGCGGTCGACGCCCGGCTGACCTTCGACGAGGATCCGCGCCAGGAGCTCGTGCCGGTGGAAGCGACTGGCAGTACACTCACCCCTGACCAGAAGAGGTTCCGCGACGCATGGCTCAATTCACGCGCTACGCCCTGATCGTCCCCTTCGTGCTGGCCCTGTCGGCCGCCGCGTGGGGGCAGGCCCTCCGCAACATTCCCCGCGTCACGGTGGACGAGGCGCGGGCCCTGCTGGCCAAGAAGCAGGTGCTCTTCATCGACAACCGGACGATGGAGGAGTTCGAGGCGGGACACCTGCCCGGCGCCGTCCACGTGCCGTTCGTCGACATCGAGTACAAGGCCAACGCGCTCCTGAAGGAGAAGCGGCAGATCATCGCCTACTGTGCCTGAGCGGACGAGGCCACGAGCGCCCGGGTGGCGCTCGAGCTCATGCGCATCGGCGTGAAGGACGTGAAGGTGCTGCTCGGCGGCTGGCACGAGTGGACCGTGCGCAAGCTGCCGATCGAGAAATAGTGGCCGGGCGAAATTCGGGGTCGGGCCTATTTTTACGTAAACCGTAAAAATAGGCCCGACCCCTATTTAGCTGACCGCGGGCTCCAGCAGCCGGATCGTGCCCTTCGCCGCGTCGACCTCGGCCTCGATGCCGATGGGAACCGTGAACTGCTTCTCCACGTGGCCGATCATCGCCCCGTGCCATGCCGGCACCCCCAGCGGGCGCAGGTGGTCGACGTAGATGTCATCCAGCGTGAACGACGCGAAGCCCGGCCCCGGGTCGCACTCGCTGCACGTCCCGAACACCACCGCCGCCGCCTGGCGGAGGATGCCGTTGAGCCGCATCTGGGTGAGCATGCGGTCGATGCGGTACGGCGCCTCGGACACGTCTTCCAGGAACAGGATGCGCCCCTTCCAGTCCGGCACGTAGTCGGACCCCAGCATCGCCGTCAGCACCGTCAGGTTGCCCCCGATCAGGCGCCCACGCGCCGTGCCCGGCGTGATGATCCGCGTCCGGTGCTCGGTCTGCACGAGCGAGTCGTCCGGGTCGAACGTCCGCTCGTTCTCGAGCGTCACGGCCTCGGCGTCGAACAGGAGGCGCCGGATCCACCCGACGTTGAACCGGTTCCACTGCGACATGCCTACGGGGCCGTGAAACGTCACCAGCCCGGTCCTCGCGTGGATGGCCAGGTGCAGCGCCGTGATGTCGCTGTAGCCGAGAAACACCTTCGGCTGCCGGCGGATGGCCGCGTAGTCGACCATCGGCAGAATCCGCGCGCAGCCCCACCCGCCGCGGACGCAGACGATGCCGCGGATGTCCGGATCGGCGAACATCGCGTTCAGATCCGCCGCACGCTCCTCGTCCCGCCCGGCGAAGTAGCCGTGGCGCTGCAGCACGCGCGCGCCCACTCGCACGCGCAGGCCCAGCGCCTCCATCGACTCGCGCACGATGTCGAGCGCGATGGGGTCGAAGGTAATGCCCGCCGGGTTCACCAGGCCCACGGTCTCGCCAGGCCTCAAGCGCGGCGGCTTCACAATCGTCTGCGTCTGTGCCTGCGCGGACGCGACGGCGGGGCGTGGCGAGCCGGCAACACCCAGGCCGGCGACCGCGCCGGCAGCGGCGCGCACGAAGTGTCGGCGATCGATCACGGCTCGTCCCTCTCTTCTCGCAGCGGAATTCCAAAGCGCTCGGCCATCCGGTACAGCGTCCGGCGATCGATGCCCATCACGTCGGCCGCGCGCGTCCTGTTGCCCCCCACCTGCTCGAGCACGTGGAGCAGGTATCGCCGCTCCACCTCGTCGAGCGGCGGCAGCCCGTCGAACAGCCGGTCATCCAGCTCGGGCAGACGTGGCGTCATCGACGGGGGCAGATCGGCCAGCTCGATGCGCGTGCCGCGGCAGAACACCACCAGCCGCTCCACCGTGTTCTCCAGCTCGCGGACGTTGCCCGGCCAGGCGTACGCCGTGAGCGCCGCCAGCGCCTCGGGCGCCAGGTTCACCCGGCGTCCGGCCTTGGCGCACGCAGCCGCCAGGAACCGCTCGACGAGCAGCGGGATGTCGTCGCGCCGATGGCGCAGCGGCGGAAGCTGGATGACGACCACGCCGAGACGATAGAACAGGTCCTGGCGGAAGCGCCCGTCGGCGACGGCCTTTTCGACGTCCACGTTGGTGGCGCCCACGATGCGGACGTCGACGTGCACGGTCCGGCTGGCGCCGACCGGGCGCACTTCGCCCTCCTGCAGGACCCGCAGGAGCTTCACCTGCAGCGCCGGCGACATCTCGCCGACCTCGTCGAGAAACACGGTGCCGGTGTGCGCGGACTGGAACACGCCTTTGTGATCCGCAATGGCGCCGGTGAACGACCCCTTGACGTGGCCGAACAGCTCCGATTCGAGCAGCGTCTCGGTGAGCGCCCCGCAGCTGATGGGCACGAACGGGAGCGCCGCGCGGCTGCCGTGCTGGTGCACGGCGCGGGCGACCAGCTCCTTGCCCGTGCCGCTCTCGCCGATGATGAGCACCGGCGCGTCGGAGGCGGCCGCGTGCGCGATGTTCTTGTACACGGCCGTCATCGCCGCCGAGCGTCCGAGCAGCGCCGGCGGCATGGCGTCGCGGATCTCAGGCAGCGGCGCGGGCGGCGGCGCCTTCTGGAGCGCGCGGTCCACCAGCGTCTTGATCTCCCCGATGTTGAACGGCTTGCTGACGAAGTCGAAGGCGCCCTCGCGCACGGCCGCCACGGCGGTCTCGAGCTCGCCGAAGGCCGTCACGACGATCACCGGCGTGCCGGGCCGCTCGGCCTTGACCTGCCGGAGGACGTCGATGCCGTCGAGGTCGGCGTCGAGCCTGAGATCCGTGAGGACGAGGTCGTAGCTGCCGGCGCGGAATCTCGCGAGGGCGTCGCGCGGATCGCTCGCCGCGTCAATCTCGCGGCCCGGGCGCCCGAGCAGCTCCTGCATGAACCGGCCCGTGCCGGGATCGTCGTCGAGAACAAGGATGCGCTGCGGGGTCATGCGGGCTGGCGCTCCTGGCGCGCCACGGCCAGGGCCGTCGGCAGATCGATGGTGAAGGTCGTGCCCTGGCCGGGGGCGCTCTCGACGTCGATGCTTCCGCCGTGAGCGGTGACCACCTGCCGCGCGATGGCCAGGCCCAGGCCGGAGCCGAGCCCCGGCTGCTTGGTCGTCACCCACGGCTCGAAGATGCGGGGCAGCAGCTCGGGCGCGATGCCCTGGCCCGTATCGCGGACGCTCACCCGGACCCGGGCGTCGCCGGCCGGCGCAACGTCGATGGTCAGCGTGCCCCCGTCCGGCATGGCGTCCACGGCGTTGCTGAAGAAGTTGAGCAGCGCCAGCTCGAGGCTCGTGCTGTCGGCCAGGATCTCCATCTCCGACGCCCCGCGCGGACCGACGAGCGTGACGCGCGCGGCATCCAGCTTGGGCTGCACGGCCTCGCACACGCGGCCGATGAGCGCGCCCACCGGCATGCGGGCGCGCGGCCCGATGCGGCGCGATCGATCCAGGACGGTCTGAACGGTCTCGGTCACCTTCGCGACCTGCTCCTCGACGATACGGAGCCGCGCGAGGAGGGGCGACGCGGGCCCGACTTCCTCCTTCAGCATCTGCACGTAGCCCGAAATGAGATTGAGCGGCGTGCCCACCTGGTGCGCCACGTTCGCCGCCGTCTGGCCCACCGCGGCGAGCTGCTCGGCGCCGGCCAGCTGCTCGCGCAGCGCGAACACGCGGGAGTACGACTCGACGAGCTGCCGGTTGCGCTGTTTCAGCTCCGTGGTCGCGTCGTTCACCAGCTGCTGCAGCGCATCGTTGAAGTTTTCGAGCCGCGCCAGCATCTCGTTGAGGCCCTGCGCGACCTCGCCGAGCTCGTCGGGGCGCGCCACGGCCGCGCGCGCCGTCAGATCGCCCTCGCCGACCCTTGTGAACGTGTCGCGCATCTGCTGAATCGGCTCGTAGACGAGCCGCCGTCCCAGCAGATCGACGATGGCCACGAGCACGATGGCCGCCACGAGCGCGAACCACCCGACCGACGCCAGCGCCCGCTGCTGCAGGTTGATGAGCGCCTGCAGGTCCGCCCGCGCGACGACCGCGGCCGCCACCACGCCGTCGCGCCGCACCGGCGCGGCGACGCGGACGACGCCCGCCTCTTCGAGAACGACCACCCGGTTCTCGCGCATGGCCTGCTCTGCCAGACCCAGCGCCACCTCCCCTGGAACCTGGCCGGTCGCCACCTCCACCCGCTGCTCGTCGCCCACGCCCGTGACGAGCGACAGGCTCTCGACTTCCGCGGCGGCACTCTCAATCTCGCGGAACGCCTGTGCCACCTCGTCGATCGACAGCGGCCCGGGCATGACCTCCACCTGGTCGACCGCGTACTCCATGGTGCGGACCGACGAGGCGAAGACGTCCTCCGCTAGCGCCTCGCGGGCCGCCCGGAGCGACAGCCACACCGCCCCGCCCACCGTGGCCCCCACCGTCAGGGTCATGGCCACCGCCAGCCGGACCCGCAGCGACCGCAGCCGCCGCCGGCCAATCGGCCACGGTCGGGGTGGTGCGGGATGGACGGGCGGACCCGGTTCAGGGGGTGTCCGCGCGCTCAACGGGCGATCTCCGGCGAGCATTTGTCATGGTTGAGCTGGCATCCGTCTTGATTTCGGTCCAACGTTTGCTGTCTCGCCCCCGGGAGTCTATCGTGCCGGCCGGTGTCCTGGCCCTCGCCCTCGCACTGGCCGTGGCGGCGTCGGCCGCGCTGATGATCGGCCAGACGCCGCGGGGTGAAGAGCCCTCCATTCTCGGCCTCCTCCGGGCGGTGGCGAGCGATGCCTCCACGTTCCGTGTCGCCTCCGACGCGGGGCCCGTCGTCGACGTCATTATCGACGGGCAGACCCACATCCGTGTCGGCGCGCGCCGCATTCCCGCCGCGCAGCTCTCGAAGTACGTCGGCCGCCGCCTGAAGGTGCGCTACCGCACGGGCGCCGACGGCCGCATCGTCGCGCGCCTCGTCACGGTCGATCGCGAGCGGCGCTGAGCAGGCGCTGCTCGTTCTCCATCCAGGCGCGCCACTCGGCATCCGGCACGGCGGCGTACTCGCCCTTCATGCGGTAGTGCCCCAACCCGCAGAGCTGCGAGCAGACGATCTCCCACCGTCCCTCGCGCACGGGCGTGAACCACGTCCGCGTCGTCATGCCCGGGACCATGTCCTGCTTCACGCGCATCTGCGGCAGCGTGAAGGCATGGACGACGTCGCGGCTGCCGAGCTCGATCACGACGGTGCGCCCAACCGGCAACACCAGCACGTTGAGCACTCCCACATCGTCGCGGCCACGGGGGTCGGCGCGGTCGATCCCGAGCGGGTTCGACGCCGAGATGCGCGCGGCGCTCGTCGGACCGAACACGCCATCCGGCCCGGGATAATGGACGTTCCATGCGAACTGCTCGCCGATGACGCGGATCGCGAGCGGCGCGGACCGCGGCGGAGGCGGGCTGATGCGCGCAATCCAGGCCGGCAGGGCGCTGGCGGCGAGCACGACGACGTCGCCGACGATGACGGCGGCGATGGCCAGGGCCGGCCACGGTCCGCGCAGCCCACGGTGATCGGCCACCGGATGCGCGCGCCGACGAAAGCGGATGAGCGCGTACAGGAACAGCGCGCCCCAGCCGAGCGCCAGCACCAGCATGTGCCAGTGGATGGCCGCGAGCACGCCGTCCAGGGCGGCTGCATGCTCGGACGCCGACTCCATGAGGTAGGGAACGGTCATGCGGACGCTCCCGTCTCGGCGCGCCACAGTCGCCACGCGAACCGGACGATGACGCCGATGACGATCGCGGCGACGGCGCCGAGCACGAGCGCTCCCGCGCGGAGTCCCGTCAGAAGCGCCGCATCGTCGCCGGTCAGACACAGGGGGCACATGGCTACACCAGGTAGAAGCCCACGAGCAGGACCAGCCACACCGCGTCGACGAAGAGCCAGTAGAGACCGAGCGCGTCGAGGCGCGCTGAGCGGCGCCCCTCGGCGACGTTCCAGCCTGGTCCGGCGAGCCACGCGGCAGCCAGGGCGCCGCCGGCCACGTGCGCGGCGTGGACGCCGGTGAGCGTGAACCAGCTTGCGAGCAGGAGGTTGGCGGCCGGCGTGAGGTTCGCGTCGAGCTTGGCGCCGTACTCGACGACCTTCACGCACACGAACACGAGCGCGAGCGCGCCGCCGGCCAGGAGCCGGCCGCGCACCGCGGTGGAGGCGAGCCCGCGCGGAGACGTGAGCGTGGCGGCTGCCAGGAGCAGCGTCTGCCCGAGCGCGAGCCAGAGGTTCAGGACGCCCTCGCTCGACGGCCAGGCGGGGGCGCCCGCGCGCAGGAGCGCGTAGCCGGAGACGAGCGAGCCGAACAGCATTGCTTCGGAGGCGAGGAAGAGCCACATGCCGAGCCGGACCGTCGACGCTGACGCGTGGGTGGCGATCGTCGTCATGGCTGTCCCTGCGGGGCGAAGTCGCGCGCCTCGCCGGGCACGCTGTAGTCGTACGGCCCGCGCGCCACCTGCGGCGTCCGCTCGAAGTTGCCATGCGGCGGCGGCGACGGCGCGCTCCACTCGAGCGTGGTGGCCTCCCAGGGGTTGTCGCCCGCCGGCACGCCACGCCTGAGCGACACCGCCAGGTTCACGACGAACGGGAGCTGGAAGAGGCCCAAAGCCACGGCGCTCCACGTCATGAAGGCGTTCCACTCGAGCGTCGGCTGCGCGTGCGCGTACTGCAGGCCCGCGTCGTACAGCCGCCGGTTCACCCCCATCAGGCCCATGGCGAACATCGGGAGGAACACCGCGTTCATCGTGGCGAGCGATCCCCAGAAGTGCACGTGGCCCAGCCAGCCGATCGTCCGCCGCCCGGTGATCTTGGGAAACCAGTGATAGATGCCCGCGAAGATGGCGAAGAGCGTGCCGGGCGCCACCAGGTAGTGGAAGTGGCCGACGACGTAGTAGGTGTCGTGCAGCGCGACGTCGCTCGCGGCCAGCCCCAGGGGAAGGCCCGTGAGGCCGCCGATGCCGAACATGGGGATGAACGCCAGCGCGAACAGCATGGGGACCGTGAAGCGGATGGACCCGCCCCACAGCGTCAGGATGAGGGTCGTGATGAGCACCACCGACGGGATGGAGATGATCATCGTCGTCACCTGGAAGAACGTGCTCAGCACCACGCCCATGCCGGTGAGGAACATGTGGTGGGCCCACACGACGAGCGACATGCCGCCCATGAAGACGACCGACGCGACCATTGCCCGGTAACCCCACAGGGGCCTCCGCGTGTTGGCCGTGAGCACCTCGGCCGCGATGCCGAAGGCCGGGAGGATGAGGACGTAGACCTCGGGGTGCGCCAGGAACCAGAACAGGTGCTGCCAGAGCAGCGGGCTCCCGCCGCCGGAGAAGCCCTCGAGAGGCACGCCGCCGACGATGAGGCCGGTCGGGAGGAAGAAGCTGGTGCCGGCGAGACGGTCCATCAACTGGAAGACGGCGGCCGCCTGGAGCGACGGGAACGCCAGGAGAAGCAGCAGCGCCGTGATGGTCTGCGCCCACACGAAGAACGGCAGGCGCATGAGCGTGAGTCCCGGCGCGCGCAGGCCGACCACGGTGGCGAGCACGTTGATGGCGTTGAGCGTGGAGGAGACGCCGACCAGGAAGATGCCGGCCAGCCAGAAGTCCTGGCCGCGCGTGGCGAGCACCGCCAGCGGCGGATACGACGTCCAGCCCGAGTTGGCGGCGCCCCCGGGCACGAAGAAGCTCGCGAGCATGACAAGGCCGCCGGCGAGGTACAGCCAGTAGCTCGCCGCGTTGAGGCGCGGAAACGCCATGTCGGGCGCGCCGATCTGCAGCGGCACCAGGTAGTTGCCAAAGGCGCCGGCCGCCAGCGGGACGACCGCCAGGAAGATCATGACCGAGCCGTGCATGGCGACGAGCTGGTTGTAGAACTCGGGCAGCACATAGCCGCCGGGCGCGTTCGCTTCGCCCATCCAGGCCGCGATGGCCGGAGGCAGCGGGGTCGTCGGCCACGCGAGCTGCCATCGCATGACCAGCATGAGCAGGAAGCCGACGAGCAGGAACACGAGCGCCGTCACGCCGTAGAGCAGGCCGACGGCCTTGTGGTCGGTCACGGGAGGATTGTAGTGGAGGCTCGGAGGGGTGGAGGGGTGGAGGCGTGGAGGGGTGGAGGGGTGGAGGCTTGGAGGCCTGGAGGGGTGGAGGGCTACTGCTTCCGGCAGCTGACGGCGACGCCGTTGCGGCCCTGCGGGTGGATGTAGGTGTCGAAGGCGGGAAGGGAGCGCATGTAGGCGTAGTACTCGTCGGTGCCGCCCATGCCGCGGCGTCCGCGACCGCCGGATCCCGAGACGTTGTGGCCGACGATGCAGCCGTTTGGCGTGAGCTTGGGGATGACGGCCCGGGCGTAGTTGGTGTACCAGTCCTTATCGGCGTCGATGAACACGAAGTCGAAGGGCCCAGGGAGCTCGACGACCAGGCGATGCGCGTCGCCGAGGCGCGCGTCGATGTGCGCGCTGACGCCGGCGGCCTTGAAGTTGGCCAGCGCCTCGCGGTGCCGCCGCTCGTCGATCTCGAGCGTGATGAGGCGGCCGCCGGTCTTGCGGAGCGCCCAGCCGATCCAGACACCCGAGTGGCCGGTGGAGGTGCCGATCTCGAGCGCGCGCGTGAAGCCGTTCTGCACGATCAGATCGTGCAGGATGCGTCCGTCGGCCTCCGGCACGTTCATATCGCGCCAGCGGCCGCGCATCTGCTGCAGGAACTGCTCGACGGCCTGATCGGCGGGGTCCTGCCCGCGCAGCTCGGGGGCAACCCCAGCAGCGACCACGATGGCGACTACGAGCGCGGCAACCCTCATCGCCTCCAGCCCTCCAAGTCCCCGAGCCTCCACACCTTCACGCCGTACAATAGGCCCCATGGTGCTTCGCACGCTCGCTCTCATCACGGCCGCCCTCGGCGCGCTCGTTCAGACGCCGCTCGTCGCGCAGTCACCCGAACCGATCCGCCACACGCTGCGGTTTCCGGCGCCGCACACGCACTACGTGGAGGTGGAAACCGTTGTGCCGACAGGGCGCCAGCCGAGCGTGGAGTTGTACATGGCCGTCTGGACGCCGGGGTCGTACCTCATTCGTGAATACGAGCGGCACGTCGAGGCGTTTACGGCCAAGGGGTCCGACGGCGCTCCACGCGCGGTGGCGAAGTCGCGGAAGAACCGCTGGCGCATCGACACCGGCGGCGCGCCGGCCGTCACCGTGCACTACCGCGTCTACGGCCGCGAGATGACCGTGCGGACCAACTGGATTGAGGCCGGCTTCGCCATGCTGAACGGGGCGCCCACCTTTCTCACCTTGGTCGAGCCGGCGGCGCGTCCGCACGAGATTCGCGTCGAGCTGCCGGCGGGCTGGACGACGGTGGCCACGCCGCTCGACCCCGTGGCCGGATCGCCCCACACGTTCCGCGCACCCGACTTCGACACCGTGGTGGACAGCCCGATGATTCTCGGCAACCCGGTGCTGCGCCGGTTCGAGGTGGGCGGCAAGCCGCACGTGATCGTGCTCGAAGGCGACCCGAGCCTGTTCGACGCGGACAGAAACGCTGCGGACACGAAGCAGATCGTCGAGGCGTCGGCCCGCGTCTTCGGCAACCGCTTCGAGTATCCCCGCTACTACTTCCAGACCCTTGTCACCGACGCGGGCGGCGGGCTCGAGCACAAGAACTCCACGATGCTCATGACCGGCCGGTTCACGACGCGCTCGCGCCGGGCGTACCTGAACTGGCTGAGCCTCGTGGCCCACGAGTACTTCCACAACTGGAACGTGAAGCGCCTGCGGCCGGTGGAGCTCGGGCCCTTCGACTACGAGAACGAGGTCTACACCCGCAGCCTCTGGATGGCGGAGGGCTTCACCGACTACTACGCGGGCCTCGTCGTTCACCGCGCGGAGCTCTCGTCGCGCGACGAGTTCCTCGACGAGCTGTCGGGCCACATCGAGGCCGTGCAGACGACGCCCGGACGGCTGGTAACCGCCGTCGGGCAGGCGTCGTACGACACCTGGATCAAGCAGTACCGGCCCGACGAGAACACGTCGAACACCACGGTCAACTACTACCCGAAGGGCGCGGTCATCGCCTTCCTGCTCGACGCGAAGATCCGCGCCGCGACCGGCGGCCAGCGGTCGCTCGACGATGGAATGCGGCTCCTCTACGAGCGGTACTCGGGCGCAAGGGGCTTCACCCCGGAGGAGCTCGTCGCGACGTTGAGCGAGACGGCGGGCGCGGACCTGAAGGCCTGGTTTCACCACGCCGTGGAGACGACGGGCGAGCTGGACTACGGCGAGGCGCTCGAGTGGTTCGGGCTCCGCTTCCGGCCGGTGGATCCGAAGAGCGCGCGGGCGTGGCTGGGCGCCGGCACGCGCGCAGACGGCGGGCGGCTTCTCGTCACCTCGGTGCGGCGCGGGACGCCGGCGTTTGCGGCCGGGTTGAACGTGGACGACGAGATTCTGGCCGTCGACGATGTGCGCGTGCACGCCGACGGGCTCGCCGCGCGGCTGGAGCAGTATCGCAGCGGCGATCGCGTGCGGCTGCTGGTGGCGCGGCGCGACCGGCTGGTCACGCTGGACGTCACGCTCGGAACCGATCCGGGCCGTCCGTGGCGGCTCGAGCCGGCGCCGGCGGCGACCGACCTACACAGGGCGCGGCTGGCGGCCTGGCTGGGGCGCTGACCGCCCGCGGCCGCCACGCGGTCCGTCCCCGCCAGACCCACGGGGTGCCAACCAACCACCGGCGAGATCCGTCTACTCCGTGAGCATGGCCCCTTCGACTCCCCCTTCGACTCGCTTCGCTCGCTCAGGGCACGCCCCTTCGACTCGCTTCGCTCGCTCAGGGCCCGCCCTGTGTCTGGCCGTCCTGGCCTGTCTCGTTCCGGGCCCCGCGTCGGCGGCCGAGCCGCCGAGTCGGCCTGTGATCGACGTCCAGGCCGTCCCGGCCAGCGAGCCCATCGTCATCAACGGCCGGCTCGACGAACGGGTGTGGGAAACGGCGTCGGTGATCGGCGAGTTCGTCCAGCGCGAGCCGGCGGAAGGCGCGTCGCCGTCGCAGCGGACGGAGGCCCGCATCGCGTTCGATGCGTCGGCGATCTACGTCGGCGTGACGGCGCACGACACGGAGCCCGAGCGCATCGTGGGCATCCTGACGCGCCGCGATCAGCGGTCGCCGTCGGACTGGGTCAAGGTCGTCATCGACTCGTACTTCGACCGGCGATCGGCGTACGAGTTCGCCGTGAACCCGGCCGGCGTGAAGCTCGATCGGTACTACTTCAACGACGGCAACAGCGACGACTCGTGGGATGCCGTCTGGGATGTGGCCGTCGCGCGGACGCGGGAGGGGTGGACGGCGGAGTTCCGCATCCCCTTCTCGCAGCTCCGCTTCAACCAGAGCGACGAGGGGTCGGTCGGCTTCGCGGTGATTCGCGAAATCGGGCGGCTGGCGGAGACCAGCACGTGGCCGCTGCTGTCGCGCAACGCCAACGGGTTCGTGTCGCAGTTTGCGGAGGTCCATGGGCTGCGCCGATCGGGCTCGCCGAAGCGGTTCGAGCTACTGCCGTACACGCTCGGCCGCGTGTCCACCAGACCCGCCGATCCGACGTTCCCGCAGCTCGACACCGTCCGGCCCGCGGGCACCGTCGGCCTCGACATGAAGTACGCCGTGCGTCCCGGACTCACGCTCACGGCCACGGTGAACCCCGACTTCGGCCAGGTGGAGGCCGACCCGGCGGTTGTCAACCTCGACGCGTTCGAGACGTTCTTCCAGGAGCGGCGGCCGTTCTTCGTCGAGGGATCCGGCATCTTCCAGTTCAACATGGACTGCAACGACGGGCAGTGCACGGGCCTGTTCTACTCGCGGCGCGTGGGGCGCGCGCCGCAGGGGGCGGCTCAGACCGGCGAGGGCGAGCGGGCGGTGACGCCGGAAGCGGCGACCATCCTGGGCGCGGCGAAGCTGACCGGGCGCGTGGGGCGGTTTTCGCTGGGCGCGCTGACGGCGCTCACCGCCGAGGAGCAGTCGTCCATCACCGGCGGCGCGCTGGGGCGCACGCAGACGGTGGAGCCCTTCACGGCCTACTCGGTGATGCGGGCGCGCCGGGAGTTCGCCAACCAGTCGAACATCGGTGTGATGCTCACCACGACCAGCCGCCAGATTACCGACGCGGTGGCGTTCCTGCCCGAGGCGGCCTACACGGGGGGCGTCGACTACGACATCCGGTTGAGTTCGCGCTTCAACATCTCCGGCTTCTGGGCCGGCAGCCGGGTGCAGGGAAGCGAAGGCGCCATCCTGCGCCTGCAGCGGAACACGGTGCACGCGTTCCAGCGGCCGGACGCGGATCACGTGGCGCTCGATCCGGAGGCCACGTCGCTCTCGGGACACGCCGGCGCCGTCGCGTTCGGCAAGATCGGCGGCGAGAAGACCCGGTTCAACAGCTACCTGGGCTACAAGAGCCCCGGCTTCGACATGAACGACCTGGGCTTTCAGCGCCGCGCCGACGAGCGGATGGTGAGCAACTGGTTCCAGTGGCGCGACAACGTGCCGGGCCGCTTCATGCGGCAGTGGACCGTCAACATCAACCAGTGGGCCGGCTGGAACTTCGACGGCGACCGGTTGTTCAGCGGCGGCAACGTGAACATGCACTTCACGTGGGCCAACTACTACAGCAACGGGTTCGGCATCAACGTCAACGCGGCCCCGCTCCGCGACCGCGTCACGCGGGGCGGACCGGCCGTGCTCGGCGCCGCCAACCTGGGCCTCTGGTACTACGCGAACACCGACAACCGGAAGGCGCTGTCGTTCAGCTACAACGGCTACCACGGGCGCGACCGCGAAGGGGGGTCGCAGAACAGCTTCAACGTCTGGACCAACTGGCGGCCCACGGCCGCCGTGTCGGTCAACGTGGGCCTCCGCTACAGCCTGAACGACGATCCGGCGCAGTGGGTGGAGAACGTCCAGGCCGACGGCCGGACGCGCTACGTGTTCGGCGCGCTCGACCAGACGACGGCGGCGGTGACCGTGCGCGTCAACTACACGCTCACGCCGAACCTGTCGATTCAGACGTGGGCCGAGCCGTTCGTCTCGGCCGGCCGCTACGCCGACTTCCGCGAAGTGGTCAACGGGCGCGCGCCGGCGTTCGCGGATCGCTTCGCCGCGGTCGCCTACCAGGGCAATCCCGATTTCAACTACCGATCGTTCCGCACGACGAACGTGCTGCGCTGGGAGTACCGCCCGGGCTCCACGCTGTTCCTGGTGTGGCAGCAGGGCCGTCAGGACCAGGAGCGCTTCGGCGACTTCCGGCCGGGCCGCGACTTCGGCGGCGCCTTCGGCGCGCCTGCCCACAACGTCTTCCTGGTGAAGCTCGCCTACTGGCTGAACATGTAGCAGCCGGCCGCAAATCGGGCCCGGCCGGTCCCGGCGCTCGCCGGGCGTTCCACCGCGGGCCGCGAGGTATGATCCACGCGTGGGTCTCCGGGAGACGCTCCGCGACGTCCTGCACGGGATGGCGTACGGCCGCTACGAGCGCGAGCTTCGCCAGCAGGCCAACGAGCTGAACGACCTCTTCCTGTTGCTCTGCTACCTCGAGGTCGTTGGCCTGCCCAACCCCGCGACGCACTACCTGCTCGACGTGTACCCGTACCTGCTGGACCAGTTCCACCTCTGGCACCGGCGCATGGGCATGGACCGCTCGCCCATCGGCGACCTGCCGTGCTGCTGACGTGATCAGGCGCCTCGTCGACAAGCAGGTGCTCTTCTTCGGCGGGAAGGGCGGCGTGGGCAAGACGACCTGCGCGTCGGCCACGGCGCTTGGCGCCGCGCGCCTGGGGCGGCGGGTGCTCCTCGTGTCCACCGATCCGGCGCACAACACGTCGGACATCTTCGAGCGGCCGGTGGGGCCCGAGCCGGTGGAGGTGGCCGCCGGCCTGCACGCCATGGAGATCGACGGCGCGGCGGAGTCCGCGCGCTACGTGGCCGGCGTCAAGGAGCACATCGGAAGGCTCTTCGGCCACACGATCCTCAAGGAGGCCAGCCGTCAGATCGACCTCGCGGCCAGCATGCCGGGCGCCGAGGAAGCGGCGCTCTTCGATCGCATGGGCGCGCTCATCCGCGGCGAGGACCCGCGGTTCGATCTCGTGATCTTCGACACCGCGCCGACCGGCCACACGCTGCGCCTGGTCCGGATGCCCGAGCTGATGGAGTCGTGGATCCGCGCGCTGTCGCGCTCGAGGCGGGCGATGCTGGGCATCGAGCAGGACGACAAGACCGATCCCATCCTGCTGTCGCTGGCGGCGCGCCTCGAGCGGCTCCGCGAGCTGCGCGCTCGGCTCATCGGCGGCCGCACGACCGCGTTCGTCCTCGTCCTCATTCCCGAGCGCCTGCCGATCGAGGAGACCCGCCGCGCCGCCGATCAGCTCGCCGGCGCCGGCGTCAAGGTCGGCGGCCTCATCGTCAATCGCCTCCTCCCCGAGACGACCACCGATAGGTTCCTGCTGGCCCGCGTGCGCCAGCAGCGCGTCTACCTGGACGAGATCGATCGCCGCTTCCCGGATCTCGACCGCATCGCGGTGCCGCAGCTCGAGTCGGACGTGACGGGGGTCAGGGCGCTGGAGAAGGTGAGCAGGATGCTGGCAGGGGAGAATGACGAATGACGAATGGCGAATAGCGAAGCTTCCCTTCGCCATTCGTCATTCGCCCTTCTCCATTCCCATCAAGCCGCCCTCCGCAGCCTGGCGGCTTGGACCTGGGTGATGGCATAGCCGGCGTAGGCCGGCAACAGGAGCGAGGCGGCCACCAGCCAGTGGGTCGCCACCAGTGCGGCACATGCGGCCGCGATGGCGGCGCCCACCAGGTAGGCCGGCACACTCCAGGTCATGCTCGTGACCCAGGCCTCGGTTAGCGGCTGTCCGGTCGCGAGCCGGATGGCCACGGCCACCAGCCCGCTGTTGACCACGAAGAACGCGGCGCCGGCGACGAGCACCGGGGGGATGAGCTCGGGAAACGAGGCGACGGGCTCGCCGACCATGAGGTCGAGGACCGCGCCGCTGGCCGCGACGGCCAGGACGACGGTTGCCGCACTGAAGACCGTGCGGTAGATGGGGTAGCGCACCTGGGGACGGTACTCACACTGCACCCAGGCGCCCGCCGCGCCGATGGCCAGCGCCTCGAACCGGCCGAGGACGATGGCGCCCACGAGGAACACCACGTACGACATCGAGATGGTGGTCCCCGTCCGCGTCAGCGGCAGGCTCGTCTTCCAGGCTGCAGCCGCGACCGCCGTCGCGAGCAGCACCGGGAAGAGCACCGGCTCGGTGACGCGCGGGGGCAGCGATGCGACGAGCGCCCACGCTCCGCCTGCGATCACCCCGCCGACGTAGAGCCTGGCGGAGCGCCGCAAGTCTGTCATGATTCGCGCCAGCATGGCTGACCTCGAATGGTGACTCGATTGACGGCCTCAGTACATCGTAGAGACGACGCCGACGGAGGTGCCCCAGACGATCGTATCGAAATCGGTCGTACCCCAGACGATGGTGTCGGAGTCGAAGTCCGTCGTGCCCCAGACGATCGTGTCGCCGTCGCTCGTGCCGACGATGGACGTACCCCAGACGATCGTGGTGCCCCAGACGATGGTGTCGTCCCAGACGACGTTGGTGCCCCAGACGATGGTGTCTACCGACGTGCCCCAGACGATGGTGTCGAACTCGAGCGACGTGCCCCACACGATGGTGTCGAGATCGGTGGAGGTGCCCCAGACGATGGTGTCATCCCAGGCCGACTGGTTCGAGAGGAGCAGGTCGCCCTCGAGCACCGTGTTGCCCCAGATGATGCCGTTCGACCAGGCCCAGGTCTCGAGGCCCACGGTGGTCTGGCCGGCGAGCGACGTCGTCAGCCACGGCTGGCCGACGGACATCCGCGTGTCGATGGATGCGGCCACCGAGACCGCGGCGGCCGCGTTGACCTCGCCACGGCCCTGCACCAGCGGGTTGTAGTCGAGCCCGTACGCATCCTTCAACGGTGTCGCGGTGTACTGCATGACCGCCTTCACCGTCTTCGGGCTGATCGGCGGGCACGTGCCGGCCACCGGGCACGCGGCACGCGACGCCTCGATCATAAGCGCGGCGACGCCTGCCGCCACGGGGGCCGCCATGCTGGTGCCGCTGAGGCGAAGATAGGTTCCGCCGAGCTTGACCACCTGCAGCGCGGTGTAGGTGTCGAGGACCGACAGCGGCGCCCGCGCCGACACGATGCCGGCACCCGGCGCGACGATGTCCGGCTTTGCGGCGCCGTCGTACCACGTGGGACCCCGCGAGCTGAAGTCGCTGACGCGGTCGTCGAGCCGCGTCGCCGTGTCCGCGGCCGTGGACGCGCCGACGGTGATGGCCGACGGCGAGTTGCCCGGTGACGTGATGCCGCCGTAGCCCACGACGCCCGTCTGCGGGTTCTTGCCCACGTTGCCGGCCGAGACGACGACGACGATGCCGGCGCGCACGGCGCGCTCCACGGCGAGCACCAGCGGGTCGGTCGCCGCGCTCTCGTAGACGGGGCGGCCGAGCGAGAGGTTCAGCACGTCGATGCCGAGCGCCGCCCTGTTGGCCACCGCGAAGTCGAGCGCCTGGATGACGTTGCTCGTCACGCCGCCGCCGGTGCTGTCGAGCACCCGGAGGCCGATGAAGTGGACCCCGGGCGCGATGCCAGTCGTGTCATCGTGGAGCAGCCCACCCACGATGCCGGCCACGTGCGTGCCATGGCCGTAGCCATCCACCGGCATCGTCGCCAGCGGGACGCCGGTGGTGAAGTCGTAGAAGGCCGTGATGCGCTCGACCAGGCCCTCGATGGGCGCGATGCCCGAGTCGATGATGCCGACGCCGACGCCCGTGCCCCGGTAGGCGGAGGGCGCTGCCACCGCCGCGCGCAGCACGGAGGCGGCCTGCGCCGTCGTCGCGTCCGGCAGCGCCATCGACCGGACCGGCGCGTCGTACGAGATCCGCTCGATCAGCCCGTCGGCCTCGAGCATCGCCATCTCGTCGCCGTTCAGCAGCGCGAGCTGGCGGCCGTCGCCCAGCTTGCGTCCGAGGCGCAGCTTGCGGTGCTTCATGCGCTGCGAGAGACGCAGCTCGTGGCCCGGCCGCGCCTTGACGATGACGGGCAGGCGCGAGCCGTTGTCGCGGACGTGCTTTCTCACCGCGACGTCGGCCCGTTGGACTTTTTCGACGCGGGTCTGACGGGACGCCGCGAGAACCTCCATTGGCAGGGCGAGTCCGGCTGCAAGGAGGAGTGAGAGCGCAATGATGCGAGGGCGTGAGGTCATAGCGACGTTCTCGTTGGCAAGGGGTACGCCAGTACTGTCGCTGAGGGACTGTGAGGGCGCATGACCTGACAACTGAGACACTTAGCCGATTCGGGCCGTCTGCTGAGTTCCATTGATGTGTGCGATCGCGCGCGTTCGGGCGCGTGCGGTGTGCGCTGGCGCACGCGGAGACGCGCACGCTGGCAGGAGACGCGCACCAAGGGACGGACAGACGCGCGCCGCGACTCAGGTGCCGAGGAGCGTGGCCACGCCGGCGGCGGCGACCGCGCCGAGGAGATACGCCGGCGCCGTGAATGCCATGCCGCGCCACCAGAGCGCGACAAAGGGCGCAGCGGTGGCCAGCGACACGGCCAGTCCGACGAGGACGCTGTTCACGAGGAAGAAGGCCACGCCAGCCGTCACCGCCGGCACGGCCAGCGCGCCGAAGCCAGCCGACGGCGCCACGGTCCACGCGTCCAGCACCTGGCCGCTCGCCCAGAGCGCCAGGACGATGCTGGCGACGCTGAAGACCGTGCGGTACACCGGATAGCGCACCTGCGGCCGGTACTCGCACTGAACCCAGGCGCCCGCCACGGCCAGCAGCAGGGCGTCGGCGCGGTCGAGCAGCAGGAGGGCAGCCAGGAAGACGACGTACGACATGGACACGGTCATGCCGGACCGTGCGGGTGGAAGCGGCAGCGCCGCCTTCCAGATGCCCGCCGCCATCACAGCGCCCAGCATGGCGGTGAAGATGGCCGGACTCGCGATTCGCGGCGCGCCGCCAGTGACGAGCGCCACGGCGCCGGCGGCGATGACGCCGAGGACATAGAGCCTCGCCGGGAGCCGCAAGTCGTCGATGAGCTCGGCCACCATGATGGGTCGAGGAAGGAAGCCGGACGTGAGGCGTCAGTACTGGATGCTCATGGCCGCGACGTCGGCCGTGCCCCAGACGATGCTGTCGAAGTCCGACGTGCCCCAGACGATCGTGTCGCCGTCGCTCATGCCGACGACCGACGTGCCCCACACAATCGACGTGCCCCACACGATGGTGTCGTCCCAGACGACGCTCGTGCCCCATACGATCGTGTCCGACGTGCCCCAGACGATGGAGTCGTAGGGAATGGTCGTGCCCCAGACGATCGAGTCGAGATCCGTCGATGTCCCCCAGACGACGGAAGCCGACCACGCCGTTCTGTTCGCGCCGATGACGTTGCCGGTGACGACCTGGTGGCCCCAGATGATGCCCTCGGACCACGCCCACGTTTCGCCGCTCACTAACGTCTGGCCGGCCAGCGCCGCCGTCAGCCAGACCTGGCCGGAAGAGATGCGCGTGTCGATCGCCGCCGCCACGGACACGGCGGCCGCGGCGTCGACCTCACCGCGCCCCTGCACGAGCGGACCGTACGCGGCGCCCGCATCGTCGACCAGCGGCGTCGCCGTGTACTGGAGAATGGCCTTCACGGCCTTGGGCGAGAGCTCCGGGCAGGTGGTGAGCAGCGGACATGCCGCGCGCGACCGCTCGATCATGAGCGCCACGACGCCGCTCACGACCGGCGCCGCCATGCTGGTGCCGCTCAAGCGGAGAAACGACCCCGAGGGCTTGACGACCTGGAGCTGGGCATGACCGCCCAGCACCGACCCCGGCGCGAGCGCGGACACGATGCCCGTCCCGGGCGCCACCACGTCGGGCTTGGCGCCGCCGTTGAACCACGTGGGCCCGCGCGAGCTGAAGTCGGCAATGCGGTCGTCGGTCCGCGTCACGGTGTCGCCGCCCGTCGAGGCGCCCACCGTAATCGCCGAGGGCGCGTTACCCGGGGACGTGATGCCGCCGTAGCCGACGACCCCGGTCTGCGGGTTCTTGCCGACGTTGCCGGCCGAGACGACCACGACGATGCCGGCGCGCACCGCGCGCTCGACCGCGAGCACCAGCGGATCGGTAGCCGCATTCTCGTAGATGGGGTGGCCCAGCGAGAGGTTGATGACGTCGATGCCGAGCCCCACCCGGTTGGCGACGGCGAAGTCGATGGCCTGGATGACGTTGCTCGTGACGCCGCCGCCCGCGTTGTCCAGCACGCGCAGCCCGATGAGGCGGGCCGCCGGGGCAAGACCCGAGACGCCGTCGTCGAAGAGGCCCGCGGCGATGCCGGCCACGTGGGTGCCGTGCCCGTAGCCGTCGATCGGAACAGCCGGCACGGCCGCGCCGGAGGTGAAGTCGTAGAAGGCCGTGATGCGCTCGACCAGGCCCGGAAGCGGCGCGATGCCGGAATCGATGACCGCGACGCCGACATTGGCGCCCGAGGCCGTGGCCGGCGCGGCCACGACGGCGCGCAGCGAGGAGGTCGAGAGCGCGGTGGTCAGATCGACCGCCGTCGGACGGATCTCGGCGTCCAGGGAGAAGCCGTCAATGGCCCCGTCATGCTCGAGCGCCCTCAGCTCGGCGGCGCTCAGCCACGCCACGACCGCCCCGGCCTGCGGCAGGTGCTTGCGCGCGCGCACGCCCCGGCGCGCCAGGCGGTCGGTCAGCCGACCCTCATGGCCCGCCTTGGCTCGGACGATGACCGGGATGCGGCCCCGCTCGGTCGCGGCCAACGCGCGAACGGCCTTGTCAGCCCGGGCGGCCTTGCCGGCTCGATTCGGCCCCCTTTCAGCGAACGCCACAGCAGGTGCGGCGGCGAGGGCGGCCGCGAGCAGCACGAAGGCGAGGACGAGAACGGGAAGGCGGCGCGTCATGGCGCCGCGCTCGAACGCAAGCGGTACGCCACGGCCGCCGCCAGACGCCCCTGAGCGCCCATGACCTGACAACTCAGACACTTAGCCGGGATGGCCGCCGTGAAGAACCGTGCAGTTCGGCGAGGAAATGCTCGAAACGATGTCGGCTCGCCGACCTTTGAGGTCGGCAGGCTGTCGCTTCGCGCCGCGCGGGCTCCTCAGCGCCCGGCGTCGGGGCCGTCGCCGCTCATGCCCCACACAACCGTCCCGAGGTCGAGCGTGCCCCAGACGATGGTGTCGAGGTCGAACAGCCCGGTACCCCACACGATGGTGGTGCCCCAGACGACCGTGTCGTCCCACACGACGTTGGTGCCCCACACGATCGTGTCGAGATCCGTGCCCCACACGATGGAGTCGTCGGTGCCCCAGACAACGGTGTTCGCCCAGGCTGGGTGGTTCCGCTCGATGACGCCACCACCCACGAGCCGGTTGTTCCAGATGATGGCCTGCGACCACTCCCACTGCTCGCCGGCGGCGTTGGTCCACGGGTCGAAGCCAGTGCGCAGCCACGCGGAGCCGACCGGCATCCGCGTGTCGATGTTCTGCGCCAGTGCAATGGCGCCCGCGGCGTTGACCTCGCCGGCGCCCTGGGTCAAGGCGTCGTACTCGACGCCCGCGTTGTCCACGAGCGGCGTGGCCGTGTACTGCAGAAGCGCCTTGACCGCCGCCGGCGTGAGCGGGGGGCAGGCGCGCGCCGGACACGCGGCGGCGGACGCCTCGAGGATGAGCGCGACGACCCCCGTGACCACCGGGGTGGCCATGCTGGTGCCGCTCAGCTTGAGATAGGTGCCGTACTTGCCCTTCACCTTGAGCTCGTTGTGCGATGCCAGCGTTGAGAACGGCGCCATCGCCGACACGACGCCGACGCCGGGCGCAACCAGGTCGGGCTTCGAGAGGCCGTCGTACCAGGTCGGCCCGCGCGAGCTGAACGCCGCCACGCGGTCGTCGCCGCGCGTGGCCGTCTCGCCGCCCGTGGCGGCGCCAACGGTAATGGCCGACGGGGCGTTGCCGGGCGAGTAGATGCCCGCGTAGCCCACCTGCCCCGTCGCCGGGTTGGTGCCCATGTTGCCGGCAGACGTGACGACCACGATGCCCGCCCGCACCGCGCGCTCGACGGCGCGAACCAGCGGGTCGGTGGCCGCGCTTTCGGTGATCGGACGGCCGAGCGAGAGGTTGATGATCTGGATGCCCAGGGCGTGGCGGTGCTGGACGGCGAAGTCGAGCGCGGCAATCACGTGGCTCGTCGCGCCGGCGCCCTTGTTGTCGAGCACGCGGAGGCCGATGAACCGGACGCCCGGGGCGACACCCGCGACGCCGTCGCCCAGCACGCCGCCGATGATGCCCGCGACGTGCGTGCCGTGGCCGTAGGGGTCGAGCGGAGTCCGAGCGACCGGGACGCCGGTCGTGAAGTCGTAGAACGCGGTAATGCGCTCCCGCAGGCCCGCGATGGGCGACAGCCCGGAATCGACGATGGCGACGCCGACGCCGGTGCCGAGCGCCGTGGGCGGCACCTGGGTGGTGCCTCTCAGGGCCGAGCCCGGAGCCTTCAGGGGGAACCGCTGCGAGACCCTGCTCCGAGCCCTGGCTTGGGTCGCATGAACCGCGGCGTCGAGCGAGATGCCGCTTGCGGCGCCGCTCTCGCCCAGCTCGGCGATTTCGTCAGGCGTCAACCACGCGACGCGCGCCCCCGCCTGGAGAAGGGCCCGTGCTTCCTTGACGCGGAGCCGGCCCAGAGTGGCGTCGAGCACCAGCTCGCGGCCCGGCTCGGCGGTCACGATTACCGGAATGCGCGCGCCGCTGCCCTTCGCCAGTCGCGCTTCGAGCGCGAGATCCGTATTGAGCGCCCTGGAGAGCTTCGTTCGATCCTTCGACCTGGGGCCGGCATGCGCGGCCGACATCGCGACTCCGACGACCAGACAGCCGGCGACGGCGGCGACGGCGATTCTGGAGATGGGAACCATGTGGCCGACCATCCAGCAATCCGCAGGCCAACGGGTGCATTTGGGGCCATGTTGGGGCCAACACATGACAACAGCGACACTTACAGGCGCCAAACCGGCCGTCCACCGATCCGGTCCGTGGTCCCGCACCGCACACGGTGCGGTCGGCGCGCCGACACCGATTGTCGGCTAACGGTCTCGTGGCGCTGGACCTGAACGACCTGAGCGGCGGTGTGCGGGGGGTGTGCGGTTCCGCGCACCGCCCATGGGGTACGATCGGGCCATGGTGCGCATCACCCGACCGGAACAAGGCGAGTACCTCGAGTTCTACCAGGGCTACCTCGACGCGCTGGCCGACGAGGCCGACGGGCTGGTGGCTCTCGAGCGGCAGGTGCCGGCCATTGAGGCGCTCTCGCGCCTGACGCCCGAGCAGGCCGCGTTCCGCTACGCCGAGGGCAAGTGGTCCACGCGAGAGGTGGTGGGCCACCTGATCGACTCCGAACGCGTCTTCTCCTATCGCCTGTTGCGGGTGTCCCGGGGCGACGAGACGCCGCTCCCCGGCTTCGACGAAGGGCTGATGGCCCGGCGCTCGAATGCGGATCGGCGGCCGATCGCGGAGCTGGCGGCGGAGCTGCTGGCGGTGAGGCGGTCGACGCTGGCGCTGGTGCGGTCGCTCGAGGACGAGATGCTCCTGAGGCGCGGCACGGTGAACAACGGCCCCGCGACGACGCGGGCGCTGGTGTTCATCACGGCGGGCCACCTGGCCCACCACCTGCGCGTGCTGCGCGAGCGGTATGCGATCGAACTCTGAAGCCCGAAGCCCGAAGCCCGAAGCCTGAAGCCCCGAAGCCCCCCCTACGCCGCCCGCTCCGCCAGCAGCGTCTCGAGCGCGCGCCCCAGGTCCTTGATGGTGTACGGCTTGGTGACGACGCCGTCGAAGCCGTAGGACTCGAAGTCGGCCATCACCGGGTCGTCGGCGTAGCCGCTCGACACGATGGCGCGCACGGTCGGTTGAATCTGGCGCAGCTTCAGGATGGCTTCCTTGCCGCCCATTCCTCCCGGAATGGTGAGGTCCATGATGGCGGCGTCGAACGGCTTCTGCTCGCCGAGGGCCCTGGCAGCGGCTGTGATGGCCTGGTCGCCGTCGCACGTCAGGGTGGCGTCGTAGCCGAGGCAGGAGAGCATCTCCCCCAGCAGCTCGCGCACGGCATCCTCATCGTCCATCACGAGCACGCGGGCGCGCGTGACGGCGCGGGCCTCGCGCGGCGGCGGCGCGACGGCGCGCGGCTGGCGCGTGGTGCGCGGCAGCAGGATCTCCACCGTCGTGCCCACGCCGACCTTCGAGTCAATCGAGATACGCCCCCCGTGGTTCCGCACGATGGAGTAGCTGGTTGCAAGACCCAGGCCACTCGCCTGCCGCTTGGTCGTGAAGTAGGGGTCGAACACCTTCGGCAGCAGGTGCGCGGGGATGCCGGTGCCGCGATCCGAGATGAGGATTCGCACGTAGTCACCCTCTGTGAGGTGGCCGGGCGCGTCGCCCACGGCCAAGGTGGCGTTGGTTGCGGACAGCTGGACGACGCCGCCGGCGGGCATTGCCTGCTTCGCGTTGAGCACGATGTTGTTGATGGCCTGCGTCAGCTGGCCCGTGTCGGCCTCCACCGGCCACAGCCGCTCGTCGATGGTGCATTCGCACCGCACGTTCGATCCGCGCAGCGCGAACGTCGCAGCGTCCTCGAGAATTGTCGGCAGCGTCACGACGGACTTTACCGGGGCGCCGCCCTTCGAGAAGGTGAGCAGCTGCTGCGTCAGCGACTTGGCGCGGTGGCACGCTCGCTCCGCCTCCATCAGGCGCCGCGCCGTGTGGGGGTCGAGCTCGGCCCCCATGCTCACGAGCGACAGGTTGCCGACGATGGCGGTCATGATGTTGTTGAAGTCGTGCGCGATGCCGCCGGCCAGCGTGCCGAGCGACTCCAGCTTCGAGGCCTTCTCGCGCTCCTCTTCGAGCCGCACCGCCGCCGTGATGTCGCGGAGGACGAGCACGACGCCGATGACGTCGTCCCGGTCGTGCATCGGCGTGGCGCTCCACTCCACCAGCCGGCGTTCGCCGGCGACGACGAGCGCCGCCGTGGTGTTGCGCTGCACGGTTCCGTCGGACCGAAGCACCTGATCGAGGATGGGTTCCACGGGTGCGCCCGTCTCGCGATGGACGGCCGGGAAGACGGCCGCGAGCGCCTGTCCCATCGCCGCTTCCTGCGTCCAGCCCGTAATCTGCTCGGCCACGCGGTTCATCAGCATCACGCGGCCCGACGTGCCTGCCGTGATGACGCCGTCCGCGATGCTGCCGAGCGTGACCGCCAGCCGCTCTTTCTCGGCGGCCAGCGCCTGCTCGGAGCGGCGCACCAGCGCGAGCGCCTCCATGGCCTGCTCGTGCAGCTCGGAGATCTTCTTCACGTGCTGCTGCTCGATGACGATGCGCTCGTTGTACGCGTCGTAGGCGCGATAGCTCAGGTAGGCCGGGAGGAACACCGCCAGGAGCACGAGGTCGCCGTAGGCGAGCACCAGCAGCGCGACCAGCGCGGAGGCCACCGCCCCCACCAGGTACCCGGGCGCGCTCCAGAACAGGTTCTGATACCAGACGCGCCGCAGCGAATCGCCCGTCGAGAAGGTCAGTGCGACGGCGATGAGGCCGCTGTTGATGACGAAGAAGACCGTGCCGGCAACCAGCACCGGTCCCAGCATGGGCACGGCCAGCGCGAGCGTCTCATGACCGCCGAGGGCGCGGAAGGCCAGGCTCGCGCCGAAGGTGGCGAGCATGACGCTCGCCATGGAGAACACCGTGCGGTACATCGGGTAGTGTTCCGCGCGGTTGACCGTGCACTGCGCCCAGGCGCTCGCTCCCGCGACCACCATGGCCTCGGCGGGGCTGAGCAGCAGGATTGCCGTGAAGTCGAAGGCGTAGGAAATCGAGAGCGTCGACCCGCCGGTGTACACCGGCAGCCGGATCTTGAACGCCGCCGCCACCACCGACATGCCGAGGAGCAGCGCGAACAGGCCCGGCTTGGCCAGCGGAGGCGGCAGGGAGGCGCCGAACGCCACGCCGCCCGCCAGGATGACGGCGACGACGTAGATGCGCGCTCGGAGGGGCAGATCGGTCATACGGCCGTCCCGTCTGCATACAAGCGGTGTGCCCCGGCGGCGGCGGCGGGAGATCCCTGGCAATTCCGACGAATTCGCCGGCCGCCCCCCCTGCGCGAATTGTCGGCCCGCCGACACCGAGTGTCGGCCACGCGACGGACTCCAGCGCCCCTGAGCGGCTTCCAGGGTTCACACGAGGTTCCAAACGGGGTTCGTCCGCGGGGGTTCCCTCACGGGGTTCTGGTTCCAGGCGGGGGTCCGGGACGGCGCCTCCGTCGATGCCGCTGCAGAACCCCGTCAGCGAGGCGCCGTGAGGAAGCTCGTCGGGACCCCGTGACGAACCACCTGCGCTCAGGGTGTCAGCGTCAGCGTGCTCTCTCTCACCCCGTCGACTTTCGGTCGGCTGTACGCCACCGGAAAGTAGCGTCCCCGCGCCCAGAGCTCGAACAGATCGCGGTAGTGCGGGTCGTCGGGGTTGCCCGATTGGCCCGGCGTGTTGAGCCCTACCGAGTTGTCCCAGTCCTCGGTGTCGACGATGATCTTGAACGATCCGCCTGAGGTCTGGTTGTCGCCCGCGCCCGTGGCGCTGACGGTGAAGCCGTCGCCTCCCCGCGGCAGCGGCCCCACCGAGAGGCGCGCGCGCGTGGCCGGATTGACGACGCGGCTCAGGGGGTGCTCGATGAGCGCGTGGTGATAGCCGGGCTGCCCGTAGGTCCACTTCTGGAGATCCGGTCCAAAGCGCCCAGTCAGCTCCGTCAGGGCCTCGTCGAAGCTGCGCGCGAGGAGCGCGTCGCGCGCGGCCGTGGGCGAGTCGCCGAATCGGGCGTCGGGCGCGTACAGCCAGTCGATCACCCGCTTCACCGAGACGATCCCCGGGTTCACGACCGTCCGCGCCTCGGCCGGTACGAGCTGCGCCCGCACGTTGGCGATGACCCGGCGCTGATACATCGCGTAGATGCCTGCCGCGACCGAGTCGCGGTCCAGCACGAAGTCCCAGCCGAGGAGCAGGTCGCGCGCGCGCGGCCCGGCGGCATGCGCGAAGCTCAGGTCCCGCAGGAGGGGCACGAGCGCCCGCGCCGGAATCGACAGGTCGTCGTTCTGCAGGCGCACGGTTTCGGCCACGCTGAACAGGCGTCCCGACTGCAGCACCTCGGTGACGCGCGCGGCGCGGTACGGCTCCGCCCACGTGAAGTGCACCGCCTCGGGCCACGGGTAGTCGTTCGGGAACAGGTAGTTGTTGGCCGTGACGATGAAGCCGCGGGGCGGGTTCACCTCGTGCGGCAGCGCGGTGATGGGGAGATACCCATCCCACTCGTACCGCCCGTCGCCGGGCACGGGGAGGAGCCCGCTCCATCCGCGGCGCAGCGGCTGGATGCCCGCCGCCTGCCAGCCGATGGTGCCGGTGCGATCGGCCCACACCATGTTCTCGGCCGGCATCCGGTTGTAGGCGCATGCCTCCCGGAACTCCTCCCACGTCCGCGCCTGGTTCATGCGCAGGCTGGCCAGGTACGGCGCGCCGCCGGGTTCGAGCCACGCCGCGCGGAGCGCGTAGGCCTTGCGGCGGGCGCGGTCCTCGAAGATCACCGGCCCGTGCCGCGTGAACTTGAGGGCGACGGTCTCGGGCGCGGCGCCCTTGACGGCAATCGTCTCGGTAACGACCCGCATGGCCTCCCAGCCGCCGCGATAGCGGTACTCGTCCGGGTTGGCGGGATTGGTGTCGTAGACGTAGAGGTCTTCGTTGTCGTTGCCGAAGATGGTCAGCCCCCAGGCGCCGTGGCCGTTGTGCCCGATCGACACGCCGGGCAGCACGGGCTCGCCGCCGCCGACGACGTTCCAGCCGGGACCGACGAGGTGCACCCAGTAGCGCAGCGACGGCGCCGCGATGACGCGGTGGGGGTCGTTGGCCATGATGGGATAGGTGCTCAGGGTTCGCGCGCCGGCGATGACCCAGTTGTTGGAGCCAATCGAGGGGTCCGGCAGATCCGGGAGGCTCGCACGGTCCGGGACG
This sequence comes from Acidobacteriota bacterium, assembly GCA_040754955.1. Taxonomy (GTDB): domain Bacteria; phylum Acidobacteriota; class Vicinamibacteria; order Vicinamibacterales; family UBA2999; genus JBFMCA01. The sequence goes on along the minus strand of JBFMCA010000022.1, from coordinate 6,263 downwards.
TCCGCGATCTCCACGGCGTCGGCGCGCGCGTCTGCCGCCACGTCTTCGGGACGGAAGCGCAGCGGATCCTTGAACGCGTCGTACACCTCCAGCACGTTCTCGGGAATCGCGGCGAGGTCGAGCGCGGGGTCGGGCGTGAATACCGGCTCGCCTCCTTGGAAGTACACGAGCGCGCGGAGCCGCTCGGGGCCGAGGGCTCCCATGGCGCGGGCGTAGTTCACTTCCGCGCCGACGTTGGCGGTGAGCGCCTGGTGCCGCGAGATCACCACCTCGGGCGTCCAGCGGCCGGGCCTGATGCCGAGCAACCGGAACTCCATGGGCAGCAGCGCCGGCGTCCTCTCCGTCTCGGCGATGTAGGCGTTCACCCCGCGGACGTAGGCCTCGACGATGGCCTTGCCGCGCGGGTGGTAGTGGTTGAGCTCGGCGTCGAGGTCGCCGCGGTACCGGTGCAGCCGCGCGCCGATGTCGCGCTTCAGCTCGCGCGGTCCGAGCATCTCCGCGACGGTGCCGGTGGCCTGGCGGCGCCACATCTCGAACTGGAAGAGCCGGTCCTTGGCGGCGGCGTAGCCCTGGGCGAAGAACAGGTCGGCCTCGGTTCGCGCATAGATATGGTTGATCCCCCAGCGATCCCGGATGATCTCCACCGGCTGGTCGAGCCCGGGCACCCGGATCGAGGCAGCGGCGCCCTGCTGGCCGGTCACGCCGGCCGCGGAGGCGAGGATGACGAGGGCGAGGAGCGGCAGCGCGCGGGAGGGTCTCATGGCAGGTGAAATATACTGCCGATGATGCGGTTTGCGCCCGAGTACATCACCTACGTCCTCAACGAGAACTTCGAGGACGCCAAGGAGCTGCTGCTCCAGCCGCTCATGGCGATTCACTACGCCCACCTCGTGATGCTGGCCGAGCGGGGCATCGTGACGCGGGAGGACGCCTCGCGGCTGAAGGCCGCGCTCGACGGCATCTCGCTCGACCAGGTGCGCGCGGTGATCTACGACGGCACCGACGAGGACCTGTTCTTCTACATCGAGCGGCTGATCCGCGAGTGCTGCGGCGAGGACGTGGCGGGACGGCTGCACACGGCGCGCAGCCGGAACGACATCGACATGACGATGTACCGGATGCGCCAGCGCGAGTTCATCGCGCTCCTGGCGGCGGCGGTCCTCGACCTCCGCGACGTGCTGCTGGATCTGGCCGGGCACCACCGCGAGACGGTGTACGCGGCCCACACGCACACGCAGCCGGCCCAGCCCACCACGGTCGCCCACTACCTGCTGGCGGTGGTCGAGCAGCTCGAGCGCGACACCGCGCGGCTCGCTGCGGCGTACGAGTCCACCAACCAGAGCCCGCTCGGGGCGTGCGCGATCACCGGGACGGGCTTTCCGATCGACCGGCGGCGGACGAGCGAGCTGCTGGGCTTCTCGGGTCCGACGGGCAACACCTACGGCAGCATTGCGACGGTCGACTACCTGCTCGAGAGCGTGTCGGCGACGAGCGTGCTGCTGGTCGGCCTGGGCCGCGTGCTCCAGGATCTGCTGCTCTGGTGCACGATGGAGTTCGGCTACCTCCGGCTCGCGGAAGGGTTCGTGCAGGGCAGCAGCATCATGCCGCAGAAGCGCAACCCCGTGGCCCTCGAGCACGCGCGGGCCATCTCCAGCAAGGCCCTTGGCCAGGCACAGGGCATCGTCACGGCCGTCCACAACACGCCCTTCGGCGACATCGTCGACACGGAGGACGACCTGCAGCCGCTTGTCGCCTCGATGTTTCGCGACGCGATCCGGGCCGTGACGCTCGTGGGCGCGGCGCTGCGGGGCGCGGACTTCGATGCCGCGCGCATGGCGGCGCGCGCCGGCGAGGGCGGCACGACGATGACGGAGCTGGCCGATACGCTCGTGCGCGAGCACGGCCTGCCGTTCGGCACGGCGCACGGCATTGCGCGGCTGCTGCAGAAGGCGCGCGCCGAGGATCCGGGCGCCTCGCTCGCCCGCGCGCTCGCGCAGGCCTCGGAGGCCCTCCTCGGGCGGCCGCTGGAGTACAGCGAGGCGCGGCTGCAGAAGATCCTGAGCCCGCGCCACTTCGTGGAGGTGCGCACCACGTGGGGCGGCCCCGCGCCCGACGAGACCGCGCGGGCGATCGCCGAGTCGCGCGCGCGCGCCGCGGCCGACCGCGATGGCTGGCGCCGCCGGCGCGAGCACGTGGCGAGGGCCGAAGCCGACCGTCAGGCCCGGCTGCGGGAGCTCTGACGTGCGCCGCCACTACATCCGCGTCGTCGTCGTCTGGATCGCCACGCTGACCGCGCTCTTCATGTTCCAGCAGTACTTCAGCGGCTGAGATGCACTGGATCGACTGGGCGATCATCGGCCTCTACCTGACCTGGATCGTCTGGGACGGGCTGCGCCTGACGAAGAAGTCGAACGAGGTCGAGGGCTACTTCCTGGCCAGCCGCTCGCTGCCGTGGTGGGCGGTGGGGCTCTCGGTGATGGCCACGCAGCTGTCCGCCATCACGATGATCGGCACGACCGGCCAGGGCTACGCGGAGGGCATGCGCTTCATCCAGTTCTACTACGCGCTGCCCCTCGCGATGATCGTCCTGTCGGTGACGCTCGTCCCGTTCTTCACCAACGCCCGGGTGTTCACGGCCTACGAGTACCTCGAGCGGCGCTTCGATCCGAAGACGCGCGCGTTCACCGCGTTGCTGTTCCTCGTGTCGCGCGCCATGTCCACCGGCGCGGTCATCTCGGCGCCGGCCGTGGTGCTGTCGGTCATGCTCGGCCTCGACGTCGCCACCACGTGTCTGCTCATCGCGCTGCCCACCGCCGTCTACACCATGTTCGGCGGCGTGCAGGCCGTGGCGTGGACCGATGTCAAGCAGATGTTCCTCATCGTCTTCGGTCTCCTCGCGGCCGTCGTCGTCCTCATCGGCGGCCTGCCGGATACGGTGTCGGCGGGCGACGCGCTGCGGCTCGCGGGCGAGACCGGACGGATGACCACGTTCGACTTCCGCTTCGACCTGACGGACCGGTTCAACTTCTGGTCGGGGACCATCGCGGCGCTCTTCCTCTTCTGCTCGTACTTCGGGACCGACCAGAGCCAGGTGCAGCGCTTCCTCACCGCGCGCTCGGTGGACGAGGCGCGGGTCTCGCTGCTCATGAGCGCGTACTGGAAGATCCCGCTCCAGGCGCTCGTGCTCGTCATCGGCGTCCTGATGTTCGTCTTCTACGTGTTCACGCCGCCGCCCCTGCTGTTCGACCCGTCGCTCGGCGCCCGGACGGCGGGCAACCCGAAGGCGGCGGAACTCCAGGCGCTGGAGGTGACGTTCGCAGGCGCGGTGGACGCGCGCCGGGACGCGGCGGAGAATCTCGTGGCAGCGCGCCGCGGCGGCGATCCGGCCGCCATCGCGGAAGGGCGGCAGGCCTTCCTCGCCGCGGAGGGACGGGTGGTCGAGATTCGGCGCGCCGCCACGGGCCTCGTCCGCGAGATTACCGGCGACCGGACCTACTCGGACGTCAACTACGTCTTCCCGACCTACATCCTCAGCTACCTGCCGGTCGGCCTCGTCGGCATCCTCATCGCCGCCATCTTCGCCGCGGCGATGTCGACGATCTCCGCGGAGCTCGCGTCGCTCTCGACGGCGACGGTCATCGACTTCTACCGCCGGTGGGTGCGAAGCGACGCGGCGGACGCGCACCTGCTGTGGGTGTCGCGCCTCGCCACCGGATTCTGGGGGCTGTTCGCGTCGATCGTCGCCATCTACGCCGCCGAGCTGGGGTCGCTCATCGAAGTGGTCAACCGCTTCGGGTCGTACTTCTACGGCTCCATCCTCGGCGTCTTCGTCCTCGCCATCGCCTGGCCGCGCGCCAACGGCCACGGCGCTTTCGTCGGCCTCCTCGGCGGCATGGCCTCGGTGGCCTACGTCGCCACGATGACCCGCGTCGAGTTCCTCTGGCTCAACGTCGTCGGCGCCGTCGCCGTGTTCGTCATCGGCGTCGTTGTCTCGGCGCTCGTGCCGAAGCGGGCGTAGATGGGACGGCCGCTCCTCGTCGTCCTGCTCCTCGTCATCGCCGTCGTCGTCGTCTCGTGGACGCTCGGCGAGCTGCTCGGCCAGCGCAAGAGGAAGCGGTGACGCTCACCGTCGCGCTGGTGAGCGACGTCTTCTTCGACGAGGATGGCCCATCCCGACTGGCGGCGCGCCTCGCGCAGTGCCGCGCGTCAGGCGCGGCCCTCGTCGTGCTGCCGGAGCTGCCGCTCAATCGGTGGGCGCCGGCGACGCGCGCGTCGAGGCCGGACGATGCGGAGCCGCCCGAGGGCCCGCGTCATCAGACGCTGGCGGCCGCCGCGCGCGAGGCCGGCGTGGGCGTGCTCGGCGGCGCCATCGTCCGCGACCCGGCGAGCGGCCTCCGCCACAACACGGCCCTGCTCGTCGATGCCGCCGGCCGGTTGGTGCTGGCATATCGAAAGGTGCACCTGCCGGAAGAAGACGGGTTCTGGGAAACCAGCCACTACGAGCCCGGTGACGAACTCCCGGCGATTGACGGAACCTTCGGGCTGAAGCTGGCCGTGCAGACCTGCTCGGACATCAATCGCCCGGAAGGATCGCTCATAGCCGCCGCGCTCGGCGCGGAAGCCATCGTCAACCCCCGCGCGACCGAGCCCACCTACTTCCCGCGGTGGAAGACGGTCTTCACGGCCATCGCGCTCACGAGCGGCGCGTACGTGCTGTCGGTGAACCGGCCCCGCGCCGAAGGCGGCGTGCCGCTCGGCGGGCCGTCATTCGCCGTCGCGCCGACCGGCGAGGTCCTCGTCGAGACCCACGATACCGTCGCCTACGTCACGCTCGATCGCGCCGTGGTGGCCGAGGCGCGCCGCCGCTACCCCGGCTACCTCGCCACGCGGGCCGATCTCTACGCCGAGGGCTGGCGCCGAGCGAAGACAACCCGGCGGCCGCATGACGGGGGGCTCTAGGCTTTAGGCTCTGGGCTCTGGGCTCTGGGCTCTGGGCTCTGGGCTTCGGGCTCGGGCCTCCATCCCTCCAAGCCTTCACATTCGATCCAAATCCTCTCGCCCGATCATCACGTTCCAGGGTAGTAGCTCGTACTGCGCCACGTTCTGCTGCACGAACGGATCGCCGTCGCGGATGGCGTCGAGCGCGGCGACGACGTTGTCGTCGGGGACCTTGAGGAGCAGGATGCCGCCGATGCGCGGGTCCTGCGGGCCGGAGGCGAGGAGCTTGCCCTCGGCCTTCAGCTGCCGGAGGTACGCGCGGTGCGGCTCCTGGTGGACGATCACTTCCTCGAGGGGGCGGCGATAGCGGACAATGGCGATGGCATACATGGCAATCCGCATTTTCGTCACCGGCGGCACCTTCGACAAGCAGTACGACGAGATTTCCGGCCGGCTGTTCTTCGAGGACACGCACCTGCCCGAGATGCTCGAGCGCGGGCGCAATCGCGTGGAGGTGTCCATCCGCACGCTGATGATGATCGACAGCCTCGACATGACCCCCGCCGATCGGGAGGTCATCGTCCGCAACTGCGCGCAGTGCGCGGAGGATCGCATCGTCGTGACGCACGGCACCGACACGATGGTGGAGACGGCTGCGGCCATCGCGGCGGGGATCGCCGGCAAGACCGTCGTGCTGACGGGCGCGATGGTGCCCTTTGCCTTCGGCAGCTCCGACGGCCTCTTCAACCTCGGGAGCGCGCTGTCGTTCGCCCAGGCGCTGCCGCCGGGCGTGTATGTCGCGATGAACGGCCGCGCGTTCCCCTGGGACCGCGTGCGCAAGAACCGCCAGACCGGGTTCTTCGAGGCGACCGGAGGTTCCTAGGCGGACGCCGTCGTCCCGGAAGCGAACACCCCGTTCGTCCCCGTTCGCAGGCGCTCCGGCAAGTCGAACCAAATCAACAGTTTGCCCGGTGCGATTCTGGTACGGTCCTCGCTAGAGAGTGGCCTGAGGCGCAGCCATGGCGACCCCTCATCCCCCTATCACCGGGCATCCGCGAGCCACCGGGCACACGCGCGCGTTGTCGACGACGCTGGGCGTCGTCGCGGCGGGTGCGGTGTCGGGCGCGCTCGTGGCGGCCACGGCGCTGTGGCTGCTCCTCACCGATCCCGCGGTGGCCGCTGAAGTGTCGGAAGAGGGCAGCCTGGTGCCCGTCTTCGAAGAGGTGGTCGCGCTGCTCGGCCGGGCCGTGGTGGAAGTGCTTCGGTACCTCTAGGGGAAATGGGGGGTCGGGCCTATTTTTACGAAACTCGTAAAAATAGGCCCG
>JBFMCA010000021.1:0-51289 GCA_040754955.1 Acidobacteriota bacterium | reverse complement strand
CCTCCATCCCTCCACGCCTCCATCCCTCCATCCCTCCATCCCTCCATCCCTCCAAGCCCCCTGTATCATCTCTGCGTGCCCGCCCTCATCGTCGGCGCCGGTCCGGCCGGCCTGGCCGTGGCCGCGTGTCTCAAGCACGAAGGCATCGACAGCGTCATCCTGGAGCAGGAGCGCCAGGTCGCATCGTCGTGGCGGCGGCACTACGACCGCCTGCACCTGCACACCCCGCGCGACCACTCGTCGCTGCCTCACCGGCGGATGCCCACGGCGTTCCCCCGCTATCCCTCGCGCGACCAGGTCATCGACTACTTCGAGGCCTACGCGGCGCACTTCAAGCTGGCGCCGCGGTTCCAGCAGCGGGTCACGGCCGTCCGGCCCGCCAACGGCGGCTGGGAAGTGCGGACCGACGATGGGCGGTACGAGGTGCCGCACGTCGTGATCGCGGCGGGGTACAACCGCGAGCCCATCGTCCCGCGGTGGCCCGGCCAGGAGACGTTCGGCGGCACGGTGGTGCACAGCGCGGAGTACCGGAACGGCCGGCCGTTCGCCGGCAAGCGCGTGCTGGTGGTCGGCTTCGGGAACTCCGGCGGCGAGATCGCCATCGATCTGCACGAGCACGGCGCCGAGCCGTCCATTGCCGTGCGCGGCGCGGTCAACGTCGTCCCGCGCGAGATTCTCGGCATTCCGGTGCTTGCGCTCGGGCTGCTCCAGCGCGTGCTCACGCCGGCGGCCGCCGATCGCATCAACGGTCCCCTGCTCCGCGCCATCGTCGGCGACCTCGGGCGGTACGGGCTGCGGAAGCTGCCTTATGGGCCGTCCACGCAGATTAGGGTGCACGGGCGCATCCCGCTCATCGACGTGGGAACGATGGCGCTCATCCGGGAGGGGCACGTGACGGTGCGGCCGGGCGTGGAGCGGTTCGAGGCGGACGGGGTCGTCTTCACCGACGGCACGCGCGAGCCGTTCGACGCCGTGGTGCTGGCCACGGGATTCCGCCCGCGCGTGAGCTTCCTCGACGCCGGGCCGGGCGTGTGCGACGAGGCTGGTGCGCCGCTCACGAGCGGCGTCGAGAGCGCGGCGAAGGGGCTGTACTTCTGCGCCTACTACGTGTCGCCCAACGGCATGCTCCGGCAGATTGCCGTCGAGGCGCCGCGCATCGCCAGATCGATCGCGGCGTCCCGGTAGCACGCGGCCCCGCGACCCGCTCTCAGTGCGCCCCGCGCCGCGTGTAGATCAGGTCGTAGTTCACCGTCCACGAGCCGTCGGCGTTCAGCCGTTCGGAGAGCTGCCGCACGCGGTCCGACGTCTCGTGGAAGAACGTGAGCCGCACATTCATGCGGAGCTGCGGGCTCGTCGGCACGGGCATGGTGCCGTGAAACACCATGTTGCCGTTCTCCAGCCGGCCCCAGTATTCGTGGAGGCCGCCGCTGCTGTCGGTCCACGTCTGGTGCCACTGGCCGCGCGAGCGGTCGTAGATGTTGAGGCTCGTACCCGTGCCGCCGCTGGCCGCCCGCCAGTTCTCGACGAGAACGCAGCCGCCGTGCGCGCTGGTGATGACGTTCGACGAGGGCTTCTGGCCGGGCGCGAGCGTGACGCCGTTGGGCACGACGTCCCACTCGCCGAGCCAGAAGTCGAACTGCCGGTAGACGGGTGCGGAACAGTCGGGAGTCGGAGGCGGCGTGGCGGCCGCCTGCGGCGGGGGCGGCTGCGAGCTGCCTGGCTGCGCGCCGCCGGCCGGCGCGCTGCCCGGCTGCGTGAACGACTTCAGCAGCTCGGCGCGCGCATACCACCTGCCGCGCACCATCGTCCCCGTCTGCCGCGCGAAGTTCGCGACGTCGCGGAGCGGGTCGGCGTCCACGAGCACCAGGTCCGCGCGCTTGCCCGCCTCGACCGTGCCCAGCTCGTGATCCACGCCGAAGTAGCGCGCCACGTTGCGCGTGCCGGTGACGTAGATCTGGTACGGCGTCATCCCCGCGCGGGCCATGGCCGCCATCTCGTTGAAGAGCGAGAAGCCCGGCACCGAGAAGGTCTGGATGGCGTCGGAGCCGAGCACGATGTCCACGCCGGCATCGTGCAGCGCCCTGAGCAGCGTCCGCCGCTCGTCGAGGAAGCGATCCACCACGGCGCGCTCCGGCATCGTGGCGAGGAAGGCGGTACGCTGCTTCACCCAGCCCGCTACAATCTCGGGGGGCATGTACTCGACACCGGGAAGCGCTTTCATCTGCTCCGGCGAGTCGGGACGGAAGAACAGCTCGAGCAGGCCCTGCGTGGGCACGATCCACACGCCGGCCGCCTTCGTGTCGGCCACGGCCTTCCTCAGTTTCGCCGGGTCGAGGTGCATGGCGAAGTTCACGCCGAAGAAGCCGGGGTTGGCCTTGTCCACCGGCGCGTCGTCCCGGACGGCGTACTCCAGATAGCCGTCGAGGTGGTCGATGGACGCGTAGCGCGCCTCGAGGGCACGCATGAGACCGACATCCGCGGGGACGTGACCCGCAAAGGGCAGCTTCAGGGCGCGGGCTTCCGCAGCGACGGCGTCGAAGGCGGCGCGCGGCACGCCGGGGTGGATCTTGAGAAAGTCGTAGCCGGCGGCCTTCTGGTCGCGCACCATCTTCACGCCGGCCTCGACCGACGTGACGCTGTTGCCGTTGAAGCTCGGGCCGGAGGTGTAGACGGTCGGGCTGACGATCTCCCCGCGCGCGGCCTGGTCGCGGAGCGGCAGGTGACGCGGATCGCCGAGCATGCCGCGGATGGTGGTGACGCCGTTGGCGACGAAGAGGCCGAGCACGCGATCCACCAGCGCCTGTGGCGCCTGGCCGCCAGGAATGTGCGCGTGCATCTCGGCCACGCCCGGCATGAGGAACTTGCCACGCCCGTCGATGCGGGTGGCGCCGGCGGGGACCTGCACGCGCGCCGCGGGCCCGACCTCCGCGATGCGATCGCCGCGGACGATGACCGTCTGGTCGGCGATAGCCCGCTCGCGGTCCATGGGGATCACCGTGACGTTGGTGAACGCCACGACGGCCGGCTGTGCCGATTGCGCGCCGGCGTGCGCGGCGCCGGTCGAGGATGCCGACGGCGTGGGCGCCGCCGCGACCGCAAGCGCCACAGCCAGCCCGACAGGTACACGAGGTGTGCGGGTCATGCGGACTAGTCTACCGGCGCGCGACGCAGTGGGTTGACTGGTGTGACGGTCTCCAAGCCTCCAAGCCCCCAAGCCTCCAGACCTCCAGACCTCCAGACCTTCACCCCTCCACCCCTCCAAGCCTCCACCCCTCCAAGCCCTCCAGGATCGCCAGGAATTCCGCCAGCACCATCGCCGTCGCGCCCCACACCCGCTCGCCGTCCACGTCGAAGTACGGCACGTCGATCTCCACCATGTGCCCGTCGCGCTCGCGGAGCTGCGTCTCGCGTCGGACGACGGCCGGATCGGCCAGGTGGGCGACCGGCACTTCCAGGATGCGCGCCACTTCCCACTCGGCGGCGCTGAACGCCGGCCTGGCGTCGGCCAGCCCGACGATGGGGTGCAGCAGGTAGCGGCTGACGGGTATGTGGAGCGGCGTGAGGCGGCCGAGAACGCGCACCGATGCCGGCGCGATGCCTACTTCCTCGGCAGCCTCGCGGAGCGCCGCCGTTTCGAATGACTCGCCCGCATCGACGCGCCCGCCGGGAAGCGACACCTGCCCCGTGTGGTTTCTGAGCGCCGCGCCGCGCACGGTGAGCGGCAGGTGCAGGCGCATGGCGCCCGACGACGGCGGGGTCTGGTCTGCGCCGGGGTAGATCAGCACCAGCGCCGCGGCATCGCGCAGATCGGCGGGCAGCCGGCTCGGATCCCACCCCGTCCGCGGCCGCGGCGCCATGCGGAGCTGCGCCTCGAGCCCCGGCAGCGGCCCGGCGAGCGCCTCACACAACCGCTGCCCGAAGTCGCGGATCAGAGGTTCGTCATTCGCCATTCGTCATTCGCCACTCGTCATTCGCCCCTTTCGTCATTCGTCATTCGCCATTCGTCATTCCTATTTTGATATTCTGCCCTCCGTTCGGAGGAGATTCCAAGATGCGCATCACCGCCCTGTCATTCTCCGCGGCCGTTCTGGCCGCGACGCTGGCGTGCAGCCAGCAGCCGGCCGTGGAGCCGGCGTCGCTGGTGCTCCGCAACGGGAAGGTCGTGACGGTCGACGAGCAGAAGCCTGAGGCGCAGGCCGTGGCCGTGCGCGGGACGTCGATTGTCGCGGTGGGCACCAACGAGGAAATCCAGCCCTACATCGGTCCGGCCACCGAGGTCGTCGACCTCGGCGGGCAGCTCGCCATCCCGGGCTTCGTCGAGAGCCATGGCCACTTCATGGGTCTCGGCCAGTCGCGCATGAGCCTCGACCTGATGGACGTGAAGGACTTCGACGAGATCATCTCGATGGTCGAGGCCGCGGTGAAGCAGGCGAAGCCGGGCGACTGGATCCAGGGGCGCGGCTGGCACCAGGAGAAGTGGGCGTCGGTGCCGGAGCCGAACGTCGAGGGATTCCCGCTGCACGACGCGCTCAGCAAGGTGTCGCCCGACAACCCCGTGTACCTGACGCACGCAAGCGGCCACGCCACCTACGTCAACGCGAAGGCGATGGAGCTGGCGGGCATCACGGCGCGCACGCCGAACCCGCCGGGCGGCGAGATTCTGAAGGACCGCCGGGGCCAGCCCATCGGCGTGCTGCGCGAGACGGCCTCCGGCCTGGCCTCGCGGGCGCTCGCCGACTGGCAGGCGAAGAAGACGCCCGAGGAGCGCGCGGCCGACGCGCGGCGGCAGATCGAGCTGGCGGTGCAGGAGAGCCTGGCGAAGGGCGTCACGTCGTTCCACGACGCGGGCGCGAACTTCCAGACGCTCGACCTCTACAAGCAGGTGGCCGCCGAGGGCAAGTTGGGCCTGCGCCTGTGGGTGATGGTGCGCGACAGCAACGAGAACCTGCGGGCGAACCTGCCGACGTACCGGGCCGTCGGCCTCCATGACAACCACCTGACGATTGCGGCCATCAAGGTGACCGCCGACGGCGCACTCGGCTCGCGCGGCGCCTGGCTGCTCGAGCCCTACAGCGACTCGCCCGGCAGCACCGGCCTCAACACGGTGCCCATCGAGAGCATCCGCGAGACGGCGAAGATCGCCATGGAGAACGACGTGCAGCTCTGCGTGCACGCCATCGGCGACCGCGCCAACCGCGAGGTGCTGGATGTGTTTGAGGAGGCCTACAAGGCCAACCCGGACAAGACGGATCGGCGCTGGCGCATCGAGCACGCGCAGCACCTCAGCGCCGCCGACATCCCGCGCTTCGGCCAGATCGGCGTCATCGCGTCCATGCAGGGCGTGCACTGCACGTCCGACGCGCCGTACGTGCTGCAGCGCCTCGGTCCCCGGCGGGCCGAAGAGGGCGCCTACGTCTGGCAGAAGCTGATGCAGTCGGGCGCCGTCATCAGCAACGGCACCGACGTCCCGGTCGAGCGCATCGATCCGCTCGCCAGCTTCTACGCCAGCGTCACGCGCAAGACGGCGAATGGCACCGTCTTCTACGGCGACCAGAAGATGACGCGCGAGCAGGCGCTCAGGTCGTACACGCTCAACGGCGCCTACGCCGCCAAGGAAGAGGCCCTCAAGGGCTCGCTCACCCCGGGCAAGCTTGCTGACATCGTCGTGCTCTCGAAGGACATCATGACGGTGCCCGAAGAGGAGATCACCTCGGCAAAGGTGATGTATACCTTCGTCGGCGGCAAGGTCGTGCACAAGGGCAACTGAGGGTGGATGACGCCATGACGAGACGGGATCTGCTGAAGACGGCCGCGGCCGCTGGGGCGGCGGCGGTCGCCGCGGTCGAGACGCCGTCCGTGGAAGCGGAGGCGGCCGCCGACGACCGCGCCACGCTCGAGATGCTCGACCGGTTCGCGGCGGCGTGGAACCGGCACGACATCGAGGGGCTCATGGCGTGCATGACGCCGGACGGCGTCTTCGAGGCCTCGTCGGGCCGCGACGTCGCCGGCACGCGGCACGCGGGCGCCGAGGCGGTCAGGAAGGCCTACCTGGCCGTCTTCGACGCGTATCCGGACGGCCGCTGGAACAACCCGCGCCACTTCGTGGCCGGCAACCGCGCCGTGTCGGAGTGGACATTCACCGGCACCACGCGGGACGGCACGAAGGTGGAAGTGAACGGCTGCGACGTCTTCACGCTGCGCGACGGGAAGATCGCGCTGAAGAACTCGTACCGGAAGCAGCGATCCTGAAGGGACGGCCCGAGGCCGCCGATGACTTCCCCAACCGCGCCGTACCGCGCCGCCGGCATCGGAGTCAGGCGAACACCTCTGTCGTCATGTGAGTGACGCGAACAAGAGCCGGGGCACAGCGCCCCGGCCCTGGCCATTCCGCCGCGCGGCGGGCGTCGTCTAACGATTAGAACGCGTAGCGCGCGTTCAGCTGCACCGTTCGCGTCGGCCCGCCGTTGAAGATCGATGTCAAATTGAGGAACGTCGCCGCCTGCCGGCGGTCGCCCGCGGGGTTGGCGAAGTTCGGCTCGTTGGTCAGGTTGAACACGTCCAGGAACACGCTGAACGTCCGCGCCGACGGCAGGCGGAACTGGTAGCCCGCGCGGAAGTCGATGCCGAGGTAGTTCGGCCCGCGCGCGCCGTTCCTGCCGCCCTTGTAGTCCACCTCGTAGGGGTCCTGCCCGTTGCCGCGGTAGGTGCCGGCCGGCAGGTATTCATTGGCCGTAATCCCGTTCTGGTCGGCGTCGAACGTGGTGTCGATGAGCGAGAACGGCGTCCCGCTCCGCGCCTGCAGCACGCCGCTCAGCTTGAGCCCGCCCGTTCGCGGCACGTCGTACGAGCCGCTGATCGAGAGGATGTGCGGCCGATCGACGTTGGTCGGTCCGATCTCGCGCGCGTCGAGCCGCAACTCGCCCAGGTACTGCGAGTTGATCGTGTCGCCCTGCCCGGTGCCGGTGTTGCCGCGGCCGCGCGAGAAGGCATACGACAGCCGCGCCGTCAGCCCGCGGGTGGCACGCTGGGTGACGGCCACCTGCAGTGTGGTGTAGTCGATCCACCCCTCATTGACAAGCGTGCTCACGCGGGCGGCGAACTCGCCCACCGACCCGACGAGCGGGTTCCGCCGCGCCACCGCGCCGGTCGCCAGCGGCGTGGCGCGAAGCGCCGGGTTGAGGTCCTTCGACATGTACTGGTCCCGCTGCTCCGAGCGGATGAAGTCGATGGAGACGCCCGTCGACGGCCCGATCTGCCGTTCGTAGCCCAGGCTGAATTGCCGAGCCCAGGCCACCTGCCGGTCGGGGTTGTCGAAGTTCACCGTACCCACGTTGCGCTGGCGCGTCCCCGGCGGGAAGAGCGCGTCGATGAGCGCCTGATTCACGGTTGGCCCGTTGGCGAGAAACGGATCGGTCGGGAAGTTTCCGGCGCGCGGTCCCGGATCGATGTTGTTCGTCGGAAAGTTCGCCGTGAACGACGTGGAGTTGCGGCCCGCCGAGAACAGGCCTGTCAGGAACGTGTACGACGTCCGCTGGAAGAACACGCCGAACCCGCCCCGGAGCGCCGACCGGCCGTCCCTGTCGAGCGCGTAGGAGAACCCGACGCGCGGTGCGAAGTTGTCGGCGTCAATCGGGTAGCCGTTCGGGTCGTCGGCGAAGAGCGGGTTCTCCTGGTTCGGCGTCCGGATGAGCTCGACGTCGTAGCGCAGACCCAGGCTCAGCGTGAGGTCGCGAATCTTCCACTTGTCCTGCGCGAAGAAGCCGATGAAGTGGCCCTTCATCAGGAAGTTCACCGGCGCGGCCACGCGGATGCTGAGCCGCTCGGGATACGTCCGCGGGTTCAGCCGGTCGAACGGGAGATCGGTATTGAACGTGAACGTCCCGTTCATGTTGCCGTGGTCCTGGACGCGCAGCGACGAGTACAGGTAGTTCACGCCGAACTTCAGGTCGTGGTCGCCCTTCTTGTTCGGGATGAACCACGCGAACACGTTGTCCGCGCCGTACGCCACGTCGAGGCGCCGGCTGGCGCGCGGGCTCTGCTGGTCGCTGAAGCTCAGGTAGTTGAGCGTCGGCGGCAGCGACCGCTGGTCCTTGGTCTCGTTGAACCGCGGATTGCCGAAGAACACGTCCTCCTTCACCGCCGACACGCGGAACGTGTTCACCTTGTTCGACGAAAGGACCGAGCTCAGGTTGCCTACCACCGTCCAGTCGATGTCGGTCTCCGCCTCGTAGCGCGACGGCGTGTGGTTGGTGCCGTTGATCTGCACCGGCTGGGGCGACGTCTCGCGCAGCCACCGCACGCCCCACGTGTTGCCCGCATTGAGCTGGTGGTCCGCGCGGAAGAACGTGTTCCACACCCGCGTGGTCTCGAAGTCGGTGCGGTTCAGCTCGGGCCGGCTCGGAATGACGATGGTCGTCCCGCCGTCGATGATGACGCGCTCGACGCTGCCGAAGAAGTGCACCCGGTCCTTCTTGATGGGTCCGCCCAGCGTGCCGCCGAACTGCTGCTGCTTGGTCGGCGCCTTGTCCAGCCCCTGCTTGGCGGCGAAATAGTCGAGCGCCGTCATCGACTCGTCCTGGAAGAAGGCAAAGGCGCTGCCCCGGAACTGGTTGGTGCCCGACTTCGACACCGAGTTCACGATGCCGCCCGACGCCAGCCCGTACTCGGCGTCGAACTGGCTGCTGAGCAGCTGGAACTCCTGCACCGCCTCCACCGGCACGCGCGCCTGCGCACCGCCGTTGCCGCCATTGAACGTGTCGTTGTTGTTCGACCCGTCCATCGTGAAGTTCACGTTGCGTACGTTCTGCCCCGCCACGCTGATGGAGTCGGCGCCGAACGTCGTGAGCGACACGGTCGCCACCACGCCGGGCAGCATCCCGAGGTAGCCGGCGAAGTTGCGGTTGAACGACGGGATCTCGACGAACTCCTTGGCACTGACCGTGCCGCCGATTTCCTTCGTCGACGTGTCCACGAGCGGCGCTTCACCGGTGACGGTCACCGTCTCCTGTACGCCCCCGACGTCCAGCGTTATCGTAAGCGGCGTCGTCCGGCCGACGACGAGCGTGACGTCCCGTTTGACGTAGCGGCGGAAACCGGTGAGCTCGGCCGACACCTCGTACACGCCTGGTGTCATCCCGCTCAGATGGAACGCGCCGTCGCCCTGGCTCACCACCTCACGGAAGAGCCCGCTCTCCTGGTGGCGCACGACGATGGCGACGCCCGGCAGCGCCGATCCCTGCTGGTCCACAACCCGTCCGGTAAGGTCGGCGGTGCCCTGCTGCGCCGACACGGCGGACGGGACACACATCACAAGGGCGACTGCGACCGCCCCACAGACGGCTCTCATACCCCATCTCCTTCCCGAGAAGTGGCGCGCCAGGACACTCTGAAGCTGCCGAGCGGCCCGGTCAAGGGACAAGAGCGGACAGGAGGGGGGCCTTTGGGATCTGGGCCTTGGGCTCTTGTCTCGCACTCCGGAATCAGCCGTCTCAGAGCCCAGCGCCCAAAGCCAGGAGCCTACTCCGTCGGCGCGCGCCCCATCTCGCCAGCGCGCACCGGCGTCGAGGGGCCGTGGAACATCCCGTTGAAGAGGAGCTTGAAGGTCGCCCGGGGCTGCGCGCGGAAGTCCACCTGCGTCCCGTAGGTGACGACGTACCCCTTGCCGATGCGGAACGAGACAACGTTGGCCTGATCGGCCAGGTACGGCTCGCCGAGCAGCCATCCGCTGGCCAGGATCTGCTCGCGCGGATAGCGCGATGCCACCGCCGTCTCGACGCCGAAGCCCGGCCGCAGGCGATAGGCCTGGTCCGACTCGAAGAAGATGGGCCACTCGGCCGGCATGCCCCATGCCACCGGGTGGTTGACGTCGAACTCGTTCACCAGGAGCGAGCCGGGGCAGTAGAAGAGGTTGTCGGGCTCCGCGACGCGGTCGCGCAGCACCTGCATGAGCCGCGCGGGGCTGCTGAAGGCGTCGCGCAGCACGCGGTCGACCTCGCTCGCCGGCACCTGCCGCTCGCTGGCGCGCGCGCCGGCGCCGACGCCGCCGAAGCGGGGCGGCGCCTCGGGCAGCGCCTTCTCGATGGGAAGATCCAGCAGGTCGCGCGCCGTCTCGACCGCCGAGCCAATCGCCAGCAGCGTCCCGCCGTTCTCGACGAAGGCGCGGAGCTTCTTCCAGCCGTCCTCGCCGACGCCCGCCGCCCAGCCCCATTCCTGGGGATCGTTTCGCGTCATGTCGAGGCCGGCCACAATCCGCTGCCGCGACGTGCCGCTCGGCAGCAGGATGACGTCGTACTTCGCGTTGAGATCGCCCTGGAAGTCCTGCGCGCGGACGATGTCGTGGTTGATGCCGTACTGCTCGAGCAGCCACAGCAGCCAGCCGCCAGGCATGTTGTTGGCGCCCTTCCACAGCCCGACCTTCGTGTTCGCCTTCAGGCGGAAGCCGTCAATGGCCGGCGCGCGATCGGCGCCAGCGACCGGGATGCCGAAATCAGATGCGGCGCGCTCGACAATCGGCTGCGCCGCCGCCACCGCGGGAATCACGAACGTGCCCGGCGCGAACGTCCGCCCGCCCTGCTCGAAGCTCCGCGCCGCGCGGAACACGGGCACGTTGGCCTTCTGCAGCTCCGCGACGATCTTGAAGACGCCGTACGACTCGGGGCCGATCAGGTACGCGCCCTTGGGCCGCGCCGGCGCCGCGGCCGCCACGGGGGCCACGGCCCTCAGCAGCTCGAGGTCGGCCTCGAACGGCTCGGCCACCTCGTCCACGGTCACGCCCATGAGCATCCACAGCGTGTGGCCGGTCACGTCGTACGGGGGCTCCGGCGGTCCGCCCGGGAAGAGGCGCAGGTCGGGGTAGTTCTGGCGCTCGAGCATCGTCTTCGCGAACGCGCCATAGGGCTGTGCCGTACGGATGACCCACGAGCCCGCGGGGTACTGGCGGCCGCCCGCGGAGAAGGCCGCGCGCGCGCGGTGAATCTCCACCTCGCCGAACGCGAGGATGTCGAGCATCTCGAAGGTCGCGTAGGGATCGCGCTGCGTCGCCGGCACGACGAACGCGTACGGCCCGCCCGCGTAGGACGACCAGTCGCGGTGCACGCGGTAGAAGTTGTAGAGCCACTCACGGCCGTACTTCGCCACGTGCGCGATGCCCGCGAAGGCGGCCGTGATGCCGTAGTCCATCTGCTGGCGCAGCGTCCAGGTATCCTTCGAGTACGGCACGGGGAAGTTGCCGCGCGACTCCTGGGGCCCGATGGGACGGCCCTTGGCGGGGTTCACGTACGGATCCGCCAGGCCGCCGCCGCTGCTCGCGATCTCGGTGAGGATGCGCGGCTGGCCGTGGTACACCATGTACTGCCGCGCGGGCGACCACATGTCGTAGCTCTGATCCCACGCGACGCCTTCCTTGCCCTCCGCCAGCAGCGCCGACGCCATGGCCTGCCCGACGGCGTTCTGGCCGAGCCTGAGAATCGGGTGCATGTTGACGTCGAAGGGCTCGGTGAACGGCGGCACGAAGATGCGCGAGCCGTTCGGCCCCTGCTGGTGCATGTCGTGCGTGATGATGGGCTTGTAGCGGTTCTGCACCAGCTCGATGTTCATGCGCGTTTCCTTCTGCGTGAACATGAACCAGTCGCGGTTGTCGTCGTGCCCGACGTACTTGTGGTACAGGTCCGGGTAGACGCGGTTGAGCGTCGTGCCCTTCGTCTTGTACCAGTGGTCGATCACCAGGTGCTGGCCGTCGGGGTTCTGCGACGGCACGAGCAGGACCACGGCGTTGTCCAGGATCTCGCGCATCATCGGCGTGTTCTCGGTCGCCAGCCGGTGCACGATGTGGATGATGGCCTGGCCGTTCGAGACCTCCGTCGAGTGAATCGTCGCGTAGAGGAAGTAGAACGGCTTCCCTTCCGCCGCCAGCGCCTGCGCCTCGGCGTCCGACAGCCCGCGCGGGTCGGCCAGCCGACGGTTGATCTCCACCAGCCGGTCGAACTTCGCCAGGTTCGCCGGGGAGCTGATGCGCAGCAGCGCATACGAGTTCCCCATCGTCGTCTTGCCGATCTCCTCGAAGGTGACGCGGTCGCTCGCCTTGGCGATGAGCTGGAAGTACTCGAGGACCTTCGGGTAGCGCGCGAGCTCACCGTCGGCGCCGATGGAGAAGCCGAAGTACTGATCCGGCGCGGGTATCGACTGCGCAGCGGCGCGGAGCGGCAGCGCCAGGGCGACGGCGGCCGCGACGAGGATGGCGAGCGAGCGGAGGCGGGTGCGCATCATGCGGCGGATCTTACCGCGTCTCGATGAGCGGCGTTCGTCGATCCGATGAGGAGTTCTCGCTTGCCGGCGCCGGGCGCGCCCCGCGACAATCGCGGGATGGACCCCCGCTACCCCGTCGGCACGTTCACCCACGACCCGAACGTCACGCCCGAGAAGCGCCAGGCCTGGATCACCGAGCTGGCGGCGCTGCCGGGCCATCTCCGCGCCGCGCTGGCGCTCGTGCCGCCCGGCGGGTACGACCGCACGTACCGAGACGGCGGTTGGACCATCCGCCAGATCGTCCACCACGTGGCCGACAGCCACCTGAACGCCTACACCCGCATGAAGCTGGCGCTCACCGAGGACAACCCCACGATCAAGACCTATGACGAGGCGGCGTGGGCGAGGCTCCGGGACGGCCAGGACGCCGATCCGCTCGTCTCGCTGCAACTCCTCGACGCGCTGCACCAGCGGTGGGTGATCCTGCTCTCGTCGCTCGAGGCCGCCCACTTTGCGCGCACCGCGCAGCATCCCGAGTGGGGCCCCATCAGCGTGGACTGGCTGCTGCAGCTGTACGCGTGGCACAGCCGGCACCACGTGGGGCACGTCAAGCTGGCCGCCGCCCGCTGACGCGCGCCGCGCGCGGAAAACTTGCTACGATCCCGGAATGCGGAAATCCGCCGCGTGGGCGGCAATCGTGGCCGTGGCGGCGGTTGCCGGCTGGGCGGCCTGGCGCGCGGGCTGGTTCAGGCCGGCGCCGCCCTCGGTGCTGCTCGTCTCCATCGACACGCTTCGCGCGGACCGGCTCGGCAGCTACGGCTACGCGGCGGCGGCCACGCCGGCGCTCGACGCGCTCGCCGCCCGGGGCCTGCGCTTCGACCAGGCCGCCACGGTCGCGCCGCTCACGCTCCCGGCGCACGCGTCGCTCCTCACGGGCACGTTTCCATCCTTCCACGGCATCCGCGACAACGGCGGCTTCTACCTGGGCGACGACCTGGTCACGCTGGCCGAGGTGCTGGCAGGCCAGGGCTACCGCACCGGCGGCTTCGTCGGCGCCTTCGTGCTCGATCGGCGCTGGGGCATTGCGCAGGGGTTCGACCGCTACTTCGACGACTTCGACCTCTCGAAGTACGACACGGCGGCGGGACTCGACGTCGTCCAGCGGCCTGCGCCCGAGGTGGTCGACCGCGCGCTGGCGTGGCTCGGCGAAGACGCCACCCGGCCGTTCTTCGCGTGGGTGCATCTCTACGATCCCCACGCGCCGTACGCGGCCCCGGACGCGTACCGGTCCCGGTTCCCGGCCACGATGCACGGGGCGTACGACGCCGAGGTCGCCGCCACCGACGCCGCCGTCGGCCGGCTCTTCGACGCGCTCGCGGCTTCCGGCCGCCTGGACAACACCGTCGTCATCGTGGTCGGCGATCACGGCGAGTCGCTCGGCGAGCACAAGGAGCAGCAGCACGGCTTCTTCCTGTACGACTCGGTGATGCGCATCCCCCTCATCATCGCGGGTCCGGGCGTCCCGGCCGCCGTCGTTCCCGATCAGGTGCGCATCGTCGATGTCATGCCGACGGTGCTCGATCTGCTGGGCGTGGGGGCGCCGACCGCGGTGCAGGGCGCGAGCCTGCTGCCGCTGACGCGCGGCGAGCGGCTCGATCTGCTGGCGTTCGCGGAGACATGGTATCCGCGGTATCACTACAACTGGAGCGAGCTCAAGGCCGTGCGCGACGGGCGCTACAAGTACATCGCGGCGCCGCGGCGTGAGCTGTACGACACGTCGCAGGATCCTGGCGAGACGCACGACCTGTCTGCGGCCAACCCGAGGCTGGCCGACGCGCTGGCGGCGGCGCTGGCCGACCTCGAGCGGCGGATGGCCGAGGCCGCCACGCCGCAGGCGCCGCGGGCCGTCGAACCCGAGGTGGAAGAGCGGCTGCGCGCGCTCGGCTACGTCGGCGCATCGGTGAGCCGCGCGGCCCTCGCCGACGGCACCCGCCGCGATCCGAAGGACGCCATCGATCTGTACAACCTCATCAAGCGCGCGGGCGAGGACTCGGTGAACGGCCGGCTCGACGCCGGCATCGCCAAGCTCGGCGAGGTGCTGGCCGTCGACCCCGGGGTCATCGAGGCGCACACGATGATCGGCAACATGCACGTGAAGGCCAACCGCCTGGACGCGGCCATCGACGCGTACCGCCGCGCGCTGGCCATCGATCCCGAGCACGAGGGCACCGTGTGGAGCCTGGCGCTGGCGTATCGGCGCGCCGGGCGCCTGGAGGAGGCCGAGGCGGGCTTCGATCGGGTGCTCGAGCTGAACCCCCGGAACACGCGCGTCAACTTCCAGCGCGCCGATCTCTACATGCGGCGCGGCGAGTTCGACCGCGCGATCCGGGAGCTCGAGCAGGGCCTGGCCGGTGGCGGCGACCGCGCGCCGTTTCTCGTGAAGCTGGCGGAGGTGCGCATCGAGCTGGGGCAGCACGACCAGGCCGAGGCGGCGCTCCTCGACGCCCTGCGGGCGAAGGCCGATCAGCCGATGGCGCACTTCGATCTCGGCCTCGTCCACGAGGCGCGCGGGCGCGCGGCCGACGCGATGGCGGCGTACCGCGAGGAGATTCGCGTGAGCCCGACGTTGTTCCAGCCGCACTTCAACCTCGCGCGGCTGCTCATGCGCGACGGGAAGCCGGGCGAGGCCGCGGCGCACTTCCGCGAGGCGGTGACGCTCAACCCAGATCACGCGCCGGGCTACCTCTACCTGTCGAAGACGCTCCTCGATACGGGCGACCTGGCCGGCGCCGAGAAGGCCGCGCGCGAGGGCCTGGCGAAGCGACCGGACGCGGGCATCGCGCCCCTCGGCCACTTCGTCCTGGCCGACGTGTACTCGCGGCTCGGCCGCGAGCGCGATGCGGCGCGCGAAGCCGCCGCCGGCCGCCGGTTGCAGCGCCAGGGCGCCCCGCCGGGAACCCGATGACCCGCGCCGCTGCCGCCCTCCTGGGTCTCGCGCTCCTGGGCAGCGCCTGCGCGCCGTCCACGCAGCCGGCCGCCGACGCGCGGCCCGCGAAGCACCTCGTCGTCGTCACCATCGACACGCTGCGCGCCGACCGTGTGGGCGTGTACGGCAACCCGACGGTCGAGACGCCGGTCATGGATCGGCTGGCGCGCGAGGGCGCCTTCGCCCGCCACGCCTCGGTGCACGTGCCCCTCACGCGCCCGTCACACGTCTCGCTCTTCAGCGGCCTCTACCCCGGTGAGCACCAGATTCGCGACAACGTGTCGCCCCCCGTCGGCGACGACGTGCCGCTGCTGGCCGACCTGCTCCAGCGCCAGGGCTTCTCCACGGCTGGCTTCGTGGGCTCGATCGTGCTCTCGAAGCAGTCGGGCCTCAACCGCGGCTTCGCCACCTACTCCGACGACTTCGATTTCGACGCGGACGATGCGAGGTTCCTGAACACCATCCAGAAGCCCGGCGACGTCGTGATGGACGAGGCCATCGGCTGGCTGCGCCAGTCCCGCGGAGAACGCCGCTTCCTCTGGGTGCACCTCTACGACCCCCACGATCCCTACGAGCCGCCCGAGCCCTACCGATCGAAATACGCCGATCGTCCGTACGACGGCGAGGTGGCGTGGTCCGACGCGCTCGTCGGACGGCTCGACGCGGCGCTCGCCGACGCCGGGCTCCGCGACGACACGCTCCTCGTCGTCACCTCCGATCACGGCGAGGGCCTCGAGGAGCACGGCGAGAGCGTGCATGGGTACTTCGTGTACGAGACGACGCTGGCTGTGCCGTTCATCGCACGCGGACCGGGCGTGCGGGCCGGTCACGAGGTGCCGGTCACCGTGCGGACAGTGGACGTCCTGCCGACGGTGCTGGAGCTGCTGGGACTGGGTGCGCTGACGCCGCCGGTGTCGGGCCGGTCGCTGGCCGCCGCGCTCGGGGGGGCGGCCGTGGAGGACCAGCCGACGTTTGCCGAGTCGCTGACGCCGCTCGTCCACTACGGCTGGAGCGACCTGCGCGCCGTGCGCGACGGACGATGGAAGTACATCCTCGCGCCGCGCGAAGAGCTCTACGATCTGGCGCGCGATCCCGGCGAGCTGGAGAACCTCGCGGCGCGGGAGCCGGCGCGGGCGCGGGCGCTCCGATCGGGGCTCGAGGAGCACCTTCGGCGCGAGCAGGCCGCCGTGCGGCAGCCGGGCGCGGACAGGACGGCGTCGGTACCGCCGGAGCTGCTCGAGCGGCTCGGCGCGCTGGGCTACGTCAGCGCGGGCGGGCCGGCCGGCGGCATGGCGTCGGGCGCCGACCCCAAGGACAAGCTCGACGAGTACCAGCGGCTCAACACGCTGATGCGCGAGGGGCTCATCGCGCTCCGCGAGCGGCGCTTCGACGACAGCCTGGGCCGCTTCCGCGCGCTGCTCGGCATGGGCATCGACAGCTTCGAGGCCCACTACTATGCCGCGCGCGCCCTCACGGGCCTCCGCCGCTGGAAAGAGGCGGCGGCGCACTACGAGGGCGCGCTGGCGAAGCTGCCGGCGTACGGCGCGGCCCACCTCGGGCTGGCGCAGGCCCACCTCGCCGACGGCAACCTGCGCGCGGCGCGCGAGGCGGCCCGCCGCGGACAGGCGGCGGCGCCGCGCGACCCGCGCCTCATCGAGATCGAGGGCGACATCGCCCGCCGGCAGCGCGACGCCGAGGGCGCGGTGGCCGCGTACCGCCGGGTCGTGGAGATGGCGCCCGCCGACGCGCTCATCCGCATCAAGCTGGGCGAGCTGTACCGGGATCTCGGGCGAACGGCCGATGCCGTGGCCCTGCTGCGGGCCGGCATCGCGGTCGATCCGTCAGTGGCATCGTACTGGAACTCGCTGGGCATGGTGCTCGGCGGCAGCGGCGACTTCGCCGGCGCCGAACAGGCCTTCCTCGAGGCTTCGACGCGCGACCGCGCCAACGCTCAGTACGCGTACAACCTCGGCCTGGCCCTGCTGCGGCAGCGCAAGGTCGGCGAGGCGCGCGCGGCCTTCGAGCAGGCTCTGAAGGCCGACCCCGCCTTCGCGCCGGCGCGCGAGCGCCTCGCCGAGATGCGATGATGGCGCGCGTGGGCGCGGCGCTGCTGCTCTCGGCCCTCGTGGTGGTGGCCTACGCGCCGGTCGTGGAGTTCGCGTTCCTCAACTGGGACGACCCGCGCGTCATCGTCTCGAACGCCGCCCTCACCGCGCCGGACGTGACGGCGTGGGCCTTCACCACCTTCCACCTGGAGCACTACCAGCCGCTCTCGTGGCTGGTCTGGGCCGGCGTCGCGCGCGCGGGGGGTCTGGATCCCGCGGCGTTCCACGCGGCGAATGTCGCCGCGCACCTGCTGGCGGTGCTGGCGTGCTGGGCGGCGGCCCGCGTGCTGTTCGCCGCGATCCTGTCCGCGCGCGGGCCCTGGGCGTTGGACGCCGCGGCGCTGCTGGCGGCACTCGTCTTCGGCGTCCACCCGCTGCGCGTCGAGGTGGTGGCGTGGATCAGCGCGCTCCCCTACGCGCTGGCGCTGGCGGGGCTCCTCGCGTCGTGCGCGCTCGCGCTCAGGGCGTCGACGACCGGATCGCGGGCCGCCGAAGCCGGCGCCCTGGCCGCCTTCGGGCTCTCGCTGCTCGCGCGGCCCGTCGGCGTCGGATTCCCAGCCGTGCTCGTGATCGTCGACGTCTGGCTGCTGGGCCGCGCGGTACGGCCAAGCCTCGTCCGCGCCGTGCCCTACGCCGCGCTCGCCGCCGCCGCCGCGCTGGTCGAGTCGCTGGCCCGTGCGCCCGGCGTCAACGAGCTGCCGTGGCTGCTTCGGCTCGAGGCCGCGGCGGCCGCGCCCTTCGTGTACCTCTGGCGCACCGTCGCCCCGGTCCAGCTGACGCCGCTCGACGTGCTGCCGCTCGCGCCCGAACCACGGCCCGCGGTCCTCGCGCTGGCCGCGGGCGCGCTGGTGCTCGTTTCGGCCGCGGCATGGCGGGCGCGCCACCGCCGCCCGGCGCTGCCGGCCGCGTGGTTCGCCTACCTCGCGCTGCTCCTGCCGGCGGCGGGCCTCGTCTCGAGCGGCGTGCAGGCGACGGCCGATCGCTACGCGTACGTGCCGGGCGTCGTCATCGCCCTCGCTCTCACCGGCGGCGCGGCGCGGGCGGTGCGCGTGCTGCGCACGCCTGGCGCCGCTCGTGCCGCCGCCGTTGCCGTCGTCGCGATCGCCGTCGCGCTGACGGCGTCGACGCGGGCCGCGACGGCGCCGTGGGCCGACTCGGTGGCGCTCTGGACGCGCGCGGCGGCGCTCGACCCCGCCAACGACGTCGCGGTGTACAACCTCGCGCACGCGCTCGCGGAGGCCGGCCGGCCGGACGAGGCCGCGGCGCGCTACCGCGACGTGCTCGCGCTCGTCCCCGGCCACGCCGACGCGCGCGCCAACCTCGACCTGCTCGACGCCGCGCGGCTCGAGCGCGAGGGCAACGACCTGGCATCCCGCGGCGACCTCGCGACGGCCGCCGAGCGCTACGCGCAGGCCATCGCGCTCGACCCGCGCCGCACGCACGCGCACGCGGCGCGCGGCATCGCGCTCATGACGCTCGGCCGCGACGCCGAGGCGCGACCGGCGCTCGAGGAGGCCGTGCGCCAGGGTGCGCCGGATCCCGCCGTGCCGAACGCGCTCGGCGTGCTCCTCGTTCGCGACGGCCGCGCCCGCGAGGCCCGGCGCGTGTTCGAGGCGGCGCTCGCCCGGCACCCGAACGACGCCGGGCTCGCCATCAACCTTGCGCGCCTGCTGGCGACCACGCCGGTCGACGAAGGTGGCGATGCCGGGCTGGCGCTCCGGCTGGCCTCGGCGGTCGTCGACGCCACGGGCGGACGCGAGCCGCGCGCGCTCGACGCGCTCGCCGTCGCGCTCGCCGGCAACGGCCGGCGCGCCGAGGCGGCCGCTACAGCGGAACGCGCGGCGGCGCTCGCGGCGGCGCGCGGGGATCGCGAGCTGGCCGTACAGATCACCGCCCGGAGCCGCGCGTATCGCGGCCCCGGGCGGTAGGGAGTCCGGACCGACCTCGTTAGAACTTGATGCGGCCGCCCACCATCATCCGGCGCGGGTGGATGAACCGCGTCGGCAGGCCGAACGACGAGCTCGTGCCCAGACGGCTGCCGATGCTCTCGTTCGCGTCGGAGTTCGTCAGGTTCAGGACGTCCGCGAACACCGTGAGGCGGCTGATGCCGCCGTTGCCGAGCGGGAACGCCTTCTCGACGCGGACGTCGAAGATGTCCCAGTTCGGCACCCGCCGATCGCCGGTGTTGGCTTCCATGTTGATCGTCGGCCGGCTCGGGAAGCCGAGGCCGCCCACCCGCACCTGGCGCGACCACAGGCGGCCGGTCTGGTGCGTGTAGTTGACGCCGAGGTTGATCTCCCATGGCAGCTCGTACATGAACTGCACCTTGCCAATCACCGGCCGGTCGGCGATGAGGCGGCCGTCGGTGTTGACCAGATCGTTCGGGTTCTGGCCGAAGGTGCCGGCCGTGCCGGTCTGCGACCCGGTTGGGCTCGTCAGGCTCGAGCCAATCCGACCCGTCGACTTCGAGAGCGTCAGCGACGCGTTCATCATCCAGCGGTTCGAGAGACGCTTGACACCCTGGATGGAGAACCCGTTGTAGCGGCTGTAGAGCCCGTCGAGCGTCGTCAACTGGAAGATGCGCTCGTCGGGATCGGACAGCAGCCGGAACACCTGCACGCTCCGACCCGTCGCGTCCGTGCCCTGGTTGTCGATGTACGTCGTCGGCGCGTACCGGCCGACGATGTCCCGCCACCCGCCGTAGTCCTCGCCGCGCTTGTGGATGTAGTTGAGCTGGATACCGAAGTCGCGCACGAGCTGCCGCTCGAACCCGAGGATGAACTGGTCGGTGTACGGGTTCGCGAAGTCGGGATCGACCGCGAGGTTGGTGTTGTCGGACACCAGCTCGAGCCCGATCGGGTTGCCCGAGCGATCGTAGGTGCCCGAGAACAGGAAGCGCGGGCTCACCGACGGCGTCGTGTTGTCGAACTCGCCGGTGACGATGCCCCGGTAGTAGCGGCCGACGTGGCCCTTGAGCAGCGTGTTGCCGTCCGCGTCGAGCTTGAAGATGACGCCGAAGCGCGGCGAGAACACGCTCCAGTCGAACACCTTGTCGATCTTGCGGCTGCGCTGCCCGGTCTCGTTGCCGTTCTTGTCGAGCAGCGGGTAGTCGCGGATGCTGGCCTTGCTGTAGTCGTAGCGGACGCCCGCGGTGATGGTCACCCGTTCGCCGACGCGCCAGGTGTCATCGACGTAGACGCCGATGGACTGCTTCTGGCCGCCCTGGTGCCACGGCAGCTGCGTGTACCCGTACGCCGGCACGCCGCCGTACGTGTAGATGTAGTCGTTCGGCCCGAGGATGTAGTCGGAGCCGCCGTTGTCATACTGCACGCCCAGCTTCACGTCGTGGCTGCCGCCCATGAAATCGTCGGCGAAGTGCGACACCTTGGCGCTCAGCGCCGACTTCCACGAGTTGCCGTCGTACCACGAGTAGATGCCGCCGGTGATCTGGCCCGTGTCCAGGTCGTGGTAGCGCGGCTTGACCCGCGGCTCGCCCTCCTCCAGCGGATCGCCGTGATCCACGCCGTAGAAGCCCGAGTAGCGGGCCTCGAAGAACGTCTTGTTCGAGAGCACCGACGTCCAGGTGACGTTCGGCGACGGGTTGTGCCCGTTTTCGACGCTGATGGTGCTCGGCGCGGTCACCGCCGTGGCACGGCCCGGGATGCGGTAGTAGTCGTCGTGGTAGGCGAACTGGATCTTGTGGTCGGTGCTGAACTGGTAGTTCAGCTTCGCGAACACGCGCTTGGCCGACGACTCGGCCGGGAACTTCGGGTCGGTGCCGGGCTGCGACTCCGAGTCCTTCTGGTACTGGAACGACCCGAAGTACCAGAACTTGTCGCGGATGGCCGGCCCGCCGACCTGCCACGTCGTGTCGACGAACTCGTCGCGATTGTAGGGCAGCCCGCTGTCCTGCGCCTGCGTGGTGTTCCGGCCCGTGAGGTTCTGGTGCTGCAGGTAGATGTTCCCGTCGAAGCGCAACTGGTTGCTGCCCTGCCGCGTGACGACGTTGAACACGGCGCCCTGCACGTTGCCGTACTCGGCCGACGCGCCGAGGCCGAGCACCTCGACTTCCTCGATGGCGTCGGTGTTGGGCCACGGCCACGCCGCGCCCGTCAATGGCGCCGTGAAATCCGTGCCGTCGAGCTGATACGAGTTGTCGGTGGTGTTGCTGCCGAACGCCACCGAACGCGAGCTGGTCGAGATCGACGGGCTCACGCCGGCCGCCTGGTTGATGAGGTCGAAGAACGTGAACCGCCGCTGCGGCGCAATCTCCACCCACTCGCGGTTGAACGTCGTGGTCACCTGCGCCGAGGCCGCGTTCACCACCGGCGCTTCGCCGGTGACCGTGATGGTCTCGGCAATGGTACTCACCGAGAGCTGCACGTTGATTTGCACGGTGCCGCCAACGCTGACCGGGATGGCGTCGCGCTTCAGCGTCGTGAAGCCCGACAGCTCGAACGTCAGCGTGTAGGTGCCCGGGGGCAGCGCCGGGAACCGGTACACCCCGGTCTCGCTGGTGACTGTGGTGGGAGTGCCCTGCACCGCCGCGCCGGTGAGCGTGACGGTGACTCCGGGAAGCACGGCGCCCGAACTGTCGGTGACCGTGCCAAACAACGCGCCCGTCGTGCGCTGCGCCCAGGCGGGAGCCGTGCACATGACGAGAAGGAAGAACAGCGCGCCTGCAGACTTCAGCCGCATTCCACGTCCTCCTTCAAGAGACACCGCTGGATCATGCCGATATCTCGTGAGTTTGACGGAGCTTACGGTTCAACTGCCGGGCTTGTCAAGCGGTGGTAGTGTGTCAGCCATGGGCGCAGGCGGATCACGAGGGACGAAGCGCGGGATTATCCCCGCAATTGGAGCCTTGGCGCTCGCCGTGGCCGCCGCCGGCACCGGCGCGCTCCAGCCCTTGCCGGCGGTTGGCGTTGAAAAGAACGTTCCCGCCGCCATGCGCGACGGCGTCGTCCTGCGCGCCGATGTCTACCGGCCGCCCGGCGGCAGCCTCGCGCCCGCGCTGCTCCAGCGGACACCCTACTCGAAAAGCGACGCGGCCACCGCCCGCCGCGCGCGTGAGCTGGCGGCCCGCGGCTACGTGGTCGTCGTCCAGGACACCCGCGGCCGCTACACGTCGGACGGCGTGGCCGTGCCGCACGTCGAAGCCGAGGATGGCTACGACACCGTGCAGTGGGCGGCGGCGCTCCCGGGCGTGGACGGCCGGGTCGGCATGTTCGGCGGCAGCTACCTGGCCACGACGCAGCTGCAGGCGGCGTCGCTCGCTCCGCCGGCCCTGGTCGCGCTCTTCCCGGCGTCGTCCTACAGCCGGAGGCACGACATGGCCTTCCAGGGCGGCGCGTTCTACCTGAGCGACGGGCTGGGGTGGAATCTGGGCCAGGCGATGGACGTCCGGCGCCGCATGCTCACGCCGGACGCCGACCGCGACGGCCCCATCGGTCTCGATGCCGAGCAGCGCCGGCGGCTGCGGGCCGACTGGCTGTGGCGCCTCCCCCTCAAGTCGATCAACGAGCTCGACCTCCGGCGCTTCGCGCCGGGATACTTCGAGATGCTCGACCACCCCGATCAGGACGCCTTCTGGGCGCCATCCGACATCGAGGCGCGGCACGCGCACGTCCGCGTGCCGGCGTTCCACCTCACCGGCTGGTACGACACGCTGCTGACCGGCACGCTCCGGAACTTCGCGGGTCTCCGCGCGCGCGCCGCCACCGACGTCGCGCGCCAGGGCCAGCGGCTCATCGTGGGGCCCTGGACCCACGCACGGCCCTCGCCGGCATCGACGTCCATTGACGAGGTGGACTTCGGGCCGGACGCCGGCTTCGATGCCGACGCCGCCATGGTCCGATGGTTCGACCGCTGGTTCAATCGCGGCGCCGGCGCGGCCGCGGACGAGGGCGCTGCGCCGGTGCGCCTGTTCGTCATGGGCGAAAACCGCTGGCGCGACGAGCAGGAGTGGCCCCTCGCGCGCGCGGTGGCGACGCCGTTCTACCTGGGGAGCGGCGGCCGCGCGAACACGCTCGCCGGCGACGGCCGGCTGACGACCACGCCACCGGCCGCCGGCGCCCCGCCCGACGTCTTTCTCTATGACCCGGCCAATCCCGTGCCCAGCGGCGACGCAGGCGGCTACTCGCGCGCCCCGATGGACCGCCGGACCCTCGAGGCACGGCCGGACATCCTCGTCTACACGAGCCCACCGCTCGATGCGGACCTCGAGGTCACCGGGCCCGTCGCGTTGACCCTGTGGATCGCCTCCGACGCGCGCGACACCGACTTCACCGGAATGCTCGTGGACGTGCATCCCGACGGCACCGCGCGGGCGCTCACCGACGGCATCCTGCGCGCCCGCTACCGCGAGGGCAAGACGCGGCAGCGGCTCCTCACGCCGGGCGAGCCCGTCGAGCTGACCCTCGATCTTGGCGCCACGGCGAACCTCTTCAAGCGCGGGCACCGGATCCGGCTGGAGGTGTCCAGCAGCAACTTCCCGCGCTTCGATCGCAACCCCAACACGGGCGGCGTCTTCGGCGAGGACGCCACGGTGCGCTCGGCGCGGCAGACGGTCTTCCACGACGCCGCGCGCCCCTCGCGCCTGGTCCTGCCCGTCGTGCCACGCACGGAGGCGCCAACGGCCTCCGTCGAGCGGCGGTTCCTCGACGGCGTGTCCACCGACGCCATCTCGCGCATCCACCGCCAGGTCACCGAGCACCCGCACGTGGCGGGCACGCCCCGGTCGCTGCAGGTGGCGGATCGGATCCGCCAAGCGCTCGACGCCGCCGGGCTCACCACCGACGTGCACGACTACCAGGCCTACCTCTCGACGCCGGCGCACGTGGCGGTCGAGCTGACCGCGCCCGTTGCCGAGCCGCTCGCCGTCCGCGAGCCGGACCACGCGCTCGACCCCGACAGCCGGCATCCCGATCTCGGCCCCGCGTATGTGGCGTACTCCGCATCCGGCACCGTGACGGCTCCGGTCGTGTACGTCAATTACGGCCTCCCGCCCGACTACGCCGCGCTCGCCGCGGCGGGCGTGGATGTGACGGGCAAGATCGTGCTGGCGCGCTACGCGCGCAGCCACCGCGCCGTGAAGATCTTCACGGCCCAGGAGGCCGGCGCGGCCGGCATCCTCATCTACTCCGATCCGGCGGACGATGGCGCGGCGCGCGGCCCGGTGTGGCCTGAGGGCCCGTGGCGGGCCGACTTCCAGACGCAGAGCGGCAACGGCAAGTACAGCTGGCACTGGCACGGCGACCCGCTGACGCCCGGCGTGGCCGCCACGGCGGACGCGCCGCGCCTGCGCGCCGCCGAGGCGCCGACGCTGCCCCGCATCCCCGCGGCGGTGCTGCCGGCGCGCGAGGCGGCGAAGATCCTGTCGCGGCTCGACGGCGCCATCGCGCCGGCCGCGTTCACAGGCGGCTTCGCCTTCCCGTACCGCGTCGGCGCGGGCGCCGTGGTCGTGAAGCTCGACGTCCGGATGGACGCCGGTCTCCGGACCATCCGCAACGTCGTCGGCCGCATCGAGGGACGCCGGCGCGATCGCTGGGTCGTCGTCGGCACGCATCACGACGCGTGGACGTTCGGCGGCATGGATCCCGGCACGGGCCTGGCGACGGTGTTCGAAGTGGCGCGCGGGCTCGCCGCGCTCCGGAAGCAGGGGTGGACGCCGGAACGATCCATCGTGTTCGCCTTCTGGGACGCCGAGGAGTTCGGCCTCGTCGGCTCCACGGAGTACGCGGAGGCGTTCGAGCGCGACCTGCGCGAGAAGGCCGTTGTCTACATCAACACCGACCTGACCATGCGCGGCCGCTTCGACGGCGGCGGCACGCCGACGCTCCGAGACTTCCTGGTGGAGGTGACGAAGGCCGTGCCGCACTTCGACGGCGGCACGGTGTACGAGCGCTGGCGGGCGGACGAGTGGGCCCGGCAGCCCGCCGCGCGGAAGGCCCAGGGCGACGCCGGCTTCGAGGTCGACCTGGCCGCGCTCGGGAGCGGTGCCGACTTCGTGGCGTTCCAGGACTACCTGGGCCTGCCGACGCTGCAGGCCGAGTTCGACTTCGAAGGGAGCTACGGCGCCTACCACTCGAACTACGACACGCGGCAGTACGTGGAGCGCCACGTCGATCCGGGCTTTGCCGTGACGGCCACGCTGTCGCGCGTCATCGGCCTGGCCGTGCTGCGCCTCGCATCGGCCGATGTGCTGCCGCTCCGCTACGCCTACTACGCATCGTCCATCGAGCGGTTCCTCGACGAGGCGCGCCAGGCTGCCGGAGGACGGCCGCTGGATCTCGCGCGTGCCCGGGCGCTCGCGTCGGCGGCGCGGACCCGCGCGGCGCGACTCGAGGCCGCGCTCGACGCGGCGCGCGCGGCGGGTCGCGCCGGCGCCGCCGACTACGCGCCCATCAACGACGGCCTGGCCCGGCTGGAGCAGGCCTTGCTCGACGAGCGCGATCCGCCAGCCGAGCGCTGGTACCGCCACGTCATCTACGGCTG
Organism: Acidobacteriota bacterium; assembly: GCA_040754955.1. Taxonomy (GTDB): domain Bacteria; phylum Acidobacteriota; class Vicinamibacteria; order Vicinamibacterales; family UBA2999; genus JBFMCA01. Next base: position 25,459 of record JBFMCA010000021.1, on the reverse strand, counting down.
GGACATCTACTCGCTCTACGCGGGCCAGGCGCTGCCGGGGCTGACCATCGCGCTGCGCGGGGGCGACGGCGCCGCCATCGCGCGCGAGGCCTCGCGCGTCGAGCAGGCCCTCGAGCGCTTCGTCGCCGGCCTGGCGCGGCTCGAGGCGTTGGCAGCAAAGCTGCCGCGGTGAGCAGGGCGTCGGGCTTGGGGGGTAGGCTACAGGCTCCGGGCTTTAGGGGCTCTCGGCTTCAGGCTCTGGGCTCTGGGCTCTGGGCTTTGGGCTCTGGGCTCTGGGTGCGGCGCGACCGGGCGAACAGCCACAACCCGATGCCGATAGGCGCCAGCACGCCGGCCGCCATCTTCAGCTCGAAGACGAGCACGCTCTCCACGTCGCGGCCTGGCACGAACGCGGTGACGATGCCGGCCAGGGTGACAAGCATGCCGAGGCCGCCCGCCGCGCGCTTCCACGCGGCTTCGCCGGGCAGACGTGTCAGGCCGAGGAAGAGGTAGACGAACGGCACCAGATTGATGACCACCGACGCGCGGAGCAGCACCTGGTAGGCCTCGGCGACAGTTGATCCCGTCAGCGAGATCGCCGTGAAGATGCCGGACACGATGGCGCACGTGATGAGCGCCACGTGCGGCGAGCCCCAGGTCGGATGCACGCGGCCCAGCGCCTCGGGCAGCGCGCGATCGAAGCCCGCCACGAACGGGATGCGCGCCGGCCCCGCGAACCACGCGGAGGTGGCCCCGCCGATGGCGACGGCCATCACGACGGCCACGGGCGCCACCAGCCACTCGGCCCCCGCCGCCGTCGCGCCAGCCGCCACGGCCTGCATGACGCCCTGGATGGCGCCCATCTCCCCCGCTGGCACGAGCGCCAGCAGCGCTTCGGTGACCAGCACGTACGACCCGACGGCGATGAGCCCCACGATGATGGTGGCGCGCGGCAGGTCGCGCTCCGGCCGCTTGATTTCGTCCGACATCGTGGCCGCCAGCTCGATGCCGATGTAGGCGAAGCACGCCACGCCGAGGCCGCCCGCCAGGTCGAGCGCGGTGCCCTCCACGGCGGGCGGCGTCTCCGCCACTCCGGCGCCCCGCGCGATGAGCGCCGCCACCGCGACGAGCGCGACCGTCACGAGCGCGCCGATGCCGCCGGCGTTGTTCACCCACTTGCCCACGGCCATGCCGCGCACGTGCGCCACGGTCATGAGCGCGAGCCACCCGTAGGCCAGCCCCGCCACGAACCACGGGTTGTCCACGAGGCCGGCCGTGCGGGCGCCGCCGGCAAACGCGGCCACGCCCGCGATGTAGACGAGCAGCACCGGCACGTAGAGCAGGTTGTTCGTCCAGTAGCACCAGCCGGCCAGGAAGCCGTGGACGTCGCCAAACTGCCGGCGTGCCCAGAGGTACACGCCGCCCTCGCCCGGGTACCGGCGCGAGAGGGCCATCACCGCGATGGCGTCAGGCACGTAGAACGCCAGGAACGCGACGACCCAGAGCAGCACCGCCGCCCGTCCCAGCCCCGCCACCGGCGGCACGGTGTTGACGTTGACGATGGCGACCGCGCCAAGCAGCACGAGGTCAGTCAGCCCGAGCGTGCGGGGGACGCGGCCCGCCATTACCCTGCGAGCAGCTCCTGCACGGCGCGGTGCGCCTGGTCGATGGACGCGTCGGTGTAGGAATAGGCCGCGGCGTCGGCGTTCGCGATGGCGATGCGCCCGAAGCGGCGCCGCGCCACCTCGCACGGCGTTTCCCGGCCCTCGAACCAGAACTCGTCGGCCATGGAGTTGTACTGGTACGCGTAGCCGTGCGGCCAGCGGTTCACCGTGATGCCGAGGATGTCGCGTGCCGGATCGAAGCCGCCCGGGCCGAGCGCGCGGCCCATCTGGTCGCGGATGTCGCGCTCGATCGCCTCGAACGGCGTGGCCAGCAGCTCCGCGCGGCCGGCGCGGTGCTGCTCGCGGATGGGCAGCCCCGGCTTGCACGCCGACTTCGACAGGTGCAGCACGATGGGCTCGTCGGGATTGGTCGGGTGCTGGTAGCCGCCGACGCTCACCGGGAAGTCCAGCCCCACGGACGTGTGGAAGAACGCCGGCGACACGAACGACTGCACGCCCAGCTTGACGAACGACGTCCACGATCGGATGAACACGTTCGTGTACACGAGCGGCACCTTGATGGCGTACGCCAGCGCCGCCTTCTGCGCCGCGGGCAGCTCCGGACACATGAGCGGGATGCCCGTGTGCCAGCAGGCGAGCACGACGCCGTCGGCGGTCACCGTCTCCAGGGACCTGCCGCGCGCGTAGGTGACGTCCACGCGCCTCGACGCGCCCGCGTCGCCGACATGCCGCACGCGGACCGCCGTGCTGCTCAGGCGAATCCGCGCGGGGCCCGCGCCATCGAGCCGCCCGTAGTCCGCCTTCGCCCGCACCACGTCGTCCATCGACGTCGCCGGAAGCGCCTCGGGCACCAGCCGCGCCACCAGCAGCCGCGCAATGGTGGCGTTGCCGTCCGGGAAGTGGAAGTAGTAGTTCTCCGTGCCCTCGTGCCGGATCGAGTCGAGGTTCTGCCCCGGCCCGGGCGAGTCGTCGAGCCCCATCGCCTGGAAGCCCGGGAAGCCCAGCCCGTGCGCGTCCTGCGCGGGGACCACGTCGATGCCTGCGCCGAACAGGCCGTGCGTGCGTGTCTGGAAGAAGGGCAGCACGCCGGGATCGAGCTTCCACATCGTCGTGAGGAAGTCCGCGTAGCTGATCTTCGCCAGGCGCCGCTTCTTCTCGGCCGGCGTGAGGTCCGGCAGCGGGTCGAAGGCCTCCGTCGTGAGGCGCTTCATGTCGCGCCGCACGGCGTCGCTCACCGGCGCGGCGGCCATGAACGCATCGTCGGGCGTCCGCGACGCGCCCGGGACGAGCCGGTCGACGCCGAAGGTGGCCTTGTCGAAGAAAAAGCCCGGCCTGAGGCCGAGCGAGCGGTAGAGGTTCGCGTCGAGCTTCTGGCGGTAGCTCGCCACGTCGATGCCCAGCTCGGTGATGAGGCCGCGCGCGACGTCGCTGTACGGCGCCGGGCTGTCGATGGACTGCGTGCCGCCGTAGCCGATGTACGTGCGGCCGTTGTAGGTGTACTCGTTGCGCTTGGCGTGGCCGCCGAAGTCGTCGTGATTGTCGAGGACCAGCACGCGCGCGGCGGGCCGGGCCTTGCGGTAGTAGTACGCGGCCGCCAGCCCGCTGATGCCGCCGCCGACGACGACGAGGTCGTAGTGCTCGCCGGTTGCGCGCGGCGCCGGCGCGGTCTTCCAGAAGCCGGCATCACGCAGCGCGTGGAACGTCTCGAACGAGCCGACGTGCGACCCCCGGAGGCCGGTCAGGGCCGGCGGATAGGGCGACTGCGCCAGCAGATCCGCCAGGCCCGGGGGCAGCCAGGCCGCTGCCGCCGAGCCGCCCACGCCAAGGGCCATGCCGTTCAGGAAATCCCGGCGCGTGATGGCCTGGTGCATTCCGAGTTCGCGATCGCTCTGAGACATGGGTTCCATCCTGTGCACGGGGTTCCGCGGCCCACGGCTACAGACCTCCGTAGGCAACCAGTTTCGTCTCGAGGTACTCCGCGAGGCCCTCAGCGCCGCTCTCGTGGCCCAGCCCGCTCTGCTTCCAGCCGCCGAAGGGGCCTTCCACCGATTGCGGCGTCCACTCGTTCACGCCGACCATGCCGAACTCCAGCCGCTCGGCCGCGCGCATGGCCGATCGCAGGTCGTTGGTCCACACGTACGCCGCCAGCCCGTACTGCGTCGAGTTGGCCTGTGCAATCGCTTCGTCGAGGTCGTCGAACGTCGCCACCGACAGCACCGGCCCGAACACCTCTTCGCAAAACACCGGCAGGTTCGGCGACACGCCGGCAAGCACGGTGGGCTCGAAGAAATACCCGCGCCCTTGTCCCGCCGGCCGGCGCCCGCCGGTGCGCACGTCGGCGCCCCGGCCCGCGGCATCCGCGACGAGCGCCTCGACGCGGTCGCGCTGCCGCGCGTTGATGAGCGGGCCCACCTGCGTCTCCGGGTCGAGGCCGCTCCCCACTTTGAGCGCCGCGGCGCGGCTCGCCACCGCGCCCGCGAAATCGCCGGCCACGCGGCGATGCACGAAGAAGCGCTGCGGCGAGATGCACACCTGTCCGCCATTCCGGAACTTCGCAGCGACCGCGCCCGCCGCCACTTCGTCGAGGTTCACGTCGGGCAGGACCAGCACAGGGGCGTTCCCGCCGAGTTCCAGCGAGAGCCGCGTGGCCGTCCGCGACGCGCCGTCCATGAGAATCTTCCCGACGCGGACGCTGCCGGTGAAGCTGATCTTCCGGCAGGCGGGATGGTCCAGCATCTCCTGCCCCATCCCCTCGGGATCGCCGTTCACCAGGTTGACGACGCCGGGCGGCGCGCCCGCCGCCAGGATCTCGCTGGCCAGCGCCATCGCGGTGAGCGGCGTGAACTCCGACGGCCGCCCGACGATGGTGCAGCCGGCGGCAAGGGCCGCCGCCCATGCGCGCGCGGGGTTGTAGGCGGGGAAGTTCCACGCCGTGATGACGCCGACGACGCCCATGGGCTGGCGCAGCACGGTGAGACGCTTGGACCGCACGCGCGAGGGGATGGTGCGGCCGTAGGCGCGCTTGCCCTCTTCCGCGAACCACTCGAAGAGATCCGCGGCGACGACCCACTCGGCGCGCGCCTGCGCCACGGGCTTGCCGCTCTCGACGACGGTGATGCGGGCCAGCTCGTCGAGGCGGGCCCGAATGCCGGCGGCGGTCGCCATGAGAAGGGACGCGCGCTCATACGGGGTGCGCCGCGACCAGTCCGGAAACGCCGCCGCGGCCGCCTCGATGGCCGCGCGGCAGTCGCCGCGGCCGCCGAAGGGCACCGTGCGGACAACCTCCTCGGTGGCGGGGTTCACCACGTCCCACGTGCCGCCGTCGCGGGCGCCGACCCACTCGCCGGCAATGAGCTGCTGAAACGTGTGCGTCACGCTCGACTCCCGTCTCCCGTCAGGCCTCGAAGGCCAGCCGCCCCCCGACCCACGTCTGATCCACGCGCACCGACCCGAGCGCGTGGGGTGGCGTCGTGAGGGGATTCCCCGACAGCACCACCAGATCCGCGAGGCAGCCCGCGTCCAGCCGGCCGCGATCGGCGCCATCGCCCGACGCCGCGGCGCCGGCCCGCGTGTAGGCGTCAAGCGCCTCGCCCATGGTAATCGCCTGGTCGGGTGCGATGCACACGCCGTCGTCATCCGTGCGCAGCACCGCCGCCTGCATGCCCGCCAGCGGCGCATCGTCTTCCACGACCGGCGCGTCGGACGAGAGCGCCACGGTGAGGCCGGCGTCGAGCATGGCGCGCACCGGGTAGGCGCGGGCCAGCAGCGCATCGGGCAGGTAGGCGCGGAAGTTGCGGCCGAGCGGGCGGATGAAGATGGCCTGCGGCACGACGATGATCCCGAGCCCCGACGCGCGCGCGAGATCGGCGCCGGTCGGCAGGCCGAAGTGCTCGATCCGGTGACCGCGCGCGCCCGGACCGAGCGTCGCGAGCGCGTCGAGGACCAGCGCAATGGCGGCATCGCCGATAGCGTGCACCGACAGCCGCCACCCGGCCGCGTGTGTCTCGGCAGCGAGCCGGGCGAGCGCGTCGCGCTCGAGCCTGAGCACGCCGCGCGTGACGGCGTGGCGATACGGTACGCTCAGCGCGGCGGTGGCGCCGCTCAGGCCGCCATCCGCGAACGCTTTCACCGTGTCGATGCGGAGGAACGCGGAGACGTGACGCTCCGGCCGCGGAACCGGGCCCAGGCCGTCCACCTGGGCGAGCGCCATGACGTTGACGCGCGCGGCGAGCGCGCCGTCGCGGTCCATCTGGCGGTACACGCCAGCCAGCTCGGGGGCGACGCCAGCGTCGGTGGTGCTCGTGATGCCCACCGCGAGCTGGTGCGCCAGCGCCCGCTCGATCATCGTCCGGTAGTCGCGCGCGGAGGGCGGCGGCACGTGCCGCGCGACCAGGCCCATGGCCGTCTCATGCAGGACGCCGGTGGGACCTCCGTCCTCGCCGCGCTCGATGCGTCCGCCCGGCGGGTCCTCGGTCGCCGCCGTGATGCCCGCCGCGCGGAGCGCGGCCGAGTTGCACACCATGATGTGCGCGCAGGTGCGCGTGAGCGCCACCGGCCGATCGGGCACAGCCAGGTCCAGCTCCACGCGCGTCAGCGCGCGCGGCCCGTCGAAGCGCGCTTCGTTGTAGCCGCGCCCGAGCACCCACCCGTCGTCCGGCCGCCGCGCCGCGTGGGCGCGGACCGCGTCGGTCACCGCGCCGACACTGGCCGCGCGGCGCAGGTCCACGAGCGAGGTCAGGAGGTGCCCGATCTTCCAGATGTGCGCGTGGGCGTCGATGAAGCCGGGCACCAGCGTGCGCCCGCCCAGATCGACCACCCGGGTACCCGCCCTCGCCAGCGGCCGGATCTCGTCGCGACGCCCCACGGCCGCGACGCGTCCATCGCGCACCGCCAGCGCCTCGGCCGGCGTCCACGGCGCGCCGGCGAGGACGACGCCGTTCTCGAAGATCGTGTCCATCGGCGCGCCGCGGCTACGCCCGGGTCATCAGGCCGGCCTCGACCTGCGCCAGCGCGGCCTCCACGACCGCCAGCCCCTCGCGAAGCTGCTCGTCGGTGATGACAAGCGGCGGCAGGAAGCGGATGCCGTTGCTGAAAAGGCCCGCCCGCATCGCGATGACGCCGCGCTGGGCGGCGGCCCGCACGACGGCGAGCGTCTCGTCGGGCGCCGGCGTCTTCGCCGCGCGATCCGTCACGAGCTCGACGAGCATCATCGCGCCGAGCCCGCGGACGTCGCCGACCAGCGGGTGCGCCGCCTTCCAGCCCTCCAGCGTCTCGCGCAGGATCTGCCCCACCCGCTCCGCCCGCGCGAGGAACGCCGGCTGCCGCATCTGCTCGATGGCCGCGATGGCCGCCACGCACGTGAGCGGATTGCCGCCGTAGGTGCCGCCCATGCCGCCGGGATGGGTCGCGTCCATGATGTCCGCCCGTCCCGTGGTGGCGCTCACCGGCATGCCCGCGCCGAGCGACTTGGCCGTGACGATGATGTCGGGGGCGACGCCGTAGTGCTCGCAGGCGAACAGCTTGCCCGTGCGTGCGAAGCCGCACTGCACCTCGTCGGCGATCATCACCATGCCGTACGCGTCGCACAGCTCCCGGATGCGCCGGAGGAAGCGCGGCGGCACCGGGACGAAGCCGCCCTCGCCCTGCACCGGCTCGATGATGATCGCGGCCACTTCCGCCGGGTCCACCTGCGCCGTGAACGCCTGCTCGAGCTGCGCGAGGCCCCACGCCACGGCCTGGTCGGCCGTCATGCCGTCGATGGTCCGGTACGGGTTCGGCATCGGCAGCCGGACGATGTCGGAGGCAAACGGCCCCATACCCTTCTTGAACAAGCTGTACTTGCTCGTCAGCGTCAGCGTCAGGAGGGTCCGCCCGTGGTAGCCGCCCTCGAAGCACACCACGGCCGGCCGCTTCGTGAACGCGCGCGCCGCCTTCACCGCGTTCTCCACCGCCTCGGCGCCCGAGTTGGCGAGCAGCGTCTTCTTGGGAAACGCGCCGGGCGTCACCTCGTTCAGCAGCTCCGCCAGCCGTACGTACGACTCGTAGGTGCCGACGAGCGCGCCGAAGTGGATCACCTTCTGCGCCTCGGCCGTGATGGCGTCGACCACGGTCGGCGGGCAGTGGCCCACAGCCAGCGCGCCGATGCCGCCGACGAAATCGATGAACGTGTTGCCGTCCACGTCGTGGACGAGCGCGCCCTCGGCGCGGTCGACGACGACGTCGGTGGCGCGGGCGAGGCCCGTCGGCATCGAGGCCGCGCGACGCGCCAGCAGCGCGCGGCTCTTCGGACCGGGAATCTCGGTGACCAGGTTGATGGCGGACATCGGATACGCTCCTTCAGGCCGGCGGACGCTCGGCGCCGCGAACCTCGCCCGTGGCGTCGAGCACGATGAGAACCCCGTAGTTGTCGCACACCGGATCGTTCAGGTATCCGGGGATGAGCGTCCTCAGCTCGAAGCCCACTTTCTGCTGGGCCGAGAGCGTCGGATCGACGAAGCGGCCCGCGCGCACCCCGTCGAGGTACTCCTGCGCCGACAGGCGGTCCTTCACCGCGCCGTACCCACTCATCATCCCCACAGTCACCTGTCCGCGCAAACCGAGCGCCCAGACCAGCTCCTGCCGCGCGGCGTACAGGGCCCGCGCCAGGCCGCGCCCGCGGTACGCGGGATCGACGCCGATGTCCGCACCGTACAGCCAGTCGCCGTCGGGCTCGTGCGCGGTGAGCCACCCGCCCTGGAGGATGTCCGCAAAGGTGTGCGTCGTGCGCGTGAAGTCGAAATGCAGCCGGATGGTCGTGGTCGCGGCGACGACCCGGCCGTCATGGAGGCCGACGAACTGCCCTTCCGGGAACAGCTCGAGGTGCTTCCGGTAGTGCGCCGCCTTGAAGCGCTCTTCGTCGGCCAGCGTCGGGAACACGACGCGCTGCAGCGCCTCGAGCGCCTCGGCGTGCTCCGGCCGCGTCGACGCGATGGACAGGCCCCCGCCGAGATCGCGCGAGTACGGGTACGACCAGCCGTTCACCGCGGCGCCGCGGCGCGATACACCACCTGCCCCCCGACCATGGTCATCGTGCACGTCATGTCCTTGAGCGCCGCCGCCGGCACCTCGTAGGGGTTGCGGTCCCAGACGGCGAGATCCGCGTACTTGCCGACTTCGATCGACCCGATCTTGTCCTCGAGAAACATCTGGCGCGCCGCCCAGATGGTGACGGCGCGGAGGGCCGTGCGGACATCCACGGCCTCGTCGCGGCCGAACGGGTGCGTGCCGTGCACGCCGAGCAGCGTCTCGCGCGTCACCGCCGACCAGAGTCCGTAGCGCGCCGGGAACGGCGTCACCGAGAAGTCGGACCCGTTCGCCCACCGGATGCCGCGTGCCTTGAACGTGGCGAACGGGTTCAGCCGGAGCGCGCGCGCCTGGCCGAAGTTGCCGGCATACGTGTCGCCCAGCCACCAGGTGAACGCCGCCGACGGCTCGGGGTAGCCTGCATCCCACGTCCGCTGCAGCTCCGCCATGACCGCGAGCGCGTGATCGGTCGGGATGTTCGCGTGGATGATCCCGTGCCGGAGGCCCTTCGCGGGCCGGCGCGCCAGCGCGGCCTGGTAGGTGTCCACCACCCAGTCGATGGCGCGGTCGCCAATCGCGTGCGTGCTGACGTGGAGCCCCGCGTCGTGGTAGCGGTGGATCATCGCGCGGATGACCTCGGCGTCGGCCGCCGGGTAGCCGCGATTGCCGGCGTCCACGCCCGTGTAGTTCAGGCTCCAGTCCTCGTGCAGCCACGCCGTGCGCGCGCCGCCGCTGCCGTCCATGAAGAGCTTCACGCCGCCCGCCACGAGCCGATCGTCGGCGGTCGCCTCGCGCCGGCGCGTCATCTCGCCGCGCTCGGCGATGAGCCGCTCGGCGGCCTCCAGCGTGCTGCCGCCCGGCCAGAGCGCGAACACCCGCACCGTCAGATCGCCGGACGCCTGTACGGCCTTGTAGGCCTCCCACGCCAGCGGCGATACCCCCGGATCCTTGGCCCCCGTCATGCCCTCGGCGTTGAATGCCCGGGCCAGCTCACGGATGCCGCGCGCGAAGTCGGCCTGGCTCCGCGGCGGAATGTGCCGGCGCACCAGCCCCTGCGCCGACTCCTTCAGGACGCCGGTGGGCGTGCCGTCGGGGTACCGGTCGATGGTGCCGTTCGGCGGGTCGGGCGTGTCGCGCGTGATGCCCGCCAGTGTCAGCGCCACCGAGTTGGCGACGCCGTAATGCCCGGTCGTCTGCGTCAGGTACACTGGATGATCGCCGGCGGCGCGGTCGAGGTCCCGCGCCGTGATGAGGCGCCGCTCGGCCAGCTTCCCCTCGTCCCACCCGCGTCCCTCGATCCACGCCCCCGCGGGCAGCTTCGCCGCCTGGGCGCGGACCTCCCGCGCCACGTCCTCGATGCTGGTCACCTGCGGGTGGCCGACGTCGAGCACGAACAGCCGCTGCGTGCCGCCGCTGTGGAAGTGGACGTGCGCGTCGATGAGGCCTGGCGTCACGGCGCGGCCGGCCAGGTCGATGCGCTCGGTCCCCGGACCGGCCCATCGGAGGATGTCCTCCGTCGTGCCGACCGCCACGATCTTCCCGCCGGCGATAGCCACCGCCTGCGCCACGCGGTCGGCCTCGTCGACGGTGAGGACGGCGCCGTTGACGAGCACGCGATCGGCCGGCGCGGGCTGCGTGGCCGCGAGCGTGGACAGGGCGAGCGCCGCAACGGCCAGCGCGGCGGTGCGGGCATGGACGGACGTGTGAGCCGTCATGACATCGGCCTCCCAGCCGGGACGGTCAGTACTTGTAGACAAACGATAGCAGGATCGCGACGTCGTTCCGCTGGACGGCCGCGCTCGGCGGCTTGTTCTTGAACGTGTTGAGCAGTTCCGCCTTGATCTGCGTCCGGGAGGTGACGCTCGCGGACAGGCCGACGCCGACAACGTAGAGGCCGTCGGCGACGTCGTCCATCTTCCACAGGGCCGACACCTTCTGCGTGCACTCGGCGGTCTCGCTCAGGCGCTGCCTGAACTGCTGACCCGCCGTCACGGCCCCATCGCGATCGACGGGGCGGCCCGGGTTCTGCTCGAAGGCGACGCCGACGCCGACGTCCACCGCCAGCTCGGTCCGATCGCGGGTCACCAGCCGCTGGGAGACGCCCAGCGTGGGCGACACCAGGTAGTCGATCTGCTTGAACTCGTCTCGCAGGAACTGCACCTGCGCCGAAAGCGACGTGCGCGCCGACAGGCGCCGCTCGCCGCGCACGTCGAGCCCCAGCCGGTTGGCCGTGAGCTCCCCCTGCGATCGGCCGCGCAGCAACGTCCCGGCGCTCTTGAACGAGAGCGCGCCCCCGGTCTCGCGGGTGATGTCGTAGCCGAGGGTCATGGTGGACGTGTCGCGGTTGCCCTGCGTGAGCGCGAGGCCGGCGCTGAACGAGCCCTCCCAGCCCGCGGACGGCGGGGGGACCGAGGCCGCCGCGCCGTCAGGGGGCGCCTGCGCCAGGGCCGGCATGGTCGCGAGCCACGACACGGCCACGGCGAGAGCCGTCCGCCGCCGCCCGCCGGTCATGCCTGGGCGCCCTGGGACTCGGCGAGCCGGCACGCCGCCGTGAGCACCGCGGCGGCCCAGTCGTACACCGTGTGGCGGCCCACGCGCAGCGCGAGGGCGCGCATGCGCCGCGCCTGCTGGTCCTCGTCCATCGAGAGCGCGTCGTGCAGCGTGTCCGCGAACGCATCCACCGCGAACGGGTTGACCTGCAGCGCCTCGTCCAGCTCGCGCGACGCGCCGGTGAACCGCGACAGCACGAGCACGCCGCGCTGATCGGTCCGCGAGGCGATGAACTCCTTGGCCACGAGGTTCATGCCGTCGTGCAGCGACGAGACGATGCACACGTCCGCGGCGCGGTACCAGCCCGCGACCGCGGCATGGTCGTGATGCTCCCGCCGGTAGATCACCGGCTGCCAGTCGGGTGTGCCGAACCGATCGTTGATGCCGCGCACGATGGCGTCCACTTCGTCGCTGAGCACCCGGTAGCGCGACAGATGATCGCGGCTGGGCGCGCCGATCTGCAGGAACACCACGCGGCCGCGCCACTCGGGTCGGTTCTCGAGCAGGCGTCCGAACGCGTGGAATCGCTCCGGAATCCCCTTCGTGTAGTCGAGCCGGTCCACGCCCAGCACGATCTTCCGCGGACCGATACCCGATTGCTCCCGGAGCGCCCTCGCCTCGGCCGCCGCCGCCGCCCCGCCCGGATGCTCCCAGAGCGCCGGATCGATGCTGATGGGAAACGGCTTGATGTAGGTGGGCCGGCCGCCGCGCCACACCGCGAAGTGCTCGCGGTCGACGCGCGCCTCGAGCGTCCGGTCGACGGTCTCGACGAAGTTGTTGCAGTGGTACTGGATGTGGAAGCCGAGCAGATCGCTGCCGAGCAGCCCGTCGAGAATCTCGCTGCCCCACGGGCAGATGCGGAACGCCTCGGGATTCGGCCACGGGATATGCCAGAAGTGGCACACCACCACGTCGGGCCGCGCCTCCTTGATGAACCGCGGCAGCAGCGCGAAGTGGTAGTCCTGCGCGAAGACGATGGCCGGCGATCGGTCGCCGTCGAGCTCCTCGAGCACGGCATCGGCAAACCGGCGGTTCACGCTGACGTACTCCCACCAGTCCGACTCGTTGAACTCCGGCCGCGCGTACGCGATGTGGCAGAGCGGCCAGAGCGCGTTGTTGGAGAGCCCGTAGTAGTAGCCCTCCTCCTCCTGCGACGTCAGCCACACGCGGCGGAGCGTGTAGGCCGGCTGCTCCGGCGGCACGGCCACGCGGTCGCGCTCGTCGACGACCAGCCGGTCGGCGCTCCCGCTGCCGTGGCCCACCCACGTCCCGCCGCAGGCGCGCATGACCGGGTCGAGCGCCGTGACGAGGCCGCTCGCCGGCCGCATGCACTCGATGGAGGTCGATTGCGATCGGCCGCGCAGCTTCGCCCACAGCCCGCGCTGGCGTTCCACCCGGCGCACGTGGATGTAGGGCTCGCGGTTGGCCACGACGACCAGGCGCGTGCCGCCCAGCTGGACTCGAAGCGCGTGGACAAGCTCAGCTGCGTTCATCACCGGATCTTGCATTATGCCCCTGAACGAACCACGTCAACAGCTCATCCACTTCGGAGCGGCCCCCGAGCGTGAAGTCGGCGGCCGTGCGCCGATGGCCCATCCGCACGCCGATGCCGCACGTGATCGCCCGGAAGACATCCTCGTCAGTCCGATCGTCGCCGAGATACACCGTCCAGGCTGGCTGGCCCGTTCTTGACCCCATATCGCGGGCGATCCACAACGCGGCGCGGCCCTTGTCCCAGTCGATGTTGGGCAGGAACTCCACGACGGCCGACCCGTCGCGCTGGCGCAGCTCGCCCGCCTCGAGCCAGGGTCGCGCGATGGCCAGGGCCGAGCGCCGCACCGCCGCGCGTGCGCCCACGGCCACGCGGCGGAAGTGCACGGCGAGCGACGCGCCCTTGTCCTCGAAATGCACGAGCGGCTGGCCCACCTTGAGGCCGTAGAGCGCCGCCTTCAGCGTCCGCAGCGCGCCGCGCGCGAGGTCGATGTCGTCGTGCTGCCAGCGCCGCCCCTCGATCTCGATCTGCATCCCGTGGAGGCCCGCGTGGTACACGGTGGCGGCAAGCGCGGTGCGGCTCTGGAGATCGGCAATCGGGCGCCCGCTGATGAGGCCGACCGTCACGTCGCCCCGCGCGGCGATCGCGGCGAGCAGCTTCCGCCGCGCGGGCGGCAGACGGGGGCGATCGGGGTCGGGATCGAAGGCGACGAGGGTCCGTCGAAGTCGGAGAGCCGCAGCAGCCGGCTGCCCGGTGGGACGGCCGGCGATCGCCGCCCGCACCGCGTCGAGCATGCCTCCTATTCTGGCGGAAAGAGCACGCCGCGCGCGAGCAGCGACGCGGGATCGAGCGCCCGCTTCACCGCGCGCATCGCCGCAACGCCGTTGTCGCCGTAGAGCTCGACGAGCAGCGCCTGCTTCGCGGGATTCCGCCCCACGCCGTGCTCGGCAAACGGGCATCCGCCGAGCGCAATCGCCGCGCGGCCCAGCTCGACGATGGCCTCGCGGCCGCTGATCACGTCGTCGTATGAGCGCGGGATGACGTTGGGATGCACGTTGCCGTCGGAGATGTGGCCCCACACGGCCATGTCGAGGCCGCGCGCCGCGGCGAGCGCGCGGCACCGGACCATCAGGTCGCCGAAGCGGTCGACCGGCACCACGACGTCAGCGGCCGTCTTCGTGATGCGCGCGTCCACCCGCGCTCGGGCGCGCGCCACGCGCCGGTTGACGCTGTCCGGCACCGCCTCGCGCAGCTCCACGAACGCCGCCGCGCGCCGCGCCTGCCCGGCCAGCGCCAGCTCGGTGGTCTCGAGCACGCCGTGCGCCGCGAGCAGGCGGCAGAGCCGCGCGAGCGAACCGTCGGGCGCCTCCGGCGCGAGCGCGCCAGCCGCCTCGTCCCACAGATCGCGTCCGGCCTCGAGCGGCCCCAGCTCCACCTCGACGAGCAGCACGACCTCGACGTCGTCGGGGAGCGCGATGGCGAGCCTGGCGAGCACGCCGTCCTCGCGGACGATCTCGATCGCACGGCGATCCATGTGCTCGATGGCTGCGACGTCGACGCCGCGTGGATCGCCGGTGGCCCACGTCGTGCGCGACGCCCGCCGCAGATCGTCCACCAGCCGGATGGCGGCGTCCTCGCCCGGCAGGGCGACGAGCGCGAGGCAGCGCGCTGCCGGGCGCGGCGCGACCCGCAGCGTCGCGTCCACCACGACGCCGAGCGTGCCCTCGGCGCCGATGAAGAGATCGACGAGGTCCATGCCCGCGGCGAGGTGGTAGCCGGCGGAGCGCTTCGGCACGTCCGGCATCGGCAGCGGCGCAATGGGGATCGCACGCGCGCCGTCCGGCGATTCGAGCACGAAGCCGTCGGCCGCGGCCTGGACGTCGCCGCGCCGCAGGTCGAGCGCGCGGCCGTCCGCGAGCACGATCGTGAGACCCTCCACCCACGCGCGAACCGCGCCGTACTTGAAGGTCGCGGCCCCCGCCGCGTTGGTGCTCACCGCGCCGCCGACCGTGGCGCCAAGCCACGTGGGGACCGGCGGGAACCACAGCCCGTGCGGGGCGAGCGCGTCCTGCAGCGCCTGCAGCGTCACGCCGGCGCCGGCGCGCACCGTCGTGTCGCCCAGCTCGATGCCGGCCAGACGGTCGGTGGCGAGGACGAGATCGTCGAACGGCGTGGCGCCGCCGGTGAGCGACGACTGCGCGCCGACGGCGAGCACCGGCCGCCCAAGGGCGAGGACGGCGGCCACTTCGGCCGCGTCGCGCGGCCGCACCAGGCCGGCCGGACGGCCGCCCGGGTAATGCGCCGCATCTTCGGCCACGCGCGCCAGCACGCCGGGGTCGGTCTCGACCGGCGGCGCCGCCACGCGCGGGAGCGCTCGGCTCTGCACCAGGTGCGTCGGCACGATCCGCAGTCTACCTGTGCCGCCGAAGGCTCAGGGCATCAGCACCCGGGCCGCCAGCGCGAGCAGCGCCAGCCCGGTAAGGCCCTCGAGCGTGCGCTGGGCCGTCGGATGCCGGAAGACGGCACGGAGCCTCCCGAAGGCGAGCGCCCACAGGCTGTGCACGAGGAAGGCGGTGCCGACGTGGAACGCCGCGAGCCCCGCGAAGTACCACATCGGGGCGTGCGCGGGCACGAACGACGTCACAACGGCCAGGTAGAACGACGGGATCGCCGGGTTGAGCAGGTTGACCGTGATGCCTTCGCGGACGCTCGCGTGTCGGCCCGGGGCGGCCGTCGCGACGTCGAGCGCCGCGCCCGAACGCCCGCGGCCGAGCATCCGCCCGACGCTGACGAGGCCCAGCCACGCCAGGTACACGGCGCCCGCGACGCGCAGGCCCTGCAGGGCGGCGGGCCACCGCGCGAGGAGGATCGCCATGCCAAGCCCGGCGGCGGTGGCGTGGGACGCGTTCCCCACGGCCGCACCCGCCGCCGCCGCCAGTCCCGCCGCCGGCCCGCCCGCCAGCGTGTTCCTGATCACCAGCGCCGTCGTCGCGCCCGGCGTGACGACGAAGAGGATGGTGAAGGTCACATACGCGGCCAGCAACGGATCGATCACACGAACCTTTCCGAACCCCTCCGGAACCTATCGTCCAATCCCCACGTCCGCCACCTTCCACGCCGCTTCGAACTCGGCGCGCGCAGCCGCCGCGGCGGCCGCCTGGCCGCGCGCCTCGAGGCTCTTCCAGAGCCCGTGGAGCGAGCGCGGGTTCCGGCGATTACGCTCGAGATCCTCGCGGAACACCGTCTCGGCGTCGGCCGGGCGCTTCGCCGCAAGGAGGGCGTGGCCCAGCCCCTCGCGCGTCGGCAGCAGCCAGTCGGGCGGCTCGTTGTAGGCGAGCGCGTCTTCGGCGGCACGAGCCTCTTCCCACGCGCGCACGGCCTGCGCGCGGTCGCCGCGCGCGTCGGCAATCCGCGCTGCCAGGTCCTTGCGCGCCACGTCGAGGACCGAGACGGCCGTGTTGGATGCGCTGATCATGACGTCGGGCGCGACGCCCGCGGCGGCCGTCTCGAACGCCTTCTGCGCCGCCGTCGCGCTGGCGAGATCGCCCTTCCCTGCGTGGGCCGCGCCGATGAGGTACCGGTACAGCGCCTCCTGCACGGGACGTCCGGCCGGCGGCGCCGGCATGGCCAGCATGTCGTCCCACTCCCCGAAGCGGACGAGCACCAGGCCCTCCTGCAGGGCGAAGGGCTGCACCATCACCACGTCGCCGGCGAGCGGCTCGACGAGCGCGACGGTCTTCCGCGCCGCCGCGCGCGCGCGCGCCAGCCGGCCCGCGTACATCTCGGCCGCCGACTCGAACTGCAGGTTGTGGCCGTAGTACATCAGGGGATACATCCCGGTGGCGCCGGTGGCCTCGATGTACCGCTCGTCGACGCGCGCCGCCTCGGCGTTGCTCCTGGCCGACGCGACGTAGTCACCCGTCCGGATGTAGACGTGGGCCGGCATGTGCACCAGGTGGCCCGCGCCCGGCACGAGCGTCTCGAGACGCTTCGCGGCCTCGAGCGCGCGCTCGGGCGTCTTCGACGCTTCGGTGGCATGGATGTAGTAGTGATTCGCGCCTGGATGCGCTGGGCTTGCCTTCAGCACACGCTCGAGCGTCGCAACGATGACGTCGGTGCCCGGAGCAGGCTGGCCGTCGGGCGTGTAGAGTCGCCACGGCCGCAGGTTCATCAGGCTCTCGGCGTGGAGGGTCGCCGCGTCCAGGTCGTCGGGGAAGCGCGACGACACCTCGCCCATCGCCCTGGCGTAGGCCTCTTCCCGCGCGGCCTGCTGCCCATCGTCCGGCGTCGCCACGTAGCGGAGCGCCAGCGCGTCGATGAACGCCCGCTCGACCTCCGAGCCGTTCGCCGCGCGCTGCTGGGCCGCGACGAGGTGCGCGTGGGCCTGGCCGAGCCGATCGGGCGTGGCAGTGTCGTTGTAGTTGGTGCCGAGCGCCAGCGCCATGCCCCAGTGGGGCATCGGCGCGTTCTCGTCGAGCGCCGCGGCGCGCGCGAAGGACCGGTACGACTCCTCGTGGTTGAAGCCGTAGAGCAGCGTGAGCCCCTCGTCGAAGAAGCGCTGGGCCTCGTCGCTCGTTGTCGTGATCGTGCGGTGATACGAGCCAAGGTTGCCCAGCAGCGTCGTGCGCTCGGGCGCGGCGCCGGCGGCGCCGTGGGCGCCGTGGTCGGCCGCCGGTTCCGGTGCCGGCGACGAGCAGCCCAGACCGACCACAGCCAGACACACGAGGGCGACGAGGGCTCCGTCGCGAACGGATGCACGCATGGGGACTCCTTTCCGCGCACTACGACGTCGGTCGCGTGAGGTCGCGGATTATACGGCGCCCTGGCACCGCGCTGAAAGGCGGAGGCACCCGTCAGTCCGGCAGCCACCAGGCGAGCAGCACGACCACCGTCTCGGCGCCGAGCAGCAGCGCCGCCAGCGTCAGGTGCGCCACCTGGGCCGCAGGCGGCAGCGCCAGATACGCGAGGACCAGCCCGATGGCCAGCTGGGCCCCGACGAGCGCCGCCACCGCGTTGGTCGCCAGCACGAGCGGCCGCTCGGCCGCATGCTTCGTCCACACGATGAGCAGCAGGATGAGCGCGCCGCCCAACACGACGAGCGAGAGATCGCGATGGACGAGGTCGACGAACCCGACGGCGGCCAGGGCCTCGGGGCGCGCCGTGCCCGCCGTCAGCGCATCGTCGATGCCGCCGCGCACTTGCGTGCCCGCGGCGACCTGGACCAGCGTCACCAGGATGAGCGCCGCCCCGAGGCGCGACGCCGTCCGCCGCGGAACGTCGGGGTGCGACACACCGCCGTCCCGCGCGAAGAACGCGTACACCGTCGCATAGAGCAGCAGCGAGACGATGACGAGCGCGACCAGCATGTGGGCCGTGACCACCCAGGGCGCCAGCTCATGGGCGACCACGCGCCCGCCGAGCCACCCCTGGTAGCCGGTGAGCAGCAGCGCGGCGAGCGTGGGCCGGAAGATGTGCGGGTCGCGGCGGTGGTGCCGCCAGGCGGAGACGGTGGCCGCGAGGATGAAGAAGCCGACCGTGACGCCGAGCAGGCGATTGAGGTACTCCGTCCACATCAGCGTCGGGTTGAACTGCGACGCGTCGAACTCGGGCGGCAGCTCCGCGGCGGACATCGGGGGCACGAAGGAGCCGAAGCAGCGCGGCCAGTCGGGGCATCCGAGCCCGGCGCCCGAGGCGCGGACGAGCCCCCCCACCAGGATCAGCACGTACGTGATGGCCGTCGTGGCCACCGCCAGGCGCTGAAAGGGCGTGAGGCGCGCCCTCATGCCGATGCCCGCTCGGCCGTCGAGTCGAGCACCAGTCGCACGGTGCGCGTCAGCACGGCCACCGAGAAGGGTTTCTGGAGGAGCGCGCCCTCGGCCAGCAGCTCCGGCGTCACCACGTCGGCCGCATAGCCCGACATGAAGAGCAGCTTGATGTCCGGGCGAAGCGCCTTCACGTGACGGGCCAGCTCCGGCCCCAGCATGCCGGGCATCACGACGTCGCTCAGCAGGAGCTGGAGCGCCCCGCTGTGGCCGCGCACAATCTCCAGCGCCTCCTCGGGTCCGGCGGCCGACAGCACGCGGTAGCCGTGGCGCTCGAGCGTCGCCTGCGTCAACTCGCGCACGGCCGCATCGTCCTCGACGAGCAGCACCGTCTCGGTGCCGCGCGGGTAGCGTCCCGACTCGGGCCGCCGCTTCACGGTCGCCCTGTCCGCGGCCGCCCGGGGAAACAGGAGCTGAATGGTCGTCCCCTGCCCGGGCGCCGAGTCCACGTTCACGTAGCCGCCGCTCTGCTTGACGATGCCGTACACCGTCGAGAGGCCGAGCCCCGTGCCCTTGCCCTGGGGCTTGGTGGTGAAGAACGGCTCGAAGAGCCGCGCCAGCGTGGCCTCGTCCATGCCCACGCCGGTGTCGCGGACGACGACCCGCACGTAGTCGCCCTTGGGCACCTTGTGATCGCGGCGCTCCTCGCCCTCGGGCAGCGGGGCGTTGGCCACGTGGATCGCGAGGCGTCCCCCGGTGGGCATCGCATCGCGGGCGTTCACGGCCAGGTTGATCACGACCTGCTCGATCTGCACCGGGTCGGCCACCACGGGCCAGACGCCGGCGTCGGCGGTGACCGAGAGATCCACGGTCTCGCCGAGGAGCCGTTTGAGCAGCCCCTGCAGATCGAGAAGCAGCGCGCCCAGATCGACCGGCTGCGGCTGCAGCACCTGGCGGCGGCTGAACGCCAGCAGCTTCTGCGTGAGCGTGGCGGCGCTCTCGGCCGCCCGCCGCACCTGCGACGCGCCGGTGTGGATCGTCGATCCCTTCGGGCTCTCCTCCAGAATCAGGCTCGTGTAGCCCAGAATGGCCGTCAGCAGGTTGTTGAAGTCGTGCGCGACGCCGCCGGCGAGCTTGCCGATGGCGTCCATCTTCTGCGACTGCAGGAGCTGGCCCTGCAGCGCCCGCCGCTCCTCCTCGGCCAGCCGCTCGCGGCGCACCAACGACCAGGCGACGATGGGCACGGCGATGAGGAGCGTCGCCGTCGCGGCGAGCTGTCCGGCCGCGTTCTGGCGGACGTCGGCGGCCGCGCGCGCGTAGGGCGTGGCGATGATGACCAGCCAGGACTTGTGGCCCACGATGGCGACGCGCGACCACGACACGACCGACGCCGCGACCTCCCGGGGAATCTCGGTGCCGTCGGGTCGATCCGCCAGGAGACTCGGCAGCGCGCGGAGGTCGAGATCGTTGGCGGGAATCGCGCCGGCCCGGACGATCTGGCCGTCGTCGAGGGCCAGGACGAGCGCGCCGCCGAGCGCCTGGACCGCCGACGCATGTTCGTAGTCGCCGACGAGCGACTCGCTGTCCACCACGAGGCCCAGCAGACCCGTGAAGGTGTTTGGGGCAACCGGCTGCTCGGCACTCGGCGAGTCGTGCCAGACCGGGATGACGAGGACGCGATGGCTGGCCGGCGTATCCGCGTCCCACCAGATCGACTCGAGGCGCAGCGTCCCGCGGCTGGCACGGTCGGACGCCCAGGCCCAGACGGCCTCGGGCGTGCCTCCAGGCGCGCCGATCACTCTGGGCTCTCCCGTCGACGACCACGAATGCCGCAGTCCCTGCCCGTCGATCCGCACCACCTCGCGCAGCGCGGCCATCCGGATCCCTTCGAGCGATGACCGGATGCGACTCTGCAGGTACGGCAAGTCCGGGCGCTGGACGCTCGGCAGGGCGCTGAGCTGCCGCAGCGCGACTTCCAGGGCGCGGAGCTCGGCCCCGATGGCCACGGCGACCGTGCGCGACACTGCCAGTTGCTGCGCGGCGTAGGCCTGGACGACGCCGCGTTCGGTGGCCCGGTACAGGACGACGCTCGCGGCCGCGATGCCGGCAAGGGCGAGCGCCGTGACGAGATAGATCGTGCGCGTACCGGACATCAGATCGCCCGGCGAGCGTAACACGTGGCCCCGGGAAACGGCCACCCGGCCGGCCCCCAGAAACAAAATGCCGGGCCCGGCCGTCTAGTGCCGTCATGCCGACACTCTCGGACCTCCGCTACGCGATCCGCCTGCTGGCCAGGTCGCCGCTCGTGACCGCCACCGCCGTCCTCTCGATCGCGCTGGGCATCGCGGCAACAGCGGCCATCTTCAGCATCGCCGACGCCCTGCTGCTCCGGCCCAGGCCGGGGGTGCGCCAGGCCGATCGTCTCGTCGACGTCGGCCGGGCCCGGGCCAGCGGCGAGGGGTTCGACAACTTCGGCTACGCCCTGTTCTCCGAGCTCCGGCGGCACAGCTCGTCGTTCGAGGACCTCGCGGCCTCGGTCCTCACACCCGACGCGATGAGCCTCGGCAGCGAGTCGGCCGAGCGCGTGCACGCGGCGCTCGTCTCCGCCTCGTACTTCGGCGTCCTGGGCACGCGCGCCGCGGTGGGACGTACGTTCCTCGACGATGAGGACCGGACGCCCGGCGAGCGGCCCGTCACCGTCCTCAGCTACGGGTTCTGGATGCGGCGCTTCAGCGGCGATCCCGGCATCGTCGGACGGACGCTGGTGCTGAACGGGCTCGGGTACACCGTGGTGGGCGTCGCGGAGGCGGGGTTCACGGGCCATTCGATCTTCGCGCCCGACCTGTGGGTGCCCATGGCCATGGTGGCGTCGGTCAGGGGCGACCCGGACGCGGCGCGCGTCCTGCTCGAGTCGCACAACGCAGTGTGGCACACGGCTATCGGGCGGCTCAAGCCGGGCGTGACCACCGCCGAGGCGCGCGCCGAGCTCAACACGATCTACGCCAACGTGGCGCGCGAGCATCCGGCGGAGTATGCCGAGCGGTCGTGGAGCATCGCCGTCGAGCGCTCCGGGCGTGTGCCATACGGGCTGCTGACGCCGGTGCTGGCCTTCGTGGGCCTCCTCTTCGGCCTCACGCTGGTCGTGCTGCTCATCGCGTGCAGCAACGTCGCGGGCATGCTGCTCGCGCGCGCCACCGTCAGGCGCCGCGAGATGGCCACGCGGCTCGCGATCGGCGCGGATCGGCGGCGCCTGATCGGGCAGCTGCTCACTGAGACGGCGGCGCTCTTCGCGCTGGCCGCCATCGCCAGCCTGCCGGTGACGTTCGCATTCGTCCAGGGCCTGGAGGCGGCCATCCCGTCGCTGCCGGTGCCGCTCATGCTCGATTTGCAGGTGAACTGGCGCGTCCTGGTGTTTGCCTTCTCGAGCGCGGCGGCGACGGGACTCGCCTTCGGCCTGGCGCCGGCGCGCCAGGCGCTCCGCGTCGATCTCGCACCGGCGCTGCACGGCCACGGCGCCACGGCCGACCGCCAGCGCCTGTCGCTGCGGCAGGTCCTCGTCACCGGACAAGTGGCGCTGTCGCTGCTCCTGCTCGTGGCCACGGGCCTGTTCCTGCGGACCCTGCAGCAGGCCAGCACGATCCCGCCGGGATTCGACCCCGCTGGCGTCGAAGTCGTCACGCTCGACACCGCTCTGGCCGGACACCGCGGGCAGGCGACCGTGGCGCTCGTCGAAGGCCTGCTCGCACGCGTCCGCGCCCTGCCAGGCGTCGAAGGGGCCGCGACGAGCCGCATGATTCCGCTCCAGGGCGGCGGGCTCAGCCTCGGCGGCCTTCGCGTGCCGGGCACGACATCGCCGGGAGGCGATGACGTGTGGTCGGCGGACTGGGATGTCGTGTCCCCCGAGTACTTCGCGACGCTTCGCCTGCCCGTCGTCGAAGGACGCGCCTTCACGGCCGACGATCGCGATGGGGGTCCGCTCGTGGCCATCGTCAACGAGACCTTCGCCGCGCGGGCGTGGCCGGGACGCTCCGCTGTCGGGCAGCGCCTGTGGCAGACGCGCGGGCGCGATCGCAGCCAGGATCGCCCGGTCGAGGTGATCGGCGTCGCCCGCGACGGCAAGTACCGGTCGCTCGGCGAGAGCCCGCGCAACTTCGTCTACGTGCCCCTCGGCCAGCACCCGATGACGGAAGTGAACCTCTACGTGCGCCTCCGCGAGGCGCGAGACGTCGGCGACGACCTGCGGGCCCTCGTGCGCGAAGCCGATCCCAACCTCCCGGTGCTGCAGCACGTGAGTCTCGAGGAAGCCATCGGCATCGGGCTGCTCCCCCAGCGGCTGGCCGCGGCGGTGTCCGGCGCCGTGGGCGTAGTCGGGCTGCTGCTCGCCGCGATCGGGCTCTACGGGGTCACCGCGTTCGCCGTGGCCCAGCGCACGCGCGAAATCGCGGTGCGGATGGCGCTCGGCGCGACCAGGGCCCGCGTGCTCCGGCTGGTGTTCGCCCGCGGCCTGTGGCTGACCGCCGCCGGCTTGCTCGTCGGGCTCGGGCTGGCCGCCGGGACCGGCTCGCTCGCGCGGAGCCTCCTGGTGGGCGTCTCGCCGCTTGACGGCGTCGCGTTCGGCGCCGCCGCAGGGCTGCTCACCATCGTCGCGGCGCTGGCCACGTGGGTGCCGGCGAATCGGGCGTCGCGACTCGATCCGGCGCGGGCGCTCAGGGCCGAATGACCTCGTAGATACGGACCCACGGCGCGCGATCGGGGCCCGGGTCGGGCGTGCGGACGTCGTGGACGAGGCGGAGGAAGGGGACGCCATCCAGGGGAATCGGCGCCCGCCAGGGGTCGAGGCCGACGATGACGTGGTTGCCGTCGCCGAGGGTTGCGCGATGCGCCTCGGCGGCGGCGAGCGAGCTCGCCGGCGTCAACGTCACGAGCTCGCGATAGGCCTGACCGTTCACGTCGGTGACCGGCCGCCACGACAGCACGTGCGGCCGGTCGGCGGCGGGCGCCGGCCGGCCGCCGAGCACGGTCAGCCGGTAGGCCATCGTCCGGTAGTAGTCGAGGGTGAAGGTCCAGAGTGGGCTGAATCCGCCGTCCTCGCCTCGCCGCCAGTACACCTGATAGAAGCGGTCGCGGCGTTCGCCGGACCAGTCTGTCAGGCTCTCGAAGTGGCCCATGATGGCGCCGCCCTCCCTGCGGAAGGGCTTCTCCCAGTCGGTGACCACGTAGCGGACGCGATCGGCGTCGAGACGCGCCCGCGCGTCGGCGTCGGTCGTGGCGACGTAGAAGCGCGCGGCCTCGCCGGCGCGCGCCTGCGTGGGATTCGACACCGGTACGCGGCGGGCGGTCTGCACGATCCAGTAGCCCTGGTCCCACCAGTTCATCACCGTCCAGGCGGCGCGCACCTCGGCGCCGCGCGGATACCGCGCGAGGTAATAGCCGGGCGGAAACGGCTCGGGCGTGCGGTCGCGCAGCCAGTGCATGGCCGCGCGCCAGTAGTCGGGCATGCGGACGCCTCGCGCCGTCGTCCGGAACGCCGGCACCAGCGCCGGCGCGACGAAGGCGCCCGCGACGAGGATGACGGCGATCTCCCGCTGGAAGGGCAGCCGCGGGCGGACGACGGGAGCGGGATCGTCGCGATGGGGCACGCCGCCCCAGTCGAGGATGCGGATGGCGAGCCACGCGCTCAGGACGGCCGCCGCCGGCACGAGGTAGTACCCGAAGCGGTTCTGCCCGATGGTCGCGGCCAGCGCGGCGAGCGTCCAGAGCCAGATCAGAAGGTCGCCGGCCTCGCGGCGGCGCCACAGCCGCGGCAGGAAGACGACGAGCGCGAGGACGCCGAGGTAGAAGCCGGTGCGGAAGAAGACCCACGGCTGCGACCACGTCCACTGGCCGGCGTAGAGGAAGAGCGGCCGCGCCTCGAGCACCGCCATGCGTTCGGGGCTCGGCGCGAAGCGCGCGAGATCGATGGTGACGGCGGCGACGAAGTCCGGCGCCAGCGCGCGCGCGCCGATGTACGCGGCCAGCGTGAGCGAGGCCAGGACCGCCGCCGCGCGGAGCGCTCCGGCGCGCGCGGTGATGAGGCGCGGGCCCGGCACGCCGACGACGGCCGCCAGGACGCCGAGGCCCGCGAGCGACACGACCTGCGTGGCGTAGCGGTGCAGCCCGGGGTCCTGAAAGGCCAGCACCATGAGGAGCGCACCGGCCGCGGTGGCGCCGGCGACGCGCGCGGCTCGTGTGAGAGCCGCGGCATCGCGGAGGGCGATGGCGGCCCCCGCGAGCCAGGCGGCGAGGACGCCGACGAGGAACGCGCCGCTCGCCCAGGACAGGAGGTAGGCGCCGAGCGCCGCCGCCGCAGCGGCGAGCCGGAATCTGCCCGGAGCGCGCGCGGCCCACGCCACGGCCGCGAGCGTGGCCGTGGCGAAGAAGGCCTCGAGCGCGTGGTGATCCACGAAGCCGACGAGCGTGCGATCGAGGAAGTGGCCGGGCCACACGGCCGTGCAGAGCGCGGCCAGCAGCGCCTCGCGCCGCCCGAACACCACGTGGGCCAGGGCCCACGCCGCCACGACGGTGAGCAGTCCGAACAGCGGCGGCACCAGGGCGGCGACGAACTCGATGCGATGGAGCGGGGCCGCGCGGCCGCCCGTCGCCCACGCCGCCGTCGCCACGATGGCGTCGAGGAGCGGCGCGATGGGCACGAACTGGCCGTCGGGCGCGGCATACGGATCGCGGGTCACGCGCCACGGGAAGTTGCGGACCTGGTTCTCGACGAGCCGCACGTGGTACCAGGCGTCGGTTTCGAGAAAGTCGACGCCGCCAGGCTGGAACACCGTGGTCCAGGGTTTGTAGGCGCGCAGCCCGGCTCCGACGAGGAGGATGAGGAGGAGCGGTGCAAGGTCGCGGGGCAGGCGCATGGAAATTCGGGGTCGGGCCTATTTTCCGCGATGTGGAAATTCGGGGTCGGGCCTATTTTTCGCTCGCTCGGACCGAAAATAGGC
>JBFMCA010000020.1:0-54950 GCA_040754955.1 Acidobacteriota bacterium | reverse complement strand
GCCCCACCCGCCCTACTCGTCAACGCATGTCGCGCCCGCCGGCGTCTGGACGCCGATCGCCGATCCGAGGCCGGGGCTGCGGTGCTTGAGCAGCTCGAGGAACTCCATGCGCGTGCGGGCGTGATCGCGGAAGGCGCCCAGCATGGCCGACGTGATCGTGTACGAGTTCTGCTTCTCGACGCCCCGCATGGCCATGCAGAGGTGTGTGCCCTCGCACACGACGGCCACGCCGAGCGGCGTGATCTTCTCGCGGATGGTTTCGGCAATCTCGTTCGTCATCCGCTCCTGCAGCTGCAGCCGACGCGCGAAAATCTCCACGAGGCGCGGGATCTTGCTGAGACCGATGACCTTGCCGTCCGGGATGTACGCCACGTGACAGCGGCCGAAGAACGGCAGCAGGTGATGCTCGCACAGGCTGTAGAAGTCGATGTCGCGGACGATCACCATCTCGCTATAATCGACCGTGAACAGCGCGCCGTTGAGCACGCGATCGATGTCCGCCTGGTAGCCGCTCGTGAGAAACCTGAGCGCCTTCTCCACCCGCTTCGGCGTTCGAACCAGCCCTTCGCGAGACGGATCCTCGCCGAGCTCCACCAGCAGGCGGGTGATCAGATCCTGCATCGCCGTATTGTACATCCTGGGTTCGTACCCGCTCGCCGCGGAGCCCGTCGCCGACATCGCCCATCCTTTCACGCCCGGGGGTGGTGTGTTGGATGCGCGGCGCGGGCAGGAGGATCCCGACGCGCTCTATCGCGACCGGGAGTCACTTGCCAGCGCCCGGCGGGCCGAGGCCATCTGGGCCGCTCGCCTCGCGGCTGACAGCCGCGACTTCGACGCGGCGTGGAAGCTGGCGCGCGCGCGGTACTGGCTCGGCACCAACGGCCTGCCCCGCGAGGAGCGCAAGGCGGCCCTCGAAGCCGGTATCGCCGCCGCCCGCGCCGCCATCGCCGCCGAGGCCGGGCGCCCTGAAGGGCATTTCTGGCTCGCCGCGAACATGGGCGCGCTGGCGGAGTCGTTCGGCCTCCGCCAGGGCATCCGCTATCGCGGCGCCATCCGCGACGCGCTCGAGCGCGTGCTCGCCATCGAGCCGGCCTTTCAGCAGGGCTCGGCCGACCGCGCGCTCGGGCGCTGGTACTACAAGGTGCCGGGGCTCTTCGGCGGCAGCAAGCGCAAGTCCGAGGAGCACCTGCGCAAGGCCCTCGCCTACAACCCCCAGAGCGTCATCACCCGGCTGTTCCTCGCCGAAACCCTGATCGAGCTCGACCGCCCGGCCGAGGCGCGCGCCGAACTCCAGGCCGCCCTCGCCGCGCCCGACGACCCCGACTGGGCGCCCGAAGACCGCCGCTTCAAGGACGAGGCCCGCCGGCTGCTGGAGAGGTTGAAGGGCGGGCTCTAGGGTCTGGGCTCTAGAGGCTCTGGGCTCTGGGCTCTCGCCCACGCCTCAAGCCTTCTGGTACTCGTAGAACCCCTTGCCGCTCTTCCGCCCGAGGTGTCCGGCCAGCACCATCCGCTTGAGCAGCGGCGGCGGCGCGAAGCGCGCCTCGCGGAACTCCTCGAACAGGATGTTCGCAATGTAGTACGTCGTGTCGAGCCCCACGAAGTCGAGCAGCGTGAACGGGCCCATCGGGTAGCCGCACCCGAGCTTCATGCCCTTGTCGATGTCCTCGATCGAGCCGAGGCCGTCCTCGTGGCACCGGATGGCATCGAGCAGGTACGGCACCAGCAGGCGGTTGACGATGAACCCGCCACGGTCCGGCGCCGTGATGGGCTCCTTGCCGATCGCCGTCGCGAAATCGAACAGCGCCTGGTAGGTCTGCTGGCTCGTGGTCAGAGCGCGGATCACTTCCACGAGCTTCATCAGGGGCACGGGATTGAAGAAGTGCAGGCCGCCGACCTTGTCGGGGCGCTTGGTCGCCGCCGCCAGCTCGGTGATGCACAGCGACGAAGTGTTCGACGCGATGAGGCAGTCGGGGCCCACCACGGCCTCGACCTGCGCGTACGCGTCGATCTTGGCCTGCACGTTCTCCACGATGGCCTCGATGACGAGATCGCAGGTCTTGAAGTCTGCGTAGCGCGTCGTCCCCGCCAGGTTGCCGAGAATGCGATCGCGCTCCTCGGCCGCTACCTTACCCTTCGCCACGCCGTCGGCGAGGAATTTCTCGATGCGGCCCATCCCCTTGGTGAGGACCTGATCGTTGACCTCGAGCACGAACGTCTTGAACCCGGCCGCTGCCGAAACCTGGGCGATGCCCGCCCCCATCAACCCGCAGCCGATGACGCCGACCGTCTTGATCGCCATGTGGTCTCCCTAGAGCGCTTCGATAACGGCGGCAATGCCCTGGCCGCCGCCGATGCAGGCCGACGCCACGCCGTAGGTGCCGCCCCGGCGCCGGAGCTCCATCGCCAGGGTCAGCAGCAGGCGCGCGCCGCTGGCCCCCAGCGGATGGCCCAGCGCAATCGCGCCGCCGTTGACGTTGACCCGTTCACGGTCGAGGCCCAGGGCCTTCTCGCAGGCCAGGTACTGCGCCGCGAACGCTTCGTTGATCTCGACCAGATCGATCTGGCCGAGCGAGAGGCCGGCCTTCGCGAGCGCCTTCTGTATGGAGGGCACGGGGCCCATGCCCATCAAGGTCGGCTCGACACCGACGGCCGCCCACGACACGAGGCGCGCCAGCGGCTTCAACCCGAGCGCCTTCACCGCGGCCTCCCCTGCCACGACCAGCGCGGCCGCGCCGTCGACGATACCGCTCGCGTTCCCGGCCGTGACCACGCCGTCCTTCTTGAAGACCGGCGCGAGCTTCGCCAGCACCTCCAGCGTGGTGTCCGGCCGCAGGTGATCGTCGCGGTCGACGACCGTGACGCCCTTGCGCGTCTTGATCTCCACCGGCACGACTTCTTCGGCGAGCCGTCCCTCCGACCACGCGCGGTGCGCGAGCTGCTGGCTGCGCAGCGCGAACTCGTCGGCGTCCTGCCGCGAGATGCCGTACTTCTCGGCGCAGTTCTCCGCCGTGATGGCCATCGAGCACCCGGCGTAGGGGTCCGTCAGGCCTTCCCACAGCCAGTCCTCGAGCGTGCCCTCGCCGAGACGGAGGCCCGACCGCAGCCCCCGGATGATGTGGGGCACCTGACTCATGTTCTCCATGCCACCGGCCACCACCACCCCCGCCTCGCCGGCGAGCACGTGATGGGCGGCCGAGACCACGGCCTGGATGCCGGAGCCGCAGAGGCGGTTCACCGTCAACGCAGGCACGTCGATGGGCAGGCCGGCTTTGAGCGCCACGTGTCGCGCGCCGTAGTGCGCGTCGACGCTGCTCTGCTGCACGTTCCCGAACACGACGTGGTCGACCTGGTCCGCCGAGACGCCGGTGCGCGCCAGCGCACCACGCGCGGCCGACGCGCCGAGGTCGATGGCCGAGACGTCCTTGAGCGCCCCGACGAACTGGGTCATGGGCGTCCGCGCGCCCCCGAGGATGAAGATGTCTCTGTGCATATGTGGCTCTGGGCTCTGGGCTCTGGGCTCTGGTCGGGCGTTCAGGCGCTCAGGCGTCGGGCAATGTAGTCGCCCACCTGCGACGTGCCGAGCGATCCGCCGATGTCGCTGGTGGTCTGGTGCTCGTCGATCGCGCTGACAACGGCCCGTTCAATCGCACGCGCCTCGTCCACGGCGCCGAGCGTCTCCAGCATCAGCGCCGCCGACAGAATCGCCCCCATGGGGTTGGCGAGATTCCGGCCCGCCAGCGGCGGGGCCGACCCGTGAACCGGCTCGAAGAGCGACGTGCGGCCCGGGTGGATGTTGCCCGACGCGGCCATGCCGAGCCCGCCCTGCAGCGCGCCCCCGATGTCGGTGACGATGTCGCCGAACAGGTTGTTGGTGACGATCACCTGGTATTGTCCGGGGTCCTTCACCAGGAACATGGCCAGCGCGTCGATGTACTGGTGCGTCGCCTGAATGGCCGGGTACGAGGCCGCCACTTCCCGGAACACGCGCTGCCAGAGCGCGTGCCCCTGCTGCATGGCGTTGCTCTTGTCGGCCATGCACACGCGCGTGAGGCCGCGGCGCGCGGCATGCTCGAAGGCCGCGGTGACGATGCGGTGCACGCCCTTGTAGGTGTTGATCTCCTCCTGGATGGCGACTTCGTCGGGCGTGTTGGCCTTGAAGCGGCCGCCGACGCTCACGTAGACCCCCTCGGTGTTCTCCCGGAAGACCACGAAGTTCACGTCGGCCCGCCCGCGGTCGCGGAGCGGGCACAGCCGATCGGCGAGCAGCGTCACCGGACGGAAGTTGATGTAGAGGTCGAGCTCGAACCGCGTGCCGAGCAGGATGTCGCGCGCGTGGCGGTTGTCGGGGACACGAGGGTCGCCGAGCGCCCCGAGCAGCACCGCGTCGAACTCGCGCAGGAGGTCGTAGCCGTCGGGGGGCATGGTCACGCCGGTCGCGAGGTAGTGGTCCGCGCTCCAGGGCAGCGGCTCGAGGTCGAGGGTGCGTCCGAACACCTCGGCGACGGCGCGCAGCACCTTCACGGCCTCGGCCGTGACGTCCCGTCCGATGCCGTCTCCCGGAATGACCGCGATCCGCATGCCCGCCACCGCAGGCGATTCTATCAAACGACCGTTCAATCGTCGGGACCGCAGGCGCATGCGAGCGGTCGCCGCTATTTCGCTGTATCTTCGCTTTTTCGCACGAAAGCGGACCGTTTCGAGAATTACCGGACGTTCGGTATGCTCACTCGCTATCATTGATCGGTCGCGCGCGTCCCTTGGGACCAGCCCTGATCGGCTGGCCGCGGACCGCGGAGAGGAGTCTTATGTTTCGACGAATAGTGCCGGCGCTCGTGGCCCTCCTGGCCCTGGCGGCGGTTCCCACGGCGGAGGCGCAGGTCGCCACCACGGGCACGATTCAGGTCACCGTGAGCGACTCGGATGGCGGGCGGTTGCCCGGGGTGACCGTCACCGCGCGCGCCGCCGACTCGATTACCACGCGCACGGCCGTGACCAACGGCGTCGGCGTGGCCACGCTCGAGGCGCTGGCGCCCTCGGCGGCGTACGAGGTGACGGCGCAGCTCTCCGGGTTCCGCGACCTGGTGCGCACGAACATCCTGGTCCGGTCGGGCCAGACCACGAGCCTCTCGCTCACCCTGAACCTGGCCACGGTCACCGAGGCGGTCACCGTGACGGCGGAGACGCCGCTTGTGGACGTCAAGAGCGCCACCACCGGCCAGGACATCACGCTGCAACTGACCGAATCGCTGCCGACGGGCCGCAGCTACCAGAGCTACCTGCAGCTGGTGCCGGGCGTCCTGCCCGACGATTTCACGACGGGCGGCAATCCGGCGGCGCGCTCGGGGCTCAACTACAGCGACATCGGCGGCAACGTCGGCGTATCGGCTGACAACTTCTACTACTTCGACGGCATCAACGTGACCGATCCGGTCACCGGCACGTTCGGCGCGAACCTCAACACCGAGATCATCCAGGAGCAGAAGGTGATCACGGGCGGTATTCCGGCGGAGTTCGTCGGGGCGCCGGGTCTCATCTCGAACGTGGTCACCAAGTCCGGCAGCAACGCGCTGCACGGCTCGGCCAACTACTTCTTCCAGAACTCGAACCTGGTGGCGAACAACGAGAACGGCCCCAACGACGAGTTCGACACCAAGGACACGGCGTTCACCGTGGGCGGCCCGATCTTCCGCGACCGCGCCTGGTTCTTCGGCAGCTTCCGGTACACGAACCGGCAGGACGACGTCTCGACGCTCGACACGCGGCAGTTCCTCCGCTCGGTCGAGAACAAGCAGAAGCAGGGCTTCGCCAAGGGCACGTGGGGGCCCACGCAGTCCGACCTCATCAGCTTCACGTGGCTGAGCGACCCGACGGACATCACCGGCCGGCGTGACCGCGACATCACCAACGCGCGTGACCGGGCGGTCGAGCAGGGTGGCCAGCGCTACCAGGGACTCTACACGCGCGTCGCGGGCCAGACGCTGTTCGAGATCGGCGCCAACAAGCACAACGGCGAGGTGTCGCAGTTCTCGGCCATCCGCCAGTCGCGCAACGACATCATCTTCCAGCGCACCGACGCGCGGTCGCTGACCGACGAGCAGCTGGGCGGATTCGGGCAGGATCTCATCAACGAGCGCGACAACATCGGCGTGCGCGCCTCGGCGCAGACGACATTCGGTCGCCACACCGTCAAGGGCGGCGTCGAGTGGAACCAGCACGACAACCACCGCGACACGCTGTTCGTCGGCGGCGCCCTGTACGAGTCGCTCGCCGCCCGCTACGCGGGCGTCGGTGTCACGGCGGCCCAGGTGGTTTCGGGCAGCTGGACGCAGCTGGCCTTCGACCACTCGAACCCCAGCGACTTCGGCGGGTTCATCCGCACGATCAACGCCCGCTCCGACCGCGCCCGCTTCTACGCGGCGTTCGACCTGAACGGCGACGGCACCATCACGGAGGCCGAGCTGGGCTCGGCGCTGGTGTTCGCGTCCACCGCCGGCAACCCCAACAACGCCGTGAACTACGACCGGACCTTCCAGTCGGCGACCGGTCCGCAGGACACCCGCTCGCGCGGCGTGTCGTTCTACGTGCAGGACGTGTTCACGCTGAACCGCTGGACGTTCAACCTGGGCGTGCGCGCAGAGCGCTGGGAGCACTTCGCGACGACCGGCGAGAACATCTTCACGTTCGACTGGGAGTTCGCGCCGCGCCTGAGCGCCACATGGGACGTCCGCGGCGACGGCCGCCACAAGGCTGCCGCCTACTGGGGCCGCTACTACGACCCGATCCGCAACAACATGACCAACTTCGCGGGCACGCTCACCGGCTCGATTCTCGAGGAGCAGGTCTACGCGCTCGGCGAGTGGATCACCTACCGGACGCGCGGCGGCCCGACCGTCCAGGATGCGTTCTTCGCGCCCACGACGCAGACGCCCTACACCGACGACCTCCAGGTGAGCTACGCGGTCGACCTCGGGCGCAGCATGAGCTTCGAGGCGCTGTACTACAACCGCCGGACGCGCGACATTCTCGAGGACTACGACCTCGAGCTGTACGCGACGGCGCAGGACGGGGGGATTCACTACCCCGGCCCCGTCGACCATCCGCAATCGCTGTTCCTCGGGCTCGGATACTTCGGCTACACGGCCAACCCGGGATCCAACTTCGTCATCGCCACCCTCGAGGGCGGCGAACGCAACTTCCAGGGCCTCGAGTTCGTGTTCCGCAAGCGCTTCGCGGACAACTGGCAGATGCTCACCTCGTACAACTGGAATGACGCCGAGGGGAACTCGAACTCCGACTCCAACGCCGACTTCCAGGGCGACGTGCTCTTCCTCGACCCGCGGGCCCCGAACCAGTTCGGACCGCTCCCGGGCACGATTCACCATCTGTTGAAGGGCGCGGGCTCCTACTCGTTCCCGTTCGGGCTGCAGCTCGGCGCCACCTTCAGCTGGAACTCCGGCACCCTCGCCAGCCGCACGTTCCGCGCCTCGGGCCGCAACCTCCCGATCCGCGTCGCCCCGAACGAGACCTTCGAGTTCGCCGGCATCAATACCCGCTGGATCGCTCCGAACACCGTCGGCGCCCTGGAGAACCCCTCGTGGGGCCAGGTCGACATCCGGGTGCAGTACAACCGCAAGGTGGATCGCCTCGACTTCGAGGTCTTCGCAGACGTGTTCAACATCACCAACGGCCAGGGCGCCACGCGCGAGCAGGACCTCGTCGCAGGCCTCGGCAGCACCCCGTTCGGCGCCCCGATCTCCTGGGTGCCACCGCGCCGCGCCTTCCTCGGCGCCCGCGTGAAGTTCTGACGCGCTGATCACCTCGCGGAGGGGCCCGGAACGCCCGGGCCCTTCCGCGCTCTTCCAGTCGCGGGTGTCGCCCTCCCGACATCTCGTCCAGCACACACATCGTCACCTCCCGCTGACGTAATTCGTCACATGCGGCGGATCCCGGCTGGATTTGTCGCTCCAACAGCGCGTCGGCGATGGCGCAATTCTTGTAGTGCCGTGGACGAGGTCACACGATGCCGACCCCTTCGCGCCGCGATCGCCAGCTCGCCCTCGTCGTCGGTGGAGACACCGAAACGCTGGCTGCCGTCGAGGCGGCGCTTGGCGGCTGCGCCTACGACGTCGAGTTCGTGGACTACGACGATGAGCCCTACGGGACGGTGCTCGCGATGCGGCCCGACGTGGTGATCGTCGACTTCGGGCCCGATGAGGCGGCGGCGTTCCAGCTGCTCGGCATGATGCAGACTGACGACGTCACGCGGCGCATCCCGGTGCTGTCGTACGTCCCGGAGGCGCCGGCTCGCCGCGTCGAGCCGGCGGCGGCGGAAGGACCCGGTGGCCTGGGCGAACAGGTGATGCCGTGGGCGCCGTCGCTGCGGCGCCACTGAGGCCTGGCACCACGCCGGCCGGGCGTGGGCCGCGGCAGGTATAATCCGCCCACATGCCTCAGGAGAAGCGGGACTCGGAGCGCATCGACCTGCTGGGCTCGCTGCACGGCGAGGTGATGGTGTTCCAACCGACCGCCATCCGGCAGATCAGCCGGGGCGGCATGCAGGTCGAAACCGCCTTTCCGCTCCAGCTCGACTCCCTGCACGACTTCCGCCTCACGCTCGGCGACCGGTCCGTCGTGATCAAAGGTCGCGTCGCGCACTCGCGCATCAGCGATGTGGACCAGGATCAGGTGATCTACAAGTCGGGGATCGAGTTCGTGCAGCCCTCCGACCGCGTTGCGGCCGTCATCGAGGACTTCGTCGACGCGCTGCGCATCGATCGCGATGTGATCAAGGACGCGCCGGGCAGCGCGGACGCTATCGACTGACCTTGAGGTGCTCGAGGTAGTCGCCCGAGGCGATGCGCGGCGCCTGCCCGAGCGGCGCGTTGTAGAAATACACCCAGGCTGGCTGCACGCGGCCATTCTCGAGCGTGACGTCAGCCTGCACGCGCGTGTAGAGGCTCCGCTCCGGTTCCGCCGCCCGGTACCCCTCGATCTCGTCGAGCGCCGCCAGCACTGTGGCAGCGTCCGCCATCTCGTACAGCTCGCCCCGCACCCGGCCCCCGTCGTCGCTGGGCACGGCCGCCGGGTAGATACCGAGGTCGAACAGCGTCGCGGCGATTGCCCCCTGCCCGACGTAGGTGAGCTTGGGGGTAATGCGCTGGCGCCCCGGCCGGTTGAACGGCGTCATGAGCGTGCCGTAGAAGAACACGAACTCAGACACGGCGCCCCTGCTCCACGGAAGACCTGCCCCGCAGTCTAGCAGAAAAGGCGAAGGGGGCGGTGACCCGCCCCCCTTGATGGACTGCTGGACTGCGCCGGACGCGCGACGTGCCCGGGACTAGCTAGCTAGGGCCTGGGCACGGCGGCGCCCTGGTGGGCCTGCGCCAGCGCCTCGAGGGCGTCGAGCACTTCGGTGGGGACACTGAAGCCGAGCGTGATCGATGTGCCCTCGCCGCTCAGCTGCAGCGAATC
Organism: Acidobacteriota bacterium; assembly: GCA_040754955.1. Classification (GTDB taxonomy): domain Bacteria; phylum Acidobacteriota; class Vicinamibacteria; order Vicinamibacterales; family UBA2999; genus JBFMCA01. Next base: position 45,479 of record JBFMCA010000020.1, on the reverse strand, counting down.
GATCATCTGGCGAACAGCCGGGTTCGAGCCGGCCTGCAAGCGGCCGAGGGCCAGGAAGCCCTGCAGCACGTCGCGCATGTTCTGCGCGGCTTCTTCGTCGCGCGCCTCGGCCTTGAAGACCCCCCTGACGCCGCCGTTGACGTGGCCGGACACCGAGAACCAGGTAAGCGCCGGCAGGCGCTCCTGCAGCTCGTTCGGCAGGCGCGCGCTGCGGGTCAGGGTATCGAAGCGGCCCACGGCCCACGCGCTGCTGCCGTCGAGCTCGCCGATCTGCCGCATGAGGTCGGTGTTCGACGCCACGTTCGCGGCGCCACGCCCGGCATCCACCGCGTTCTTGATCGCGTCGTAAGTGCCAAACGCAATCAGGTCGGCTGCCAGGAAGCCGAGCGCCATCTCGGGCGCGTCGGTGTGCTCGTCGCGCGTCGTGACGAGCGTCGCGCCGTTGTATTGCTCGACGGTGCCGCCGTGGTCCAGCGCGAGGCGCTCGATGCGGCCCTGTTCGAACCGCCCCCGGGCCAACACCAGGATCGACTGCTCCGGTCCGCGGGCCCGGTCACCCTCCGGCCGCGGCATGACCGCGGCCACGACGCTGTGAATGTCCTCTTCGATGTTCACCCCGGTCTGCCGCTCGAACTCGTCACGCTCCCGGGTGTCGGGCTCGATCCGGCGGAACCGCTCGCGGAACTCCGAGTTCATGACCTGCCGGACGTCGGCGTACGCGACGACGGCCGCGTCGGCGGGCACATACTGCAGCTCGTCCGGACCCGCGGCGCGCGAGAAGACCGACACCGGCAGGCCCATGAAGGACGCCACGAGGCCTGTCGTCAGTCCCACGGCCAGAATCGCGCCCGAAGCCAGGACGAAATTCCGCGTCTTCTTCGTCATCGGTTCCCCCTGCCGGATTAGACGAGACCGGCTAAAGGCAAAGTTCCCAGCAGGTTACACTCATCCCTACTGTTCGAGCACGTACTCGCGCCGCTCGACGACTCTCGCTGCAAGATATAGAAAAGACACGACATAGACGGCCAGCCACCCCATCGCCGTCCAGGCCCCGGGCGCCTCCCGGAACAGGCCCTGGAGAAGCGAGACTACCCCCTCCTGGGGCATGGCGTGCGGCACCAGGGCCTGCAGGTAGAACGCCAGCGTGAACTGCTTCAGGTAACCGGGCAGGGCGAGCGCCACCTGTTCCCACCCGAAGGCGAACACGAGGCCGATGACCAGGGGTCGCTTGAACGCGGCTCCGACGAACGCGAAGACGGCACCGTAGGCGGCCAGGCCGAGGCCGAGCAGACCCAGGTCCGTGACCAGATGCCGGAACGTGCCGGGTATCTGGCCGAAGGGCACCACCAGGAAATACACGATCATCACCGACGGCAGCACGACGAGGGCCGTGCACACCAGGTACGCGAGGTACTTCCCCACGAGCACCGCGCCGCGGGGAATGGGCCGCGTGAAGAGATAGGTGATGGTCTTGTCCTCCACTTCGTCGGCCATGAGGGCCGTGCCGTAGAAGACGCCCAGCACGGGCACGATGAACCGGAGGAACAGCATCCAGATCATGACGCCGAACACCTGCATGCCCTGGACGCGCTGGCCGTTGACGCGCAGCGCCGGGAGGCCGAAGGCCTCCACGATGCGCATGATGACGGCGAGCAGGACGGGGCCGCCGACGACGAGCGCCATGAAGATGGTGCGCCGCGACCAGAGCATCTCGCCGAGCGACAGATCGAAGACGCGGCGGGCGGCGGTCCAGAACGTCATGACTTCACCAGGTAGCGGAACACCGCCTGCAGGTTGTCGTCCGGCGAGGTAACCTCGTCGATCGCGCCGGCCTCCCCCGAGGCAGCCAGCGCCGTCAGGCGCGCGTAGAACGAGTCTGGCCGCGCCGTCTCGACCACGACCGCGCCGGGCTCGAACCGCAGGCTGAGCACGTCGTCTTCCTGGAGGAACCGCCGCGCCAGATTGCGGGGGTCCGTCGCGCGGATGAACACGGTGTGCGGGTGGGTGTCGATGAGCTCGCGGATCTGGTGGACGTTGCCCTCCGCGACGATCCGGCCGTTGTTGATGAGCAGGATGTTCGAGGTCATCGCCTCGATCTCGTGCAGGATGTGGCTCGAGACGATGATGTGCTTGCCGGCGCGCGCCCACGCCTTGACGAGCCTGATCGTCTTGCGGCGCATGAGCGGGTCCATACCGGTCAGCGGCTCGTCGAGGATGAGCAGTTCCGGGTCGTGGACGAGCGCCTGGGCAAGCTTGACGCGCTGGCGCATGCCCTTGCTGTAGGCGCCGATCTTCTTGTCGGCGGCGTCGACGAGCTCCACCTTCTCCAGCGCCTGCCGGGCGGCGGCCGCCGCAGCCGCATCGTCCAGCCCGTTGAGCCGGACGAGCGCCGTCACCCACTCGAGGCCGGTCATGCGGTCGTAGAACGCGTCCTGCTCCGGACAGAAGCCGATGCGCCGGAAGACGGCGGGGTTGCGCCAGATCGGCTCGCCGAGCACGCGAACGGTGCCCTGGCTCGGCTTGAGTTGGCCGGTCATGAGCTTCATGAAGGTCGACTTGCCGGCGCCGTTCGGGCCAAGCAGGCCCGTGATGCCGCCCGGGATGGTCACGGTGACGTCGTTCAGGCCGCTGACCTGCCCGTACCACTTCGAGAGGCGCTCGGCCTGGACGATCACTGGACCACCTCCACCCCGCGGACGCGCCGTTCCAGCACCCACCCCGAACCGGCGATGAGCGCGATCACGACGAGGGCGGCGACGGCCGGGGCCATGTCGTACCGCGGCTCGAGCCGGAAGATGACGTCGCCGAGGAGCTCGAGGGCGTCGGTCGGCGACAGCCAGGCAAAGCCGCTCGAACCCGTGATGCCGCGCAGCGCGTTGAAGAGGGCGCTGGTGAAGAAGATGAGGCCGGCATACATGATGCCGACGAAGCGGCTGCTCTTCGAGAGCGACGACAGCGCCAGCATGGTCATCGCCGCGAGCAGCACCTGCAGCAGGGAGAGCAGGGTGATGGCGGGCACCAGGAAGAGGTTCTGCCGGATGAACGCCAGGCTGCCGGCGAAGGCGATCTGGACCAGGAGCAGCGCCATGGCCGGCGTCCACGTCACGAACATCAGCAGCGCGAACAGGATGGCGAGCTTGCCGGCGACGTACTCCGCGCGCGTCAGCGGCTTCGACAGGTACACCTGCAGCGCGTTGGCGCGGCGATCGTTCGCGATGAGCCCGGCGCCCACCCAGATCGTCACGAAGAACACGAAGATGCCCTGCTGGTCGAGGAACTCGCGGAAGGTCTCGGCGGTGGCCGCCAGAAACGATGCCTGCTGAAAGTTGGCCGCCAGGTACACCTGCACGGCGCGGACGACGAACGGGGCCCACGCGAACAGCATGAGCGCGATGAACTTGCGTTCCCGGACGATGCCGAGGATCCCCGCGCGGGCGATGACCTGCCAGGCCTGCCCGACGGGGGCCCGGGTCCCGGCGTAGCGGCGGTACCCTTGATCGTGGATCGGCATGCGCTAGCTCCGCGTCTCCCCGCGCCTCACTCGTCCCCGACGGCCCGCGCGAAGACGTCCTCGAGCGTCGGCACGCTCGGGCGCAGATGCCGGATCTGCACGGCGTGCCGCGCGGCCAGCGCGAAGAGCGCGCGCGCCCCCTCGGCGCCCGCGCCGGGCACGAACACCCGCATCACATCCTCGTCCGTGTCGTGGCACTCGAAGCCTTCGGCGCGGAGGATTTCGAGGAAGCGGTCGTTCTCGTCCTTGACCCGCAGCTCGAACACGCGCCCGCCCGGGCCCTTGAGCGCCTCGATCGGTCCGTCGGCCGCAATGGTGCCCTTGTCGATCACCACCACGTGATCGCAGGTGTGCTCCACATCGGGCAACAGGTGCGACGAGAGGATCAGGTTGACGCCCTTGTTGTGGGCGAGATCCCGGATGAGCTCGAGCATCTCGTCGCGGCCCTTCGGGTCCATCCCGTTGGTCGGCTCGTCGAGAAGCAGCAGGTCCGGATCGTGCACGAGCGCCTGCGCCAGCTTGATGCGCTGCTTCATGCCGGTCGAGTAGGTCTCGAGATTCCGGTAGCGCGCTTCGCCCAGCCCCACGTAGTACAGCACTTCGTGCGCGCGCTGCATCGCGTCGGCGGCGGGCAGGCCCGACAACTGCCCGCAGTACGCGACAAACGCCACGGCGTTCATGCCGGGAATGTGGGCGTCGCTCTCGGGCATGTAGCCGATGCGCGCGCGAATGGCGAGCGGCGCCGTCGCGACGTCCAGCCCGAGCACGCTCATCGTGCCCCGGTCGGGCACCACGAACCCGAGCAGCGCCTTGAGCAGCGTGCTCTTCCCCGCGCCGTTCGGGCCGAGCAGGCCGATAGCCCCTGGCTGGAAGGCCGCCGACACGTCGCGGAGTGCCCAGTTCTTCCCGTAGCGGACGCTCAGCTCCTGGCACTGGACGACGGGACCGCCCGTGGCGGGAGCGGTCGCGGCAGGCTCCGGCATGCAGTGAAGTATACGGCCGGCGCCGTTACAGCGTTCCGCGCAGGCCCAGCGCGTCGGCCCGCTCCCGCATGAAGCCGATGACGTTCGTGATGTGCTCGTCGAGCGGCAGAGCCATGAGCTCGGCCCCCCGGCGCAGATGATCACGCGGCACCTGCCGCGCGAACGCCTTGTCCTTCATCCGCTTGATCACCGAGCTCGCCTCGAGATCGAGCACGCTGCGGGACGGCCGGACCAGCGCCGCCGCCGTTACGAAGCCCGCCAGCTCGTCGCAGGCCACCAGCGTCTTCTCGAGCGGCGATTCCGGCGCGATCCCGGTGACCTCCGACGCATGCGAGAGAATCGCCCGGGTCACCCAGTCGGGATAGCCCAGGCCGGCCAGGTGCTCGCACCCCTTCACCGGATGGTCGCCGAGCGTCGGGTAACGCTCGTAGTCGAAGTCGTGAAGCAGCGCGACCACGCCCCACTCCTCCTCCGACGCCCCGAAGCGCCTCGCATACCCTCGAACGGCAGCCTCCACCGCCAGCGCGTGCTTGCGCAGGCTCTCGCTCTGGGTCCATTCCGTCAGCAGGGCCCAGGCCCCTTCTCGCGTGACCGTCATGCGCCTACTATAATCCGCCCCCGTGCACGGCACCGTCCTGCGGCGCGCGCTCTCGCTCCGGGATCTCGTGGTCTACGGGCTCCTCTTCATCGGGCCCCTGGCCCCCGTCGGCGTGTTCGGCGTGCTGGACGCGCGCACGGGAGGCGCCGTCGCCCTCGTCTACCTGCTGGCCACCATCGCGATGGCCTTCACCGCGTGGTCGTACGCCGAGATGTCCCGCGTGGTGCCCCACGCCGGCGCCGTCTTCGCGTACGCCACCGCCGGCCTCGGCCGGGCGGCCGGGTTCGTCGCCGGCTGGATGGCCATGCTCGACTACCTGCTCATCCCCGCGGTCGCCTACCTGTTCTCGGGCATTGCGCTCCACGCCCTCGTGCCCGCCGTGCCGGCCTGGACCTTCACGGTCGCCGCCTTCGCCGCGACGAGCGCCCTGAACGTCGCCGGCGTCGCCGTCGCGGCGCGCGTCGGGTTCGTCGTGCTCGTGGCCGAGCTCGTCGTGCTGGCCCTCTTTCTGGCGGCCGCGGCGGTCGTGCTCGCGGTCGAGGGCCCGACCCGGCCCTGGACGTCCCCCGTCGCCGGGCTGAGCGGGCTCGACGGCGCCGCCGTGGTCACTGGGCTGTCGGTCGCGGTGCTCTCCTTCCTCGGCTTCGATGCGATCGCGTCGTTTGCCGAAGAGAACGCCGGCGAGTCGCGACAGGTCGGCCGCGCGGTCCTGCTCTGCCTCGGAGGGGCCGGTCTGCTCTTCGTCGCGCAGACATGGGTCGCGAGCCTCATCAGCCCCATCGCCCCAGCGGACCTGGCAACCGACCCGTCCCGGCAGGGCACCGCCTTCTACGATCTCGCGCGGCTGGCCATCGGGCCGTCGATGGCGGCCCTGCTCGCCCTCACGAAGGCGATCGGCCCGGCGTTTGCGGCCATGACGGCGCACGCCGCGGCGGCGCGCCTGCTCTTCGGAATGGCGCGCGAGCGGCGCCTGCCGGCCCTGCTCGCCCGGGTCAATGCCCGCGGCGCGCCGGCCGCGGCCCTGGCCAGCACCGGGGCGCTCACGCTGGGCGTCGCCGTCTGGGCGGCCCGCCGCGCGGATGGCCTCGAGCTGCTCGTGTCGATTGTCGACGTCGGAGCGCTCTCGGCGTTCACGCTGCTCCACGCCTCGGTCATCGGCTACTTCGCGGTGAGGCGCCGCGCCGAGCGGTCGATCGCGCACGTGTGGGTGCCGCTGCTCGGCGGGCTGGTGACCATCGCCGTGGTGGCTGGCGCGGCGACGACGGCCCTCGTCGTCGGCGTGGCATGGCTGGCCGTGGGCGCCGCGATCGCCGTCAGCCGGCGCGCTCGAGCCCCCGCCGCAGCACCGTCGCCGCGTGCGGATTGATGCCGAACGCCTCGAGCTCGTCTCGGCTCACCCACGCGAGATCCTCGGCATCGTCGCCGGCCCGGGCCGTTCCGCTCACCGGCTCGCACAGGTAGTCGACGATCACGAAGTGGTACTGCACCCGCCCATCGTCGGTCCGATGGACCCGGTCGAACACCTCGAGGATCGGCCCGACGCGCACGTCGAGTCCGGTTTCCTCGCGGATCTCCCGGCGCACCGCGTCCTCGAGCCGCTCACCCAGCTCGACGCGGCCGCCCGGCAGCGACCACTCGCCCTGGCGCGGCGGATGGGCCCGCCGCACGACGAGCGCCCGCCCCTCCCGCACGATGACCGCGCCGACCGCAACGACCGGTGCCTCGGGAAACTGCCAGGCCATCACTCACCCATGACCTTGACGACGACGCGCTTGCGGCGGCGTCCGTCGAACTCGGCGTAGAAGATCTGCTCCCACGGGCCGAGGTCGAGCGCCCCCCGCGTGATCGGCACGATGACCTGGTGGCCCATCAGCGTGCGCTTGAGGTGCGCGTCCGCGTTGTCCTCGCCGGTCCGATGATGCCGGTAGTCGAGCCCGGCGGGCGCGAGCTGCTCGAGCCAGACCTGGAAGTCGTGAATGAGCCCGTCTTCCCAGTCGTTGACGTAGACGGCGGCGGTGATGTGCATGGCCGACACCAGCACCAGGCCCTCGGCCACGCCGCTGCGGCCCACGATGGCCGCGACCTCGTCGGTGATGCGCACGAACTCCTGGCGCCTGGCCGTCTCGAACCACAGGTACTCGGTGAGCGTCTTCATAGCGGCAGTGTCGCCCGCGCGTTGAGATCCGCCGGCGCGAACGCGCCAGCCTGGATCTTCCGGATGCCCGCGGCCGCGATCATCGCGGCATTGTCGGTGGACAGATGCAGTCCGGGGGCAAACACGGGCCGCTCGTCGCCGCGCGCGCCGCGCGAGGCCAGCTCGCGCCGCAGCCGCGAGTTGGCCGAGACGCCGCCCGCGATGCCGATGGCGCGCACGTCGAACCAGCGCGCCGCGGCGAAGGTGCGATCGAGCAGCGTGTCGACGACGGCGGCCTGGAAGGCCGCGCAGATGTCGTGTACCTCGGCCTCGGGCAGCGACGGGAGGCCGAGCGCCTCCTGGCGGCTCCGCACGTGCCGCAGCACGGCGGTCTTCAGGCCCGAGAAGCTGAAGTCGAACCGATAGGCCCGGTCCGGCGCGTTGCGGTCGGGGTGAGTCAGCCGGGTCGCCGGAAACCGGATAGCGCCCTCGCGTCCGAGCGCCGCCAGGCGGTCGATCACGGGCCCGCCGGGGTATCCCAGCCCCAGCAGCTTCGCGACCTTGTCATAGGCTTCGCCCGCGGCATCGTCACGGGTCCGGCCGATCGGGCGGTAGTCGCCGGGCGCGGGCACCAGATACAGGCTGGTATGACCGCCGGAGACCACGAGCACGACCGCCGGCGTGGGCACGTGCCCGTGCTCGAGCCACAGCGACTCGATATGTCCGGCCAGGTGGTTCACCGCGACGAGCGGCCGGCCCGTCGCCCATGACGCTGCCTTCGCGAACGAGACGCCCACGAGCAGCGACCCGATGAGGCCCGGGCCCTCCGTGACGGCGATGGCGCCGAGCGACGGCCAGCCCGTGCCGGCCTCGTCGAGGGCGCGCTCGACCACGCCGCAGATGTCGCGGATGTGCTGCCGCGACGCGAGCTCGGGCACGACGCCGCCCCACTCGCGGTGGATCGCCACCTGGGACGCCACGACGCTCGACCTGACGCGCCACGGGCGCTCCACGGGACCGTCGGTCTCGACAACGGCCGCGGCCGTCTCGTCGCACGACGTCTCAATCCCCAGAACCAGCAAGGGCCTCCAGGAACGGGGGCCGAAGGACCCCGCGCTCGGTGACGATGGCTGTGATGTAGCGATGCGGCGTGACATCGAACGCGGGATTGCGCACGGACGCGCCGGCCGGCGCCAGCCGCTGCGAGCCGAGGTGCGTCACCTCCCGTGCGTCCCGCTCCTCGATCGGGATGGCGCCGCCGTCGGGCGCCGACAGATCGATGGTCGACGACGGCGCCGCCACGTAGAAGGGGATGCCGTGCTCCCTGGCCAGGATCGCCAGCGCGTAGGTGCCGATCTTGTTGGCCGTGTCCCCGTTCGCCGCGATGCGATCGGCGCCGACGACCACCAGATCCACCTCGCCGCGGCCCATCAGAGCGCCGGCCATGCTGTCGGTAATCACCGTGGTGTCGATGCCGTCCCTGACGAGTTCCCACGCGGTCAGACGCGCCCCCTGGAGAAACGGGCGGGTCTCGTCGGCCAGCACGCGCACCTGGCGGCCCGCGTCGACGGCCCCGCGGATGACGCCCAGCGCCGTGCCGTACCCGGCTGTGGCGAGCGCACCGGCATTGCAGTGCGTGAGGATGCGCGCCTCGGCCGGCACCAGCGCGGCGCCGTGGCGGCCGATGGCGCGACAGCTCTCGACGTCCGCATCGTGGATCCGGTCGGCCTCGGCGCGCAGCCGCGCCTGGAGCTGCGCCACCGACTCCCCCGCCAGCGCGCCCTCCGAGAACGAGCGCTTCATCCGCTCGATCGCCCAGAAGAGGTTGACCGCCGTCGGACGGGTGCCCGCCAGCAGATCGCAGGTCTTCTGGAACTCCGCCGCGAACTGCTTCGTCCCGGTCGCCTTGCTGCGCGCCATGGCGAGCGCGAGCCCCATGGCGGCCGCCACGCCGATGGCCGGCGCTCCGCGGATCACCATGCTCTTGATCGCGCGCGCGACGTCGGCCGCGGTCCGGCACCGCACGTAGCGCTCGGCGGCCGGCAGCTTGCGCTGATCGATCATCACGATGGCGTCGGTATCCCAGGCGATGGTGGGGAGCATTACGGTGATTGTACAGGCTTGGCGGGTGGAGGCGTGGGGGTCGGCGGGATGTCCCTCCACCCCTCCAAGCCTCCAAGCCTTCAGGTCTCCAACCCGCTACCCCCGAGACTTCCTCGATCGAAGGGATGCGGCAGCAGGGTCTTCATCCGGTAGCTCGCGTGCACGGCGGCCGGCCCGGCCAGGATGATCTCGATGTCGCCGCAGAACTCCCAGATGATCTGCCGGCACGCGCCGCACGGAGGCGTCGGCGTCGGCGCGTCAGCGACGACGACGAGGCGGCGGAACGCGCGGACGCCTTCGGACACGGCCTTGAAGATCGCGACGCGCTCGGCACACACGGTGAGGCCGTAGCTGGCGTTCTCGATGTTGCAGCCGGCGAAGACGCGGCCGTCGTCGGATTCGAGCGCGGCGCCGACCGCGAAATGCGAGAAGGGCGCCACCGCCCGCGCGCGTGCCGCCCGCGCCGCCTCGACGAGCGGATCAGCAGCGCTCAATGACCCCCTCCAGCAGCGCGATGAACTGTCCGCGCACGCGGCGCGCCGTCTCCATGACCTCGTCGTGCTGGAGGGGCTGCGGCAGCACGCCGGCCGCGGCGTTGGTGATGCACGAGATGCCGAGCACCTCCATGCCCATGTGGCGCGCCACGAGCGCCTCGGGCACCGTGGACATCCCGACAGCGTCGGCGCCCAGCGCGCGGAAGGCGCGGATCTCTGCCGGCGTCTCGTAGCTCGGTCCGCGCACGGCGATGTAGACGCCGTGGGCGAGCGCGATGCCCGCCGCCGCCGCCGCTCGGTCGGCCGCGGCCCGCAGCCGCGCGGAGTAGACCTCGGACATGTCGGGAAAGCGGGGCCCCAGCCGTTCGTCGTTGGGACCCGCGAGCGGGTTGTCGCCCATCAGGTTGATGTGATCGTCGATCACCATCAGCGCGCCGGCGGAGAAGGAGGGGTTGATGCCCCCGGCGGCGTTGGTGAGGATGAGGCGCGGCACGCCGAGGCGCCCGAGCACGCGCGTTGCGAAGGTCACGGTGCGGAGCGGATGGCCTTCGTAGAAGTGGGCGCGGCCGGCCAGGGCCAGGACGCGGCGTCCGCGGACCAGCCCGCCGGCGAGCCGGCCGGCGTGCCCGATCACCGCCGCCGCCGGCCAGTGCGGGATCTCCTCGTACCGGCACTCGAACGGCTCCCCGAGCGTGCCGGCGAAGTCGCCCAGGCCCGACCCGAGAACGACTGCCACGTCGGCGCCGCCGAAGCCGCGGCCCCGCAGCCACTCGGCGGCCTCGTTCACCCGGTCGAACTCGTCGGTCGTGGTCATCACGGCGCAGCGCTCCCCTACAGCAGCATCGAGGCGATGCAGGCGTTCACGAGCGTCGCGAGAAAGCCCGCGAGGATCGCCCGCCCGCCCAGGCGCGCCAGGTCCGCGCGCCGGGTCGGCGCCATGCCGCCGATGCCGCCGAGCTGGATGCCGATGGACCCGAGGTTGGCGAACCCCGTGAGCGCGTACGTGGCCAGCACATAGCTCCGCGGGTCGATGTCCTTGTACTCGGAGGTCAGCTTCACGAACGCGACGAACTCGTTGGCGACGAGCTTGGTGCCGAGCAGGTCCGCAATCGCACCGATGTCGGCCGCCGGCACTCCCATGAGAAACGCGACGGGCGCGAAGACGACGGCGAAGATGCCTGCGAGCGTCAGGCCGGGCGACACGAAGCCCAGGAGCGCGTCGAGCAGCGCGATAAAGGCCAGGAAGGCGATGAGCATGGCCGCGACGTTGAGGGCGAGCGTGAGCCCGTCGCCGGCGCCGGCGGCCGCGGCGTCGATCACGTTCACGTGGTGCCGCTCGACTCGCAGCTCGATGGCGCCCCGGGTCTGGGGCGTCTCGGTTTCCGGCACCAGCAGCTTCGACAGGTACAGCCCGCACGGCGCGGCCATCACGCTGGTCGTGAGGATCGCGATGGGGTCGGCGCCGATGGCGATGTAGACCGCCATCACCCCGCCCGAAATCGTGGCCATTCCGCCCACCATCAGCGCCAGCAGCTCCGATCGCGTCATCGCCGGCACGTAGGGCTTGACGATGATGGGCGCCTCGGTCTGGCCCATGAACACGTTGGCGGCCGCCGACAGCGTCTCGGCGCCGCTCGTGCGGAGGATGTACATCATCACGCGCGCCATCAGCCAGACGATGACCTGGAGCACGCCGAAGTAGTAGAGGACCGTGAAGAACGACGAGATGAAGATGATCGTTGGCAGGGCCGCGAACGCGAAGACGAAGCTGTTCTGCGGCCCGAAGACGCTGCCCATCGCGCCCTGGTTGGCGAGCGCCCCGAACACGAAGGACGACCCGGCGTTGGTGAACTCCAGGAACCGCTTCACGACCTCGGCCACGGCGCTGAACATCGCATAGCCGGGCCGCACGCCGCCGATCTCCAGCTTGAGGATGAAGATGGCGAGCAGCACCTGGAGAGCCACGCCCCATCCGACCGTCCGCCAGCTCACGGCGCGGAGGTTGGTCGAGAGCGCGGCGCACAGGGCGATGAAGCAGATCGCGCCGGAGGCCGCCTGGCCCCGGGGGCCCACCACCGCGCCGAGCAGCCAGGCGCTGAGCGGGACGAGCACGGCGACGGCCAGCACCAGCAGCCGCAACGAGCGGTCCGACAGGGTTGCGAAGGCGCTCATACGTAGCTCGTCTCTCCTCCCTCATGCACCCACGCGCGCACGAGCGGGTCGGGCGCGGGTGGGCGCGTGCCGATGGTCACGGCGGCGCGGGCCGTCTCCAGGGCCGGCGCCAGCCGGTCTTCGTCCGCGTAGTGGAGCGTCATCAGCGGATCGCCGGTCAGCACGCGGTCGCCGACCTTCCGGGCGAGCACGATGCCGGCCGCCGGGTCGACGACATCGTCCATGCGCGCGCGGCCGGCGCCGAGCCGCATGGCCGCGACGCCGATGGCCTCGGCGTCGAGGGCCGTGACGAAGCCCGAGGCCCCGGCCAGCAGCGAGAAGACGCGCGGCGACCGCGGCAGCCGCTCGGGGTCGTCGGCCACGCGGCCGTCGCCGCCCTGGCGCTCGACCATCGCGCGAAACCGCGCGAGCGCGGCGCCCGAGCGGAGCGCCTCGCGCAGGCGCGTCCCGGCGTCGAGCTCGCTGGCGGCCGCGCCGGCCAGCAGGAGCATGCGGGTCGCGAGCCGCAGCACGAGCTCGGCAAGGTCCGCCGGCCCCTCGCCGCGCAGCGTCGCGATGCACTCGGCGACCTCGAGCGCGTTGCCGACGGCGCGGCCCAGCGGCTGCTCCATCGTGGTCACGAGCGCTTCGGTGCGGATGCCGGCCTGCGCGCCGATGGCGACGAGCGCGCGCGCCAGCGCGCGCGCGTCCGCGTCGCGCTTCATGAAGGCGCCGCCGCCGCACTTGACGTCGAGCACCACCGCGTCGCTGCCCTCGGCGATCTTCTTGCTCATGACCGACGCGGCGATGAGCGGCAGGCTCTCGATCGTCGCCGTCATGTCGCGTAGCGCGTAGAGCTTCTTGTCGGCCGGTACGATCTCGCGGCTCTGGCTGATGAGGCAGCAGCCGACGTCGGCGAGCACCGTCCGGAACTCGTCGAGCGAGAGGCCGACCCGGAAGCCGGGGATGGCCTCCAGCTTGTCGAGGGTGCCGCCGGTGTGGCCGAGGCCACGGCCGGACATCTTGGGCACCACCACGCCGCAGGCTGCGGCCAGCGGCGCGAGGACAATCGACACCTTGTCGCCGACGCCGCCCGTGCTGTGCTTGCCGACCTTGGGCCCCGGCACGCCTGCCAGGTCCACGCGCGCACCGGAGCGCACCATCGCGTCGGTCAGCCAGGCCGTTTCCTCGGCCGTCATGCCGCGGAGCACGACGGCCATCAGCAGCGCCGAGATCTGGTAGTCGGGCCAGGATCCGTCGGTGACACCCGCCACGAAGGCCTCGATGGCGCCGCGCGACAGCGCCTCGCCGTCGCGCTTGGCGCGGATGATGTCAACCGCTCGCATGGACCAGCGGGCAGTATATCGTATGCATGATGACCGCGACGCCCGACATGGCGCCGCCCGCCGCCTACACCGTCGCCCGCGCACTCACCATCGGGCTCCGGGCCTGGAGCTTCTACCCGCCGGAGCATCCGGCGGTGTCGCTGGCGGTGGACCGGCTCGTGACCGCGGTCCACGACGCCACGCGAAGGGGCGTGCTGCAGCTGGCCGTCACGCCGCACACGCTGCTCATCGCCGGGCGTCCCGTCGAGTCGCCCGACATGGTCGTCGCCGAATGCGCGCGGCAGCTCTACGAGCGAGACATCCTGCAGCTCACCTTCGCCTCGACCCCGCCGGCCGACGCCCTCACCCGCCTGCTGGAGGTGCTCACGCTCGAGCGCGGCGAGCGCCGGGCGCGCGGCGGCCCCCAGGCGCTCTGGTCCGCCGAGGGGCACCCGTCCATCATCGTCGAGCAGATCGACTACCAGGAGCTGCTGGAGCGCGAGGACGTCGACGCGGGGCCGGCGCGGCGCGACGTGCACTGGAAGTCGATCGTGCGGTCCATCCTCGCCGGACGTCGCACGTTCAGCGAGGCCGAGCAGGCGCGGCTCCTCGAAATCGCCGGCGACGTCGGCGCCATCGGCGAGCTCACCGGCGACTGCGTGGCGTCGTTCCACACCCCCGAGGGCGTGCCGCTCGTCACCACGCAGGCCGCCACGGTGCTGGCGGTCTACCGCCACCTGTCGAACACGGTCGGCACGCTCGAGCCCGACAAGGCCGGCGAGCTCATGCAGTCGCTGGCTGTCGCCACCTGCGCGCTCGACCCCTCGCTCGGACTCGAGGTGTTGTGCCATCCGGGCAGCGGCTCCGGCGAGGAAGGTCTCATCGAGTCGCTCCGCCAGGCGTTCGACGACCACCAGGTGGCCATGCTGCTCGCGCGGGCCATGGCGCGGCAGGGGGGCGCGACCGGGCGGCTCGCACAGATCGTCGAGACCCTCGCTCCCGACGACGAACGGCGGCGGCGCGTGCTGCGGATGGCCGACAAGCTGCTTGGCGAGCGCGACTTCGGCGCGACCCGTCCGCTCGCCGACATCCGCGCGTCGCTCGAGGAGCTGCTGCTCAAGTACGACGAAACCCCGTTTGTCTCCGCGCAATACCGCCAGTCGATGGACGCCGCCGTCTCGCGCGCCGGCGACATCGCGGCCCGCGATCTGCCGCCCGAACTCGCGGAGTGGCTCGACACGCTCGGGCACGAGAACGTGCGCCAGCTCTCGGTCACGCTCATCGTCGATCTGATGCGCCTCGAGACCGGCGCCCGCCGGGCCGAGGAGATCGCGCAGGACATGGCCGCCTTCGCACAGGACCTCGTGCTGGCCGGCGCCTTCGGTGACGCGGCGCGGCTGGCTGAGGCCCTCTCGGCGTCGGCCGCCGCCAAGGACGGTCCCGCCCCGCAGGCGAGCATCGAGGCGCTCCGCGCCATCGGCGAGTCCGCCGCCCTCGGAGACGCGGTCGGCGCCATCGCGGAGCTTTCGCCGCCGGACGTCGCCGCGCTCGGCTCGTTGTGCCACGCGCTCGGCGGCGCGTCGGTCCGCGCCCTCCTGCGCGGGCTGCCCCGCGACGGCGCGGGCGCCGGCCGCGACCGCGTGATGCGGATCCTGACGGATCTCGGCCCGCCCGCCCTGTCCGCCCTCGCCCACGCGGCCGACGACAACCGCTGGTGGGTCCAGATCGCCGTCGCCGAAGCGCTCGGCCGCATCGGCGGGCCCGCGGCGGTGCCGCCGCTGCAGGGGCTTCTGCGCCGGTCCGACCGGCGGGTCCTCGCCGCCGCGGTCGGGGCGCTGGCCCAGATCGACGACCCGTCCGCGGCTCGGGCGCTGCACACGGTGCTCAGGGCGGCGGCCGGCGAAGCCCGGGGCACGGTCATCGGCGCCCTGGTCGGCCTGCGCGACGCGCGGACCGTCCCGATGCTGGTGCGCATCCTCGGCGAATCCGATGCCCTCGGCAAGGACCACGCCGTGGCGATTGACGCCCTCAAGGCGATGGCCGAGCTTGCCGACGACCGAGCGGTGACGCCCATTGTGGGCGTCGCGCGCCAGCGGCGGTGGCTGGCATGGGGGCGCACGCGCCGGCTGCGGACGGCCGCGGTCGCCGCCCTGGGCCGCATCGGCTCGGAAGCCGCACGGCGCGCGCTCGACGATCTCGCCGCGACCGGCGACTGGCACCTGCGCAGGCTCGCGCGATCGGCGCCGAGGGGACGCGCATGACGATCGACGCCCAGGAGTTCCTCCGGCGTTTCAGCGCGGCGGTCCGCGCGGCCGAGCTCTACGCGCCGGGGCACCCGCTCGTCCAGCGTGCCGCGGCGGCGCTCATCCAGGGCTGCCAGTCACTGCCCGATGCCCCGGCCGTGCTCATCGGCTTCCTGGACGGCGAGATCATCGTGAACGACAGCCGGCTGCCGCGCGCCGGGGCCACGCTGACCGCGCTCGTGCGCGACATGCGCGAACGCGGCATCGAAAAGATCGCCCTTGCACGCGGCGTTGAGCTCGACGACGTGCGCGCGCTGATGGAAGAGCTGCACGACCGGACGGCGGGCCGGCCGCTCGCCGATCGGCTGGCCGCGCGCGGCGTGCGGCGCATCACCGTCGGGAAGGTCGCGGTCGAGGAGCCGGCCGGCGAGGGGGGCGGCCTGGCCGCGGCCCGGGAGATCTACGCCAAGGCGGTGACGGGGGCCGAGGCCGTGTGGGCGGCCGCCAAGGCCGGCGACGCCCCTGACCCCACCCAGGCCAGGGGCATCATCGACAGCCTCTCGAAGCTCGTCGTCCAGGACCGCACGTCACTGCTGGCGTTGACGGCCCTGAAACGGCACGACACCTACACCTTCACGCACATGGTGAACGTCACGGCACTCGCCATGTCACTCGCCCGGTCGCTCAACCTCGACGGGGCCATGCTCCGCGAGTTCGGCTTCGCCGCGTTGATGCACGACATCGGCAAGGTGAACACGCCCCTCGAGGTCCTCAACAAGCCCGACAAGCTCACCGGCGAGGAATTCGCCATCATGAAGCGGCACGTCATCGATGGGGCGCACATCCTGCGGCGCACGCCCGACGTACCCGCGCTGGCGCCCGTCGTGGCCTTCGAGCATCACCTGAAGCAGGACCTGTCGGGCTATCCGGAGAACATCGGCACCCGCAAGCTCAACCTCTGCACGATGGTTGTCAGCATCGTCGACGTCTTCGACGCGCTGCGAAGCAACCGCGTCTACCGCCAGGGGCTGGCCACCGATCGGATCAAGGCCATCATGGCCCAGCAGGACGGCACAGCCTTCAACCGCACGCTGCTTCGCCGCTTCGTCAACCTGATGGGCCTCTATCCCGTCGGCACCCTCGTGCGGCTCAACACCGACGAGCTGGGCATCGTCACCCACGAGCATCCCGACGACCCCTTCCGCCCGCAGGTCAAGATCCTCCGCGACCGGCTGGGCCAACCGCTCGAGTCCCCGCTCCTCGCGAACACGTGGGAACGCGACGACCGCGGCGACTATCCCCTGGCCGTGGTGGAAGCCGTCGATCCCGAGGAAGCGGGCATCGATCCGCTGGCGGTGCTCGAGACGCCGGCTCCGACGCCATGACGGAGCCGACCCCTGACGCGCTCGCGCCAGACGCGGCGGCGCGCCTGGCCGACTTCGCGCGCGCCTGCAAGGCGGCCGCCCGCGTGGTGACGCTGTACCCGGCGACGCACCCCGCCATTCAGGCCTCGCTGGGGCGGGTGGCCGACAGCGGCGCGCGGCTGGTCGCCGACGGTCCCCGCACGCTCACCGTCCACCCCGACGGGCTGCTGCTCGACGGCCTGGCCGCGTCGCGCCCGGACGCCGCGATCGCGGAGCTCGCGGATCTGCTGCACCGCCACCTCGTCGGCGAGCTGACGATCGTCGAGGGCCTCGCCCGCGACACCTGGCACGCCTTCCTGCTGCTGCTCGGACGGCCGCCGCAGGACGTGCGCGCGGAGGGAGGGTTCGGCCAGGCATGGCTGGCCGCCGGCGGCGCCGGCATCGAGGTCAAGCTGGTCGACTACGCCGAGGTCCTGCGCGAGCGCGAGGGTGGGGGCGAGTCCGGCTGGGACCGCATCCTCGCCGATTACCTCGAGGGCGAACGATCGGAGCTCGACGACGAGACGATGGCGGCGCTGGCGGACCTGGCGGCGGACGCGACGCGGCTGGCCGAGCTCGCAGATCGCATCGTGCGTTCCGCCGAGGAGTCGGGCCACGGCATCCGCAAGCAGGGCGTCCTCCGCCTGCTGCAGTCGCTGGCGGATTTCGTCGCCCGCCATCGTCCCGCCGAGCTCGATCGGACGCTTCGCAGCATCGCCGGCACCATCCCGCGGCTCACGCCGGATCTGGTCGTCGAGCTCATCACGACCGGCGCGCCCGCCGGCCCCGGCGAGACGCCCGGCATCGATCTCCCCGGCGAAGTGCGCGCGCGCATCACCGATGACACCGTGGCCGCGTTCGTGGCGCAGTCGGTGGCCCGCGACCACGGCGCGACGGCGCGGCTGGCGCAGGCCTTCCAGGCGCTCGTGCCCGACCGCGAGCGGCACCCCGAGCTGCTCGAGCTGGCCGCCGGGCAGGCCGCCGTCCTGCCCATCGCGCGCGAGCCGGACTTCCCCGACCTGTGGAATAGCGCCGCCCACCTGCTGACGACCTACTCCGACGCGCCGTACGTGTCTGACGAGTACGGCCGCGAGCTCTCGACGGCGCGGGGCCACGCCGTCGACGTCGAGCGCGTGGGCGACGATCCCCCGGAACGCGTCGGGGCCTGGCTGGCCACGATCTCCGACGACCAGGTGCGGCGGCTCGACGCGGAGCTGCTTGTCGATCTGCTCCGCATCGAGACGCGCGCGGAGGCCTGGCGGAAGGTCCTCGATACCGCCATCGCCCATCTGCCGCAGCTCGTGCTGATCGAGCGGATCGACCTCGCCCAGGGGCTGCTCGACGCGCTGCGCCAGGCCGCCGACCCGTCGCATCCCCGGGCCGCGGAGGCGGGCGCGGGGCTGGAGCGCCTCCTGAAGGGCCCGCTGGTGCGCCACGTGATCCTGGCCATCCGCAGCGTCCCGGAGACAAGCCTCGCGGCGCTCAGCCGGCTTTGTCACACGCTGGGCCCTTCGGTGATCGGGCCGCTGGCCGAGGCGCTGTCGGCCGAGAGCCAGCCCTCGAGCATCCGGCGGCTGCGCGAAGTCCTCCTGGGCTTCGGCGCCGCGGGCCGGTCGTATGCCGACAGCCTGCGCTCATCGCCCAACCCCGCGGTGCGGCGAACGGCCATCGAGCTGCTCCGCGCCTTCGGCGGCGCCGATGCGCTGCCCGATCTGGCGGGGTTGCTCGACGACGCCGAGCCGGCCGTGCAGCGCGAGGCGCTCCGCGCGATCATTCAGATCGGCTCCGACGACGCGTACGCGACGCTCGAAGGGGCGCTCAAGTCGGGGTCGTCGCGGACGCGCGACGCCATCATGCAGGCACTGGCCGCCTCGCGCGACCTGCGCGCCGCGCCGCTCTTCGTCCACATCCTGCGACACAGCGACCATCGGGCGCTCGAGGGCATCTACATGGCCGCCATCGAGGCGCTCGGGCGCATCGGCAGCGACAGCGACTCCATCGCCGCGCTGCAGGAGGTGCTCGTGCGCGGCGAATGGTGGGCGCCGTTCCGGACGGCCCGACTGCGGCTGGCGGCCGCGCGGGCCCTGCGGGCGTGCGGCGCCGACGCGGCGCGAGAGGCGCTCGAAGCAGCCGCCGCCTCCGGCACGCGCGGCGTACGGCGGGCCGCCCGCGCCGCGCTGGCCGAGCCGGGGCCGCGCGCCCCGAGGGGGACGTGATGGAATCCAACCGACGGCTGCGCTTCGCCGACGACGCGATCCGGCGGCTGGCCGGTGCGGTGCGCGCTTGCCAGCTCTACGCGCCGGGCCACCCCCTGGTCAAGCGATCGCTCGACGCGTTCGCCGAAGCGACCGTCCAGCTCATCGCCGACCACCCGTCGGTGGCCATCGGCGTCATCGGTGAGGAGGTGATCGTCGCCGACTCCCCGCTGCCGCGCAGCGCCGAGAACTACGCCGAGCTCGTCCGCCGCCTCACCGACCTCGGCATCGAGCGCATCACCATCGACCGGGATGCACCGCCCGAGCAGCTGGAGACGCTCGTGCTGACGCTCAGCCATCCGGAGCGCCGGCCCGGCCACGCGGCCCCGGGCGCGACGCCGGCCGATCCGCTGGGCGTGCTCACGAGCCTGTCGCACGTGCGCGTCGGGCGGATCTCGCTCGAAACCCGCGTCGACACGTCGGCCGCCGACGTCGCCACGATCCGCAAGCTGTACGCGGAGGCCGTGGGCGTGGCTGGACGACTCTGGGACGCGGCCCAGCAGGATGGACAACCCGACCCTCAGAAAGCCCGAGACCTGGTGGACGGGCTGGCCCACGCGGTGTCACAGAACCGGACGGCCCTGGTCGCGCTGACCGCCCTGAAGGAGTACGACAACTACACGTTCACGCACATGGTGAACGTCTCCATCCTGACGATGGCGCAGGCTCGGGGGCTTGGCCTCGAGGGCACGCGCCTGCGCGAACTCGGCCTCGCGGCCCTGATGCACGACATCGGCAAGGTCCGCACGCCCCTCGAGGTGCTCAACAAGCCGGACAAGCTCACCGACGCGGAGTTCGCAATCATGCGCATGCACGTCGTGGACGGCGCCGAAATGCTCCGGCGCACGCCCGAGATGCCGGCCATCGCTCCGGTGGTGGCCTTCGAGCACCATCTGCGGCTCGACGGCACGGGCTACCCGATCGGCGTCGCGCGGCAGGGCCTCAATCTGGGTACCATGCTGTGCAGCATCGCCGACGTGTACGACGCGATGCGCTCGCAGCGCGCGTACCAGCAGGCCTTCCCGACCGACCGCATCCTGGCGGTGCTCCAGCGCAATGACGGCCAGCAGTTCGACCAGAACCTGGTCCGGCGCTTCTCACAGCTCATGGGCATCTACCCCCCCGGCAACCTGGTGCGGCTCGACAGCGGCGATCTCGCCGTAGTGCTGCGCGTCTACGCTCCCGATCCCTACCGGCCCAAGGTGCGCGTCATCGCGGACGCGACGGGATCGCGGCTGGCGCGGCCGTACGATCTCAACCTGTGGGAGTCCGAAGGCGAGGGCCCCACCTCCGTCGATGCGCCGCTCGATCCGGCCCAGTACGGCGTCGACCCGCTGACCTACCTGTGACGGCCCCTCTCGCGCGCGCGGCTCGGGGCCTCTCGGCGGCAGGGCTTGCGGTGGTGGCGCTCGCGGCCGCCGGTCCGTCCGCTCCGGCGGCCGCCCGGCTTCAGCCGGCGCGCCCCTCCCTGGTCGTCGTCCTCGTCGTCGATCAGCTGCCCACCGAGTACCTGACGCGGTACGAGCGCTTCTGGCGATCGGGCATGCGGCGGTTGCTCACGGAGGGGGCGGTCTTCACCGAGGCGGCGTACCCGTACCTGAATACCGTCACCTGCGTCGGGCACGCGACCATTGCGACGGGCGCGCTGCCCTACGCGCACGGCATTGTCCACAACGAGTGGTGGCGGCGGGACGAACAGCAGCGGCGGCCGTGCACGCACGATGCAACGGTCGCCAGCGTGCCGTATCGGGGCGGGCCGGCAGAGAAGGTCGGGCACAGCGCGGCCCGCCTGCGAATGCCGACGCTCGGCGATCGGCTTCGCCAGGCGAATCCCGCCTCGAGGGTCGTGACGCTCTCAATGAAGCCGCGGAGCGCGGCGATGCTCGCCGGGCCCTCCGGCACGACCGTGACCTGGTTCAGCGACGCCGATGCCTGGTCGACCTCGACCGCCTTCGCCCCCAGCCGCACGCCGGACCCGGACGTCGAGGCGCTGCTGACCGCCGACGATCTCGAACGGGAGCGCGGGAGCGTGTGGACGCGACGGCTCGACCTCTCCGCCTACGAGGGGCCGGACGACGTGCCGTGGGAGCGACCCGAACCCGGGTGGACGGCGGCGTTTCCGCATCCGCTGGCGGGCGCGCCCGGCACGCCGCGGGAGCAGTTCTATACGCTGTGGATGGGAAGCCCCTACTCCGATGCTCACCTGGGCCGCCTGGCGGAGGGCCTGGTGCGCCGGCTGGCGCTCGGCCAGCGCGGGGCGGTCGACTTCCTCGGCGTGAGCTTTTCGGCAACCGACTACGTCGGCCACGACTTCGGGCCGGACAGCCACGAGGTCCAGGACACGCTCGCGCGCCTCGACGCGGTCCTGGGCGCGCTGCTCGCGGCGCTCGACGCCCAGCTCGGTCGGGGAGGGTATGTGGTGGCGCTCAGCTCCGACCACGGGGTGGCGCCGGTTCCCGAGCGCCGCATCGCCCTCGGCGCGCCCGCCGGCCGGCTGCTGGCCCGCGATCTGCGGCGAGTCGTGGACGAATCCCTCGCGGCCGCCGCGCCAGGCCCGCACGTGGCGCACGTCGAGACGACCGACGTCTACCTGACCGACGCGTCGCGGGCGCTCGTCGCGGCCCGGCCGGCGCTGATGGAAGCGACCCTGGCCGCGCTGGGACGCCTGCCAGGCGTCGAGCGCGCGCTCGCGGGTCCACCGCTCGCCGGCGCGCGCGAGAGCGTCGATCCCCTCGTCAGGGCGGCAGCCCTCAGCTACGTGCCCGGCGAGAGCGGCGACATCATCGTGGCGCCGGTGGAGCACTGGATCCTGTCCGGCACGTCGGGCACGACGCACGGCACGCACCACGCGTACGACCAGCGCGTGCCCGTGATCTTCCTCGGTGCGCCGTTTCGAGCCGGACGCTACAGCGACCCGGCGAGCCCGGCCGACATCCATCCCACCCTGGCCGCCGTCGCGGGCCTGCCCGTCCCCGAGGTGGATGGGCGAGTGCTGCGCTCGGCGCTGCGGTGAGCCGGTTCCCGATTAGAATCAGCTGAGGATGCCCGTGTGCCTTCCCCCGGAACAGGACGACACTCCATGACACATCAACTCCCTCCGGCGGTCCTCGCGCTCGCCGTGTGCGGACTTGCGCTGGCAGTCACCGGCCAGGGCCAGGGTGATGCGCTGGACGGGCAGGCGCGCCTGCTGGTGCAGGACACCGCGCTCGCAGCCATCGATCGGGGGCTCCGTGACCAGGATCTGCCGGTGGACCCGCGGCGCGGGCCGATCGAGGCGTTGCGCGCAGATACGTCCGAGCCCGCGCGGGAGTACGTGGCCGGGTCGGTCATCGTGAAGTTCCGCGGCGGCGGGGGCCTGTCGGACGCCATGGCGGCCGTCGAGGCGACGGGCGTCGAGCGGCCGTCCTTCGCGAACTTCGACCTCCTCGAGATCCCGCCGGATGCCGACCCGGAGGCGGTCGCCGCCGAGCTGCGGCAGCGGCCCGACGTGGAGTACGCGCAGCCGCGGTACCTGAACCACGCGATGTTCCGGCCGAACGATCCCCTCTACGACCGGCAGTGGAACTTCCCCGCCATCGACATGGAGCGGGCGTGGGACATCCAGCCGGGCGCGAGCTCCGCGATCGTGGTCGCAGTGCTCGACGGCGGCGTGGCGTTCCGCGACGTCACCGTGCGGTACCACTCGCGCTTCCCGTTCCGGCTCACCGCGTCCGGGCCGATCTTCCCGGCGTTGGGCGTGGTCGACGTCCCGTTCGCGGCGGCGCCGGAGCTCGGCGGGGCCAGCCGGTTCGTGGCGCCGCGCGATTTCATCTGGGACGACGACGTGCCCGTCGATCTCACCGGGCACGGCACGCACGTCGCGGGAACGATCGGCCAGCTCACCAACAACGGCGTGGGCGTCGCGGGCATGGCGTTCAACGTCCGGCTGATGCCGGTGAAGGTCATCGCCGGCGAGTGGGACTTCATCTTCGGCAGCCCCAACGGCGGCACCGACGATCTCGTGGCGCGCGGGATCCGCTACGCGGCCGACAACGGCGCGAAGGTCATCAACATGAGCATCGGCCGGACGGCGGGCGGCCCGGCGTTCGTCATCGACGACGCGATCCGCTACGCGATTTCGCGCGGCGCGTTCGTGGCCGTGGCGGCCGGCAACTCGCGCGACGCCGGCAACGCGCCGAGCCGGACGGCGGAATCGGCGCCGTCCATCGACGGGATGGTGGCGGTGGGCGCCGTCGGGCGCAATCTCGATCTGGCCTTCTACTCCACGACGAACCTGTACGTGGAGCTCGCGGCTCCAGGCGGCGACCAGCGGCGGGACGGCGGACCGGGCGGCATCCTTCAGCAGACGATCGACCTCGACCTGCTGAGCACGTTCCTGCAGGGGCCCGCGGCCTTCCGCGCGCCGCGGGCCGACGCGTTCGCCTACTACTACTTTCAGGGGACATCGATGGCCACCCCGCACGTCGCGGGGTTCGCGGCGCTGCTCATGCAGCAGGGCATCACGAGCCCGGCTGCCGTCGAAGAAGCCATGAAGCGGTTCGCCACCGACCGCGGCGCCCCCGGGCGCGACAACGAGTACGGCCACGGCCTGATCAACCCGCGCGCGACGCTGCGCGGCCTCGGCCTGGCGCGGTGAGCGAAGGGACGCCCATGGTGATGCGACGGTTCTTCCACCTTCTCGCGGCCGGAGTGCTCCTCGTCGCCCTCGCCGCCACGCCTGCGGGCGCGCAGGGCGCGCGCCCGGGCAGCGGCGCGCTCGAGGTCGACGGCTTCGCCCTGTTCGGCAACATGCGCTTCACGGCCAGCGACAGCTTCGAGGCCGTGCTGGATCGCAGCTCGGGTCCCGTGTTCGGCGGGGGCGGGCGGGTGACGCTGCCCGTCGGGGTGTTCGTCGAGGTCGCCGCCTGGCGCTTCAGCGCCGATGGCGAACGCGTGTTCGTCGCCACCGGCAACCAGGTCTTCAAGCTCGGCATCCCCACCAGCGTCACCATCACCCCCGTGGAGGTGACAGGCGGGTGGCGGTTCCGCCACATGTTCCCGCGGGTGGTGCCCTATGTGGGCGTCGGCTGGAGCTCGTACGCGTACCGGGAGACGTCCGACTTCGCCGCGGCGGGCGAGGACGTGGACGAGCGATTCAGCGGTGTGCACCTGGTCACCGGCGCGGACGTGCGCGTCCAGACGTGGCTGCACGTCGGGGGCGAGATCGCCATCGCCTCGGTGCCGGACGCGCTGGGCGCGGCGGGCGTCTCGTCCGTCTACAACGAGAAGGCCCTCGGGGGCACCAGCCTGCGCCTCAAGATCCGGATTGGCCGCTGACACCGTCTTCGCCCGGCGGGTGCTGGCGCTCCTCCGCCGGATTCCGCCCGGCCGGGTGACCACCTACGGCACGCTCGCGGCGCTGGCGGGCCGTCCGCGGGCGGCCCGCGCCGTCGGCAACATCATGCGCGCCGCCCGCGAGCCGGGCCTCCCCTATCACCGCGTCATCGCAGCCGGCGGCGCGCTCGGCGGCTTCGGCGGCAACCTTGCGCTCAAGCGGGCGCTCCTCGTCGCCGAGGGGCTCACGGTCACGCGACGGCGCGTGCGCGGATTCAACGGGGTGCGCTGGCCCTGAGCGGGGGCCCGGCGCCGGTGGCGGCGAACCAAACGCCGCGGCCATCCGTCCAAATCGACCGGAGCCATCAACCCCGCCCACGATGCCGCCGTCTAACCCTGCAGGTGACAGAAGACGCGCCGATCTGGCCCTGGCGCGGCGCATTCGCGCGGGCGACGGGTCGGCCTTCGATGAGCTGTATCGGCAGCACTCGACGCGGCTCTACAATCTCGCGTATCGGATGGCGGGCTCGGTGGACGATGCCGACGACCTGCTGCAGGACATCTTCCTGCTGGCGTATCGCAAGCTGTCCAGCTTCCGGGGCGAGTCGACGCTGGGCACGTGGCTCTATCGCCTCGCCATGAACCATTGCCTCGACGTGCTCCGGAGCCGTCAGACGCGGATGGGACAGCGGACCGACTCGCTCGACGACGACGAGGCAATGCCGGTGGCGAGCCCGGCGCCCGCGCTGGGGCCGGTGAGCCGCATCGATTTGGAGCGAGCCATCGCGAGCCTCCCGCCGGCGTGCCGGGCGGCGTTCCTGCTGCACGACGTCGAGGGACTGGGCCATCAGGATGTCGCGAGCGTGTTGGGAATTTCGGAGGGCACCTCGAAGTCGCAGGTGCACAAGGCGCGGCTGAGAATTCGCGCGTACCTGGGACAGCAGGTGCCGCGGGCACACTGACGATGCGGTGCGAAGAAGTCCGGTCCATGGCCGGGGAGTACGTCGAGGGCGCCCTCGGCGCGGTCGCGTTCGGCCGCGTCGAGCGCCACCTGGACGCGTGCGGCGACTGCCGCGCGCTCGTGACGGATCTGCGCGCGATCCGCGCCGCGGCGTTCACGCTCGAACGGCGCGAGCCTCCCGCGCGGCTGCGCGACGCGATTCTGGCCCGCGCGGCGGCCGAGCCCAGACGGCCACTCGCCGTCGGTCCGCTGCAAGGGACATGGCTCGCCGCGGCGGCGGCCCTGCTGGCGGTCACGACGGTGGGCCTGTACCAGCTTGTCGATCGGCCCGCCCCGGCGCAGCCGGCGGCGAGCGCATCCGCCGACTCCGACGCGGACGTCGTGGCATCGGTCGAGGCCAACCTGCAGGCCGCCGAAGTCCACTACGAGCGCGCCATCGCCGATCTCGAGAAGATCGCCCGCAGCGACAGCGAGACGCTCGATCCGCAGGTGGCGGCCGTGCTCCAGAAGAACCTGCTGGTGGTCGACCAGGCCATCGACGAGAGCCGCGCGGCGCTGCGCGAGCAGCCGGAGAGCCAGAACGCCCAGGAGAGTCTGTTCGACGCCATGTGGACCAAAGTGGCGCTGCTGCAGCAGACCGTCGAACTCGTCAACGAGATGCGCAAGGGCAATCAAGCCGAAGCCGGGCGCATCATCAGGAGTCTGAACCAGCCATGAGCAACCTCGTCTTGCGCGTCGTCGGCCTGCTCGCCCTGATCGGGACCGCGGCCCCGGCGTCGGCCGCCCTGACGGCCCGGGGTATCATCGAGGACAACCCGCGGGCCGCGTGGCTCGACCGCTTCCAGGACTCGCGCCGGGGACCCGAGCAGACCGAACGGGCCGAGGGCACCTACCGCGTGGGTCGCGACGGCGCCCTCGACCTGTCGAACATCGCCGGCGACATCCGCGTCAGCGTGGGCGGCGCCGAGGAGATCCGGATCGAGAGCGTCAAGCGCGTGCGCAGCCGCGACGACGCCGAACGCGCGAGCCTGCTGCGCGACCTCCGCGTGGAGATCACCCACGTGGCGGACCGGGTCGAAGTCCGCACGCAGTATCCGCGGCGGAGCGGCCGCGGCGTGTCGGCACGCGTGGACTTCACCGTCCAGGTGCCGGCGGGGACCCGCGTCGCCCTGAAGTCCATTTCCGGCGACGTCAGCGTCCGCGACGTCCAGGGAGCGGTGCGGGTCGAGTCGATCAGCGGCGACGTCGAGGTGACCTCGACGCCCAACCTGGCGCTGGCCAAGACGGTGTCCGGGAACGTGACGGCCCGCGACATCTCGGCCGCGGCGCTGACGCTCGGCGCCGTCAGCGGCGACATCATCGCGTCGGGCCTCACGGTGCGCACGCTCGATGCCGGCACCGTGAGCGGCAACATCCGCCTCACCGGGCTGCAGGGCGAGCGCGTGCAGGCCAAGTCGGTCAGCGGCGACATCCTCTACGAGGCCGCGCTCAACCGCGGCAGCCGCTACGAGTTCGGCACCCACTCGGGCAACGTGCGTCTGGTGCTCGCCGGGGACGCCGGCTTCGAGCTCGACGCCACCAGTTTCAGCGGCAGCATCCGCTCGGACTTCCCCGTCACCGTGGGCGCCATCGGCCGCGACGACCGGCGCCGGTCGAACAACGCCATCCGCGGCACGTACGGCGATGCCGGAGCCGTCCTGTCCCTCCGCAGCTTCAGCGGCACGATCGTCATCTCGCGGAAATAGGAACTGAGGCATAATTGGGCCAGGAGGGCAGGGATGACGTTCAGGTGGCTGACAGGACTCCTGGCCGTGACGGTGGCGGTGGCGTCGGCGGCGGCCCAGACGACCGGCGGCGTGCCGGCGGGCGAGGCGAATCTGGGCACCGTCAGCATCCCCCGCGCCGTGATGGCCGATGGCAAGCCGCTCGCGGCGGGCAGCTATCAGGTGCGCCTGACGGCGCAGGCGGCCCAGCCGCAGGTGGCCGGCCAGACGATGGAGCGCTGGGTCGAGTTCGTCCGCGGCGGCGAAGTCCGGGGACGGGAAGTCGTCAGCATCGTCCCGAACGCCGAGATGAAGGACCTGTTCTCGGCAGACGAGTCGCGGCTGTCCGCGCCGCGCGGGGCGCGCGTCGAGATGCTGAAAGGGAACGACTACCTGCGCGTCTGGATCGCGCGGGGGGGCGTCAACTACCTGATTCACCTGCCCCCGTCGGCGAAGTAGCTCATCCCCCAATCGCCATCACGTCGAACTGCTCGTGATGGAGGTGGGGGTCGGGCTTGACGATCACGTCGCGGCCCAGCAGGTGCTTGAGGTCCTTCAGGACGCCGCGCTCCTCCTCGCGGAGCGCGCGGGCGATATCGGGATTGACCCGCAGGAGGACGCCGGCGCCCTCGAGGTCGGAGCCGACCTTCTTCAGCTCCGCCAGGATCTCGTAGCAGATCGTCGAGCTCGACTTGATGGCCCCGGTGCCGGTGCAGTAGGGGCACGGCTCCGTCAGCAGGCGTTCGAGGCTCTGCTTCACGCGCTTGCGCGTGACGATCACCAGCCCGAAGTCGGAGACCTGCAGCGCCTTTGACGGGGCGCGATCCTTGCGCAGCTCCTGCTCGACCGCCTGAAACACCTTCTGGCGGTTCTTCTTTTCCTCCATGTCGATGAAGTCGAGCACGATGATGCCGCCGAGGTCGCGCAGCCGGATCTGCCGGATGATCTCGCGGACCGCCTCGAGGTTCGTCTTGAGGATGGTGTCCTCGAGCCGCCCGGCCGTCTTCTTGCCGACGTAGCGGCCGGTGTTGACGTCGATCGCGACGAGCGCCTCGGTCTGGTTGATGACGATCGACCCTCCCGACTTCAGCCACACCTTGCTGCGCAGGGCCTTGTCGAGCTCCGCCTGCACGCCGTACTCCTCGAAGATCGGGTACTCCTTGTCGTACAGCTTCACCCGGGGCGCCAGGTCGGGCATGATGCGCTCGACGAACTCGACGAGGCGCTGGTGCTCCCTGGGGTCGTCGATGCGAATAGCGGTGAAGTCGTCGGTGAGCAGGTCGCGGAGGAGCTTGTTGATGAGGCTGGGCTCCCGGTAGATCGCCGTCGGCGCCCGATGCGACTCGGACTTCTGCCGCATCTCGGTCCAGATGCGGTGGAAGTAGTTCAGGTCCGAGAGGATGTCCTCCTTGGACCGGTCCGCGGCTGCCGTCCGGATGATGACGCCGCCGCCGAAGCTGTGCTGCTCGCGGAACTCCCGCACGATACCGCGCAGGCGCGCGCGCTCCTCGCGGCTGGCAATCTTGCGCGACACGCCGACATGGTCGACCGTCGGCATGAAGACGAGGAACCGGCCGGGCAGCGTGACATGCGACGTCAGCCGCGCGCCCTTGGTGCCGAGCGGCTCCTTCGCCACCTGGACGATGACCTCCTGCCCCTCCCGGAGCAGCGCCTCGATGCGGGGTTCCGGGCCCCGGTCGCGGTCCTCGCGCTCCCGGCGTCCGCCGGCGGGGCGCGCCGCGGCGGCCGCGCCGGCGTCCACCGCGGCGGGCGGCGCCTCGTCCTCGTCATCCTCCGCGCTCAGGCGCTCGAACTCCTCGACGGGATTGACGACGTCGGAGACATAGAGGAACCCGTCGCGCTCGAGGCCGATGTCGACGAACGACGACTGCATCCCCGGCAGCACTTTCGACACCCGGCCCTTGTAGACATTGCCGACGACGCCGCGGTTGCGCTCGCGCTCGACGAAGATTTCGGCCAGCTGTTCGTCCTCGAGGATGGCCACGCGCGTCTCGTGGCCGTTCGAGGAGATGATCATTTCCTTGGTCATGGGTCTCGAGCGTGTCGGTCGTGGCGCTGGCGGCGGGCCGCTGCCCGGGAGCCGCCGCGCCGCCGGTCAGTTGGTGAAGCGTCGCATTCTCACGTTGAGGATGAGGCCGAAGCCCGCGAGCGTCGCGATCATGGACGAGCCGCCGTAGCTCATGAGCGGCAGCGTGAGTCCCTTGACCGGCGCGAGGCCCGCCGACATGGTGACGTTGTACAGCACCTGAAACGTGAACGATGCCAGCACGCCCAGGACGAGATAGGCCCCCAGAGGGTCTTTCGCCAGGCGCGCCGCGTCGAGCGATCGCAGGATGACGAACAGGTACAGGCCGAGCGCCACGAGCACGCCCACGAACCCCCGCTCCTCGGCCAGCACCGAGAAGATGAAGTCGTTGTGCGCCACAGGCAGGAATCGCAGCTGCCCCTGCGTCCCCTGCATGAACCCTTTGCCCCACAAGCCGCCTGACCCCACGGTGATGCGCGCCTGAATCTGCTGGTAGCCCGCCCCGCGGGCGTCCTGCGACGGATCCAGGAAGGTCTCGACGCGCTCCCGCTGGTACTCCTGCAGGCCGAACTTCCAGACGACCGGCGTGGCCAGCAGCGCCACCACGGCAACCGCGCCGAGATAGCGCACGGGCAGCCCGGCGGCGAAGGTCACGACGACCAGCACCGGCAGCAGCGACACGGCCGTCCCCAGATCCGGCTGGCGCACGATGAGCAGCAGCGGGATCGCCGTCAGCCCGGCCGCCACCAGCAGGTCGGCGTTGGTGAGCGCTCCCTTGCGGCTCTCGCCGAGGAGCTTCGCCAGCACCAGCGCGAGCACGCCCTTGGCGAACTCCGACGGCTGCAGGTTGAAGACACCGAGATCGATCCACCGCCGCGACCCGCCGCGCACGGCGCCGAAGAACAGCACGCCGACGAGCAGCACGATCAGCCCGAAGAAGAGGATGTGGGATCGATCGGCAAGGGACCGATAGTCGATCGCCATGCACACCGCCATGGCGATGAGGCCGAGGCCGATGGCGTAGATCTGCGTCCAATAGGCGCGGCTGGGACCGCCGGTCGTGCTGTAAATCATCGCGAGGCCGACGGCGGCGAGCGCCAGCACGGCCGCGATGAGCGTCCAGTCCACGTACCGGATGAGTCGCCGCTCGAACATGCCCGCCTACCGCTCCCCGCCGCCCGCGCCGGTCGTCGCGGCGGCGCCGGCCGCCACGGGCGGCAATGGCGGCGGCACCGTGAGGCGCGGCAGCGGCAGGCCGTCCCGGCGGGCGAAGTAGGTCTCCATGATGTGACGGGCGATGGGCGCGGCCAGGTAGCCGTGCTCGCTGTGCTCGGCAAAGACCACCCCCGCCACTTCCGGATTGTCGCGCGGCGCGAAGAACACGAACCAGCCGTGATCGCGCAGGTCGCGCTCGCTGCCCGCCGCGCGCGCGCGCTCCTTGCCCTGGTTCGAGATCACCTGCGCCGTCCCGGTCTTGCCCGAGACGTCGCGGCCGGCGATTCTGGCGCGGCCCGCCGTGCCGGCCGCATTCACCGCCATCCACAATCCGTCATGCAGCGCGGCCACGGTCTCGGGCTTGAACAGGACGGGCCGGTAGGGGCTGGCGGCCGCCGGCAGCGGCCGCCAGCCGTCGCCCTCGTCGACGGCCTTGACCAGGCGCGGCACGAGCCGCGTGCCGCCGTTGGCCACCGTCGCCATCATCACGGCCATCGACATCGGCGTCACCGCGTTCTGGCCCTGGCCGATGGCCACCGAGATCGTCTCGCCCGGATACCACCGCGCGCCCGTGCGCTGCTTCTTCCACTCGGAGGACGGGACGATGCTCTCGATTTCGTTGGGCAGGTCGACGCCGCTCAGCCCGGCCAGGCCGAGGCGGTCGGCCCACTTGTGGATCCGATCGACCCCGAGCATGTTCCCGACCGTGTAGAAGTAGACATTGCACGACTTCTCGAGCGCGTGCCGCATGTCCACGTATCCGTGGCCGCCGGCGAGGTGGCACTTGAAGAACCGCCCGTAGAACGTCGCGCCGCCCGGACAGAAGATCCGGTGCTCCGGCGTCACCAGCCCCTCTTCGAGCGCGGCCGTCGCCACCACGATCTTGAACGTCGACCCCGGCGAGTACCGCCCCTGGATGGCGCGGTTCTGCAGCGGGCGCAGCCGGTCGGTGTTCAGGGCCTGCCAGGTCGTGCGATCGATGCCGGCCGCGAAGGCGTTCGGATCGTAGGCCGGCAGGCTCACGAGGGTCAGCACGTCGCCCGACCGCGGATCCAGCACCACCGCCGCCCCCCAGTAGCCGTACGCCCTGAAGGCCTCCTCGGCGGCGCGCTGCATCGCGAAGTCGATCGTCAGCTGCACGCGCCGCCCTTCCACCGGCGGCACCTCTTCGAGGGTCCGAATCTCCCGACCCATGCTGTTGACGACCACGCGGCGCGCGCCGTCCTCGCCCATCAACAGCCGGTTGTAGACCCGCTCGATGCCGGACTGCCCCACCACGGAGCCGCTCGCCAGGCCTTCCTCGGCCACCTGCTGGTCGCTGGCCTCGCCCACGTACCCGAACAGGTGCGCCGCCACCGCGTCACTCGGGTAACGCCGCGTCGGCACCTCCTGCACCACCACGTCCGGCAGCTCGAAGTCCAGCCGGCGCGCCGTCACCGCCGCCACCTGCGCCAGCGTCGCGTCCTGGATGACCACGATCGGCCGGAACGACGGCTCGCGGCGGTGTCGATCGACGATCTCGCGCACCCGCCGCTCGTCCTCGCCGGTCACCCGCGCGAGGAGCCGGATCGTACGGTCGAGGTCCTTGGTGTGCTCGCGGACGATGGAGATGTTGAACGCGGTGCGGTTCTCGACGAGCACCTCGCCGTGCCGATCGAAGACAACCCCTCGCGGCGCACGCAGCGCCAGCGTGCGCTGGTGGTTGTTCTCCGCCAGTTCCCGGAACAAGGCGTACTGGACGACCTGGAAATACCAGAAGCTGCCCGCGAGGCACACGAAGGCCGCCACCACGCCGACCCGGAGGACGACGAGGCGCAAGGTGAGTCGCCGGCGATCTTCGGAGGTCGCCATTCGGTCAGTCGCCCTTCGCCATTCTGCCCCGCTTCCGTGCCTCTTGACCAGACCTCAACGGCGAACCGGCCGCCGGGTCCGCCGCCGCCGGAGGAACTCGGGCACCCACTCGATGAGCAGCGTGCCGATGACGCCCACGAACCCGTTGCCGATCGCCTGGCCGAGTGCGTCGACGTACGGGGCCGGGAAGCGCCGCAGGTCGAGCAGCGTGTAGAGGCCCATGAACACGAGCGCGTGGACCAGGGTGCCGCCCACGAAGGCCACGAACCTCGGCAGCGGCGCCGTCATGATGAACTGGGTGCCCAGCACGCCGGCGAGGAAGCCCACGACGGTCTTGGCCAGGCCGCCGATGCCCAGCACGCCGCCCGACAGGGCATCCTGCGTCAGCCCGGCCAGCGACCCGGCCAGCACGCCCGTGACCGGGCCGCGGGTGAGCCCGACGTACACGACGACGATGAGCACCAGGTCGGGCGCCGCCGGTCCGCCGAACGCGAGGCCGGCCAGCGTCGTCTGCAGCGTCAGCGCCGCCACGACGACGCCGGCGATGAGCAGGCCTCGCACCTACGATCCCTCGGGAGTTCGCGCGGCGGGCGGTGTCAGCACCACCAGCACTTCCTCCAGGCGCGAGAAGTCCACCGCCGGACGCACGGCCACGTCGGAATACGGCCCCGTGCCGCGGTCGATGTGGTCGACGGCGCCGATCACGAACCCCTTCGGGAAGATGCCGTCGATGCCCGACGTGACGACGAGGTCGCCAGGCTGGACCTCGGCGCTGCTCGACAGGTACTCGAGGCGCAGCGTCCCGTCTCCCTGCCCGACGACGATGCCCTGGGCGCGGGTCCGCTCGATCAGGGCGGCGACGGCGGCGTTGCGGTCGATGACGAGCTGCACCTGCGCGGCGCGCGGGCTCGGCAGCACCACGCGCCCGACGACGCCCGCCGGAGAGATGACGGCCATGTCGGCCTGCACGCGGTCGGAGGTGCCCTTGTCGATGGTGACGGACCGGAAGTCGAGGCCGGCGCCGCCGCCGATGACCTCGGCCGCGGCCGTCTCGAGGCCGGCGCGCTCCCGCAGTTCCAGCAGCTGGCGGAGTGTCTCGGAGCGCTGCGCCAGCGCGCGCTCCTCCTGAAGGCGGATCTGCAGGGCCTGCACCTCGCGGCGCAGGGCGTCGTTCTCGGCCTGGACGTCGCGCAGGTCGAGGTAGCCGTTCCAGAGGTCGCGGCCGCCGGCGACGGCGGCCATGGCGAGCCGCTGAATCTCCGCGAAGGTGCCGAAGGTGACGACCTGCAGCACGGGTACCCCCGCCGCCGTATTGACCTGTGCGGAAATCAGGATGACCTGCAGCAGCACGGCCGCCGTGAAGACCACACCCGGGCGCTGGCGAACGGCGACGAGGGCCATGGCGCTCAGTCGATCGCGATCTTCCTGAGCAGGTCGAAGTCGGACAGCATCTTCCCGGCGCCGAGCACGACCGATGACAGCGGGTCTTCGGCCATGCTGACCGGGAGCCCCGTCTCCTCGCGCAGCCGCTTGTCGAGGTTCCGGAGCAGCGACCCGCCCCCGGTGAGCACGATGCCGCGATCGACGATGTCGGCCGAGAGCTCCGGCGGCGTCCGCTCGAGCGCCACGCGGACGGCGTCGACGATCACATTGACCGTCTCGGCGAGCGCCTCGCGGATCTCCTCGTCGGTGATGGTGATCGTCTTGGGCACGCCCTCGATGAGGTGCCGCCCCTTGATCTCCATCGTGATGCGCTCCTCGACCGGGTAGGCGGAGCCCAGCTCCATCTTGATCTGCTCGGCCGTGCGCTCGCCGATGAGGAGGTTGTACGTCTTCTTGATGTACTGGATGATGGCTTCGTCCATCTCGTTGCCGGCCACGCGCACGGCCTTGCTGTAGACGATGCCCGCGAGCGAGATGACGGCGATGTCCGTCGTGCCGCCGCCGATGTCGACGACCATGGATCCGGCCGGCTCGGTGATCGGGAGCCCGGCGCCGATGGCGGCCGCCATGGCCTCCTCGACGAGGTGCACCTCGCTGGCCTTGGCACGGTAGGCGCTGTCCTTGACCGCCCGTTTCTCGACCTGCGTGATCTCCGACGGCACGCCGATGATGATGCGGGGGCGCACCCAGACGTTCCCGTTGTGCGCCTTCTTGATGAAGTAGGTCAGCATCTTCTCGGTGACGTCGAAGTCGGCGATGACGCCGTCCTTCATCGGCTTGATCGCGACGATGTTGCCGGGCGTGCGGCCCAGCATCTCCTTCGCCTCGCGCCCGACAGCCTCGACGCGCCCGTTCACCTTGTTCACCGCGACGATCGAGGGTTCGTTGACCACGATGCCGCGGGCCTTGGCGTAGACGCAGGTGTTGGCCGTGCCGAGATCGATGGCCAAGTCAGTGGAGAGAAACGACAGCAGCGACCCGAGCGCCAAGGGGAATGGCTCCTTGTGAAATACCGTGCATCAGCCCTCGGTCAGGGCCACACGAACACCGTTCTTGCCCGACTCCTTGACCCGATACATCGCCATATCGGCCGCTCGCACCAGCTCTTCAGCCGATGCCGCCACGTCGGGCAGCGTGGCGACGCCCACCGACGCCGTCAGCCGGATGTCGTGCCCGTCCCCCGCGAGGAACGCGTGCGCGACGATCCGCTCGCGGACGCGCTCGGCCACCGCCGTTGCGCCCTCCGACCCCGTGTCGGGCAGCAGCAGCGCGAACTCGTCGCCGCCGAACCGCGCGACCAGGTCCGTCTCGCGCGCCGATCCGCGGATGACGTCCGCGGCTTCCACGAGCGCCCGGCTGCCCGCCAGGTGCCCGTGCCGATCGTTGACCCCCTTGAATCCGTCCAGATCCAGGAAGAGGAGCGACAGCGGCCGGCCGCTGCGGGACGCCCGCTTCGCTTCGCGCCGCAGCACCTGATTCAGGTACCGCGCGTTGTACAGCCGCGTCAGGTCGTCGGTCACCGACAGGGCCTCGGCCCGCCGCAGCCTGAGCGCCGTGTCGAGCGCCTGCGACGGCCCCTCGAGCAGCGCCCCGAGCACCGGCGCCACCGCGCCGACCGGCGGCGCGTCCCGCGCGGCCACCCGATCGGCAATCACCAGCGCGCCGACCGTCCGCCCGCGCGCGCGCAGCGCAAATGCCGCCACCGCGCCGGCCTCCGCCGTCAGCCGGGTCTCCTGCCGCAGGTTCGCCGCCGCGAAGTCGCGGCCGTGCAGCAGCACCCACCGCGCCACGACCACCGCCGCCGGCCCCAGCGCCGCCGACGCGCCCCGCGCCGCCACCGGCGCCGCGAGACCCTCGACATCGGGCGCCAGCACCGCCGTGTACCGTCCGTCGAACCACTCGGCCGCGTGATCCACGATGAGATCGGCCACGCGCGCCGGCTCCACGTGCTCGTGCACCGATCGCATGAGCGCCAGGACCGTGGCTGGTCGATCGAGGCGGCCCTTGAGCACGCGATGGCTCAGGCGGAGGCGGGTGGCGAGGTCGGGGCGGACACCCTTGGCGGGTGGCATCGGGTACTCGACTTCACAGCCGGTGACAGGCGGCCAGCCGCCCCCTCCACACCGCCGTAAGTCACTCTACGGAAACAGCATGGTAGCACACTGCCTTGCGAATCCGCCTGCACGCCTGTCCTGGTGCGCCTCCGCGCGGCCGCCGGGGCCACGCGAGGCCCTGCCCGTGACGCGCCGGCGACCGTGGGCCGGCCCTACCCATGCTAGGATCGAGGGTTCAATCGCCTTTTCGAGGGTTCTCCCGTCATGACGATGCTCGACCGGATGCGGCGCCACAAGGGCTGGCTCAAATGGAGCCTGGCGCTCGTCGTTCTCACCTTCGTGGTGTTCTACATCCCCGACTTCCTGCAGACGAGCACCGGCGCGGCGCCCAGCGCGGTCCTGGCCGACATCGAAGGCGAGACGGTCACCGTCGGCGCCTTCCAGCGCCGCTACTCCGCGCAGCTCCAGGCCTACCGCAGCGCGTACGGCTCGCAGATCAGCGAGCAGCTGCTCCGGCAGCTCGGCATCGAGCAGCAGATTCTCCAGCAGCTCGTCGACGAGGAAGCGATGCTCGTCGAGGCCCGGCGCCAGGGCCTGCGCGTGAGCGACGCCGAGATCCGCGAGCGCATCCTCAGCCTGCCGGCCTTCCAGGAGAACGGGCAGTTCATCGGCGAGCAGCGCTACCGCCAGCTCCTCCAGTTCCAGAATCCGCCCGTGACGCCGGCCGAGTTCGAGGCGAACATGCGGCGCGCGCTGCTGGTGCAGAAGCTGCGCGACACCGTGAGCGGATGGATATCGGTGAGCGATGCCGAGGTGGCCGACGAGTTCCGGACGCGGAACGAGAAGGTCACGCTCGAGGTCGTGCCGCTGACCGCCGACGCGTTCCGCAACCAGGTGTCGGTCACCGAGGCCGAAGTCGCGTCGTACTTCGAGACGAACAAGGAGTCCTACCGGATCGG
Source organism: Acidobacteriota bacterium (assembly GCA_040754955.1). GTDB lineage: Bacteria > Acidobacteriota > Vicinamibacteria > Vicinamibacterales > UBA2999 > JBFMCA01. Next base: position 8,673 of record JBFMCA010000020.1, on the reverse strand, counting down.
CGAGAAGCGGAAGATCAGCTACGCGCTCGTCGACGTCGACCGGGTCCGCGAGTCGATCACCGTGCCCGAGGAAGAGATCGCGGCGTTCTACGAGCAGAATCGGCAGCAGTACACCACCCCTGCCCAGGTGCGCGCCAGCCACATCCTCTTCCATCTCGACGGCGCCAACGAGGCCGACGTCCGGGCCAAAGCCGAGGAGGTGCTCAAGCAGGCCCGCGCGGGCGCGGACTTCGCCGAGCTGGCCCGCCGCTACTCGCAGGACGAGAGCAACAAGGACAGCGGCGGCGACCTCGACTACTTCGGGCGCGGACGCATGGTCCCCGAGTTCGAAGCGGCCGCCTTCGCGATGAAGACCGGCGAGATCAGCGATCTCGTGAAAACCGACTTCGGTCTCCACATCATCAAGGTCACCGACAGCCAGCCCGAGGTGACGCGGCCCCTGGCCGAGGTCCGCCCCGAGATCGAGGACCAGTTGAAGTGGCAGCGGGCCCAGACCGTCGCCGAGCAGAACGCCAAAGCCCTGGAGGCCGCGGTGCAGTCGGCCGCCGATCTGGCGCGCGTCGCCTCGGAGCGCGGCCTCACCGTGACCGACACGCCGCTCTTCCTGGCCAACGAGCCCATCGAGGGGCTTGGCCCGGCGCCCGAGGTGTCGGCCCAGGTGTTCCAGCTGGGCGAGGGACAGGTCACGCCGGCCCTGCGCGTGTCGCGCGGATGGGTCGTCGCCGCACTGACCGGCCGCCAGGACCCCTACGTGCCCCAACTTGCCGAAGTGGCCGAGCGCGTGCGCGAGGATCTCGTCCGGCAGAAGGCGTCGGAGCTGGCCAAGGCCCGCGCCGCCGAGATCGCCGCCACGCTCGAGGCCGCCGCCGACTTCGCCGCCGCCGCCAGGCGCGCCGGCCTCGAGGTCGTGACGACGGAGCCCGTCACCCGCAACTCCCCCATCGCCAGCCTCGGCGTGAGCCCCGAGATCGACAAGGTCGCGTTCGCGCTGCCGGTGGGCGCCGTCAGCGACCCGATTCAGACGCCACAAGGCACGGCCATCGTGCGCGTCGCGGCGAAGGAAGGCGTCACCGACGAGCAGATCGCCGCCGGCCGCGACGCGCTGCGCGAGGAGCTGCTCAACGAGCGCCGCGACCGCTTCTTCAGCGCCTACATGCAGAAAGCGAAGCAGAGCCTGCGCATCCAGGTGAACCAGGACCTGCTCTCGCAGGTGGTGGCGCGCTAGCGCAGGAACACGTACGGCATGTGGGCGAGCAGCTCGCCCGGCCGGAAGAGCCGCGAGGGCGCGAGCAGCGCGCCCAGGGCCCGGCGCTCGCGTGGACCGAGCAGCGTGACGATGGCCTCGGCGGACGTCAGCGCCTGCCCGCGCGTGGGCTGCGCGAGCTGGTCGCTGAGCATCTCGTACAGGCTCCGCCGCGGCGGGTAGATCACGAGCTCGACCTCCTCGTCGAGCGGGATCTTCGCGCGCTGCTTGGCGATGCGCACCGCCGTCATCAGCCCCCCCAGCTCGTCGACCAGCCCGTTCTGCCGGGCCTGCCGCCCCGTCCAGACGCGGCCCTGCGCCACCTGATCGATCTTCTCGGGAGTGGTCTGCCGCGCCTCGGCGACCTTCTCGACGAAGTGGTCGTAGAAGGCCTGCAGGCCCGCCTCGACGCGGGCGCGCTCCTCGTCGGTGAACCGCCGGTCCGGGGAGTACATCTCGGCGTGGCGGCCCTGGCTGGTCGCCTCGACGTTCGCGCCGGCTTTCTCGAGCGACCCGCCCGTCACGAACTTGCCCGTGTAGATCCCGATGGACCCCGTGAGCGTGCCCGGCTGGGCCACCAGCACGTCACCCGCCGTGGCGATGTAGTACCCGCCGGACGCAGCCAGGTCCGACATGGACACGACGAGCGGGCGCCGCTGCCCGTCCTGCTTCGTGATCGCGAGCTCGCGCCAGATCACGTCGGAGGCCGTCGACGACCCGCCCGGGCTGTCGATGCGGAGCACGAACGCGCGAATGGACGCGTCCGCCCGCGCCTGCCGGATGTGCTCCACGATGGTGTCCGACCCGAGCACCGGCCCGTTGACCGGGTCGACGCCGCTTCGCCCCGACGCGATGGTGCCCACCGCGTGGATCACGGCGATGCGGGCGCGCCGCCGCAGCCCGACCGCGTCCCATCCTGCGGCCGCGTACTCGTCCGCCTCCACCAGGCGGGCGCCGGAGCCGCGCAGGCTCTCATCGATGTCGTCGAGCTCGTCTTCATAGGCCAGGGCATCGACCAGACCGTGGCGAAGCGCCTCGTCAGCCAGGAACGGCCCGCGATCGATGAGCGCCCGGACCTCGGCCTCGGGCTTCGTCCGCGCCTCGGCGATGGCGCGGACCAGCTCCTCGTAGTGGTCGGCGGTCAGCGACACGCTCATCTCCCGGTGCGCCGGCGTGAACGTCCGCTCCGTGAACGTGTTCACCGCCGTCTTGTAGTCGCCCACATGCAGCAGGTCGGGGTAGGTGCCGATCCAGTCGAGCGTGCCGCGCAGGAACACCTCGTAGGTGGCGACGCCGGTCAGGTCGAGCGTGGCCGTCGGCAGCAGGTAGACACGGTCGGCCGCGCTGGCGAGGTAGTACTCGCGCTCGCCGCCGGACTCCAGGAACGCGATGACGCTCTTCCCCGAGCCGCGAAAATCGATGAGCGCGTCCCGGAGCTCCTGGATCTTGGCCCAGAACGGCGACGCGAAGGGTCGGGGCGCGACGAGGACCGTGCGGACGCGCGGATCGGCCTTGGCTCGGCGCAGCGCCTCGATGTGGCCCCGCACCGTGCGGGCATCCGACGCGCTGACGAGCTGCAGCACGTCGGCCGGCGGCACCTCGAACAGCTCGCCGCCGGGGCGGAACGCCAGCGTGGCGTCGGCCGGGACGCTGGGGCCGCTGCCGACCAGGAGGAACATGACCAGCAGCCCGGCGGCCGACACGATGACGGCCAGCCCGACCAGGGACACGACGAGGGCAACCCCGCGCTTCATGTCCTCAGGCTACCGCGAAACGGACCTCAGCTCAGCACGACACGCACTTGTGGCTGTTGCGGGCCCCGAGCGACTCGAGCAGCTTGATGGTCTCGGGGAAGGGCTGGATGCGCTGCACCGGCCCGTTTGCCATGTCCACCGTGGTCTGGCCGCGCCGGTTGACGCGCCCGACGTCGGCGCCACGGCCGACCAGGTACAGGATCATCTCGTTGTCACCCCGCGCGGCGGCGTGGTGCAGCGCCGTGTTGCCGTCGGAATCGACGGCGTTGACATCCGCCCCCAGCTCCTCGACGAGGTAGCGGACGGCCGCCAGCATGCCGGTGGGCGCGAAGCGGTGGGCGTTGCCGGCAAACCCCTCGCCGTAGCCCACGCCGGCTGCGGCCAGGAGCGGCGGAATGCCGGGGCCCGCGACCGGGATGGGCGCCAGCGTCGCGACGCCCGACCCGGTGCTGCGCGTGCTCTCGTCGAACCGCCGCCCGCCCGCCGGACGCATCGTGGGAATCCCCGGGTCGGCGCCACGGGCGACCAGCAGCCGCATCGCGTCGAGATCGCTGGCGTAGGCGGCGCGCCAGAACGGCGTCGCGCCGGCATCGTCGATGCGCAGCAGGTCGAAGTTGTACTGCATGTACCAGGTCTTGCGGTTCACCCGGGCGTTGGGATCGGCCCCCTTGTCGAGCAGCTTTGTCATCAGCTCCAGGTACGTCGCCTGCTGCTGGAGGTGGGCGCGCGGCTGCGGGTAGAAGGACCGCGGCTGCCACTGCACGTTCACCACCGCATACAGGGGCGTCACGCCAGCCTCGCTCGCCAGCGTCGGGTCGGCGCCGTGGTCCAGCAGGTACGCCGCGATGTCGAAGTGTCCGTTGATGGCGGCGACGAGGAGCGGCGTCGCGCGGTCGCCGGGGCTGGCGAGGTTCACGTCGGCCCGCGCCTCGACGAGCGCCCTCACAGTCTCGAGCGCACCCTCGCGCGCCGCGAAGTGGAGCGCGGACAGGCCGCCGTGCTTGCCGATCAGCTCGTTGTAGGTGAAGGCCCGGGTCACACCCGGCACCTCACGCGCGGGCGCGGCGGCGGCCGGCGCCTCGGCCCCCGGGGGGCGGCCGTTCTGCTGGAAATCGTCTTCGGGCGTGGTCAGCCCGGCCAGGTCCTCGACGGTCGACGTGGCCGCGGCGTCCGCGCCGCGCGCGAGGAGCAGCCGCACGACGTCGGCGCGGTTGCGCGCGGCGGCGAACATCAGGGCCGTCTGGCCATGGGCCCGCTCCCGCCGATCGACGGCCGCGCCGTTCTCGATGAGGGCTGTCGTCGTCTCGCGGCTGCCGGAGGCGGCCGCGTGCATCAGCGGTGTCGCCCCGGTGCCGGACTCGGCGTCGACCTCGGCCCCGCCGGCGATGAGCCGCGCGGCCACGGCGGCGTGGCCGCCCTGGGCGGCCAGGTGGAGCGGGGTGAAGGCGCCGAGCCGGGTGGTGGCCCGCGGGTTCGCGCCGGCGACGAGCAGGAGCGAGGCCATCTCGGCGTCTCCGTGGACCGCCGCCCAGTGCAGCGCCGTCATGCCGTCGCCCTGGGCCGCGTTCACGTCGCCCCCCTGACGCACCAGCCGGCGCACGGCCTCGAGGTCGCGGGCCTCGGCCGCCCGGGCGACGGGCGACGGCGCCGGCTGTCGGGCGTCGGCGGCGACGGGCAGCGCGAGGAGGATGCCGGCAGCCAAAGCCGTCGCGACCAGGCGCATGATCACCGCCCTCCCGCAACCGTCGTGACCGGCGCGCGCCCGAGGTCCATCGGGGCCGAGCTGTCGCCGAACGTCTCGAGGTCGACGCCAATCATGCGGAGCGCCGCCAGCATGGCGTTGGCCATCGGCGTGCCGTCCGGCGCCCGGACGTGGAGGTTGCCCGGGAGCGCGCCGCCCGCGTGCCCCAGCATCAAGAGCGGGCAGCGCTTGTGGTTGTGGACGTTCGGGTTGCCCATGGGCGAGCCGTAGATGAGCAGCGCGTTGTCGAGCAGCGTCTGGTCGCCCTCCCGCACCTTCTTCAGCTTGTCGAGGAAGTACGGCAGCAGGCCCACGTGGTACCGGTTGATCTTGGCGAACTCCATGATGCGGTCCTCGCGCTCCTGGTGGTGCGACGCGATGTGGAACCCCGTGGAGACGCCGGCCTCGGTGAAGACCCGGTTCGAGACGTCGCGGCTGAGCTTGAAGGCCACCACGCGCGTGATGTCCATCGTGAAGGCCAGCACCTGCAGGTCGAACATCAGCTGCACGTGCTCCCGGTACGAGTCGGGCACGCCGACCGGCGCCCCCGGCAGCTCGCGCGGCTCGCCGCTCGTGTTGCGCGCCTCGACGGCCTGGATGCGGCGCTCGATCTCCCGTACATCGTCGAGGTACTCGTCCAGTCGCGCGCGATCGGCGGCGCCGATCTCGGCCTTCAGCGCCTGCACCGACTCGGTGACCCAGTCGAGAATGGAGCGGTCGCGGCGGCGGCGGCGGGCACGGGCCTCGGGCGTCGCGCCCACGCCGAAGAGCTGGTCGAACACGGCCCGCGGATCGCGCACCATCGGCAGCGGCTCCTCGGGCGAAGCCCAGCTGATCGAGTCGGTGTACGCACACGAGTAGCCGTAGAAGCAGCCCCCGGCCTGATCGACGTTCTCGATGCACAGCTGCATCGACGGCAGCGGCGAGTCCTGCCCTGCGTGCTGGGCGTAGAGCTGATCGAGCGAGGTGCCGGCCCTGAGATCGGATCCCTGCGTCTGCTTCGGGTGGGCCTGCGTGAGGAACACCGCGGCCGACCGGAAGTGGTCGCCGCCAATCTCCGGCGGGCTGAACGCCTCGGCATTGCGCACGTCGGTGTTGCTGATGATGGTGAGGTACTCGCGGTAGGGCTCGAGCGGCGAGAGCGCCGTGGGCGCGAGGTCGAACGCCGAGCCCGTCGCCGCCGGCGCCCACATGTGCCGGGCCTGGCCGAAGGCGGTGCTGCCGGCGGCGCCGTGCACCATTTCCATGGCCACGAGCCGCACAGGCGGCGCGGCGCGGCGCGCCCGCGCGGACACCGCGGGCGTCATCGCGTCGAGGACCGGCAGCGCAATCCCCACGCCCAGGCCCTTGAGCACCGTGCGCCGCGCGAGATGGCGGTTGCTGATGTAAGGCATCTATCGCTCTCCCTGGCTCGAGCTGGAAACGGCCGCCGCCCGATTCATGCGGAAGGCGGGACTGCGCGCGACGCCGACGATGAACGACGAGATGCGGTACGAGTCGGCCGCCGCATCGCGGATGATCCGCCGCACGGTCGGCATGTCGCCGGGCTCCACGCGCCGGCCGAGCGCGTAGGTCAGCAGGTGCTCGGTGAAGCTGAGCAGCACCGCGTCCTGGTGCTTCAGCAGCGCGCGCCGCAGGCCCGCGGGACCGTCCATCCGCGTCCCGTCGTAGAGCTCGCCGCTCGCGTCGATGGGCACGCCGTTGTCGCGGATGCGCCACCGGCCGGTGACATCGAAGTTCTCGAGCGCCAGGCCGATGGGGTCGATCACGCGGTGGCAGGACGTGCAGGCGGGATTCCGCCGGTGTTCCTCCATCCGCTCGCGCACCGACAGGAGCTTGCCCGCCGACGCGGCGCCCGTCTCCTCGAGCGGCGGCACATTGGGCGGAGGGGGCGGCGGCGGCGACCCGAGCAGGACCTCCATCACCCACTTGCCGCGCATCACCGGCGACGTGCGATCGGCGACCGACGTGAGCACCAGCACGCTGCCGTGGCCCAGGAGGCCTCGCCGCTCGTCGGGCACCGTCACGCGCCGGAAGGCGTTGCCCATCACGTTGGGGATGCCGTAGTGCCGGGCGATCCGCTCGTTGACGAACGTGTGGTCGGCGGTCAGCAGATCGAGGATGCTCCGATCCTCGCGGACGAGCGAGTCGAAGAACAGCTCCGTCTCCCGCCGGAAGGCGTCGCCGAGCGTCCGGTCGAAGTAGGGGTACGCCACGGCGTCGGGCAGGACGGCGTCCACGTCGTGCAGCCGCAGCCACTGCGACGCGAAGCGCGTGGCGAGCGCCTCGGACCGCGGATCGGCCAGCATGCGCCGGACCTCGCGATCGATGCCCGCCGGCGTCGCCAGCTCGCCGCGCTCGGCCGCCGCCAGGAGCTCGGCATCGGGCCCGGCGCCCCACAGGAAATACGACAGGCGCGAGGCCAGCGCGAACCCGCCGAGCCGATAGGCGGCGTCGGCCCGCGCGGCCGCGGGCGCGCGCTCGAGACGGAACACGAACTGCGGGCTGGCCAGGATGGCCTCGAGCGCCGCGCCGACCGCGTACTCGAAGTCCCCTTCCTCCCGTCCCGCGCGGTAGAACTTCATGAGGCCCGCGGCCTCATCGGCCGTGAGCGGCCGCCGGAACGCTTGCGCGCCGAGTCGATCGACGATCGCCGTCGCGCACGGTGTCTCCTCCTCCGGGCGCGTCGGCCGGCACGTGAACACGCGCCGGCGGCTGGGCGTGTCCGAGACGCCCGTGACCCGGTACGGTCCGACGATGGTGAAGTCCTTGAGGTGCGGCAGCGTCGTGATCCCGAACGCCACCCCAATCTGCGTGTCGGCGAGCGTGTGATCGATGGGCGCCACCAGGTCGTTGACGGGGCCCTCGAACCGCTGCAGGAACGCCGCGGTGACGCGGTGGGCGCCCGCCGTCACGCGGATGGGGTCGGTCTTGAGCGTGAGCCCCGTCGTGTTCTCCGCCATCCGCGGGTTGATGTCGAGCAGCGCCTTGCGCTCGCCGTCGATCGAGACCTCGACCTGCTCGCCCTCGTTGGGCCCGAACAGGAACCCGCACGCGTTGCTGTGCAGGTCGAGGCGGAACACATACTCGCCGTCGGCAGGGAACGTGTGCAGCGTCGACAGGCCGCCGCGCGTCCCGAAGGGCGCGCCGTCGACCCGGCGGAGCTGCGAGGCCGTCTTGGGCACGCGGTACCGCGTCTCGCTCGCTTCGGCCTCCGGATCGCCGAGCGCCAGCGCCGCGACGCGGCTCGCGGCCCGCAGGTAGCCCTCGAGCAGCGTCGGCGAGAACGTCTGCGCGTCGGCGACGTTGTCGAAGCCGTGGCTGATGGTGTCCGGCGGCAGGAGGGCCGTGACATCCACGTCCAGCGCAAGAAGGTCGTGCACCGCGCGCGCGTACTCGGCCCGGTTGAGACGCTGGAACGGCCGGAAGCCCGGATCCGGACTCGCCGCCGCGGCGCGGTCGACCCTCGTCTCGAGGCTGGCGGCCAGCGACGCGAGCACCGGCGCGTCGGGCCGACGAGCGCCGGCCGGCGGCATCATCCCCGCGCGGAGCTTGCGGATGATCTTCTCGGTGGTCGCCACATCGTCGGTGGCGCGGGCCGGATCGTACGCGGCCAGCGTCAGGCCCCCCGCGCGCGCCCGATCGTTGTGGCACGTGACGCAGTACTGCTTGATCGTGGCGGCGTCGCCCGCGGCAGCCGCCGCCGGGACGGGGGCCTGAGCCGCCGGGGGCGGCTGGGCCACGAGCGCGGAACGGACCGGCACCTGCGCCGCCACGGCGACGAGATGCACGCCGACACACGCCGTGGCAACCGCGGCAAACGTCCTGCGCTGCAAGGCCGGCATCCCGGGAATGCCGCCTATGGTAGCGCGTTCGGCGCCGGTTCAGAAGGCCCAACCGCCGCCGGCCGGGACGTCGGCCGACGGCCGATCGTC